>JAUIDW010000472.1 GCA_030428395.1 bacterium | reverse complement strand
CCCAGGCGACGACATGGAAATCCTGCGCGGAAACGCCCTGATCGGACAGTCCGGCGGCCCGACGGCCGTCATCAATCAGAGCCTCGTCGGCGTGGTCGAGCGCGCGCTCGCCGCCGAGCCGATCCAGAAGGTGTACGGCGCCCTGCACGGCATCCAGGGCATCCTGGACGGCAAGATCGTCGACCTGGGCCAGGAGTCGCGCGAGACCCTCGAGCTCGTCGCGGGCACGCCCGGCGCCGCCCTGGGCTCGGTGCGGCGCAAGCCCAACGAGGAGGACTGCCGGCGCATCCTCGAGGCGCTGAAGGCGCTCGACGTGCGCTACTTCTTCTACATCGGCGGCAACGACTCCGCCGAGACGGCCTTCATCCTGAACCAGCAGGCGCTGAAGCAGGACTACGCCGTGCGCCTGTTCCACGTCCCCAAGACGATCGACAACGACCTCGAGGAGATGGACCACTGCCCCGGCTTCGCCTCCGCCGCGAAGTACGTCGCGCAGGCGATCATGGGCGACAACCTCGACAACGAGGCGCTGCCCGGGATCAAGATCGACGTGATCATGGGGCGCAACGTCGGCTGGCTGACGGCCGCGAGCATCCTGGCCCGGCGGCACCCCGGCGACGGCCCGCACCTCGTGTACGTGCCCGAGCACGGCGCGATCGACCCCGAGGCGTTCATCCGGCGCGTGCGCGCGTGCGTCGAGCAGCACGGCCGCTGCCTGATCGCCATCTCCGAGGGCATGCGCGGGCGCACCGGCGACTACCTCGTCCACGCCCTGGCCGGGCACTACGTGAAGGACCTGGCGCAGAACTTCATGAAGGAGCAGGACTCGCACGGCAACGTCCAGCTCTCCGGCGTCGGCGCCCTGGGCGACCTGATGGTCGCGTACATCAAGCAGGAGCTCGGCGAGGAGATGCCCAAGCTGCGCGTCCGCGCCGACACGTTCGGCTACCCGCAGCGCAGCTTCGCCGGCCTCGTGTCGGAGGTCGACGCGCGCGAGGCGCGCGACGTCGGCCGCCACGCCGTGGACGTCGCCGTGTCGGGCGAGCGCCCGCACGGCTCGATCGTGATCCTGCGCAAGCCGGGGCCCCAGTACGCGTCGGAGTACGGCGTGGTCGACCTCGAGAAGCTCGCCCAGAAGACGCGCCTCATGCCGTCGAGCTACCTCAAGGGCGACGACGACATCGACGACTCCTACCTCGAGTACGTGGCGCCGCTGGTCGGCCCCCTGCCGCCCCAGGGCACCCTGAAGCGCGTGCCCGTGCCCGGGGCCCGCGCGGTCTCCGGCGCCTGAGGCCGGCGCCTCAGAACGCGCGCAGGATCGCGTCGACGAGCACGCCGCGGTGGGCCCCCGGCGTCGCCTGGGGCGCCGTCGCCGGCCGGCGCGCGGCCGTGCTGCACTCGACGTGCACGAAGCGCGCGGCCGCGGCCGGCGGCGGCGCGGTGCACAGCTGGTCGTGGGGCACGCCCGCCGCGTAGCGCAGCTGCACGTTCTTGCGCCCCCGCAGGCCGCAGTCGGCGGGCTGGTCGAAGACGTCGACCGACAGCACCGGGCCGCCTCCGGACGCGGCCGCCGCGGCCGAGGCCGCCTGGATCTCGCCCGCCAGGCCCGCCAGCAGCGGGGTGCCCGCGGCGACGCCCGCGCTGAGGAACACGTCGGCCGCGCAGGTCGAGTTGCCGTGGAACTGCAGCTGCACCACGTCGCCGTCGACGCCGTGCAGCTCCTCGAAGGCGACGTGGAAGACCGACGCGGAGTCGTGCGCGACGTCGGCCTCGCGGAACGGGTGCGGCGACGCCGTGCAGCGTCCGGGGCGCGCGTTCTGGTCGCGGTCGGTCCCGGCCAGGGCCAGCACCCGGCCGCCCGAGGCGAGGTACGCCTCGACCGCCAGGTCCGCGGTGTGCAGGTCGTCCCGCGGGTGCGGCGCGCCGAAGCCCACCGCGCGGAGCGGCGCGGGGTTGACCACGTACGTGCCCCACCCCCGCCGGCGCGGGTCGCTGCGCCCGAGCCCGCGGACGCCGAAGGGGTGGTCGACCGGCGCCGGCAGGTTGCCCGGGACGCCCTCCATCAGCACGTAGTGCACGCCGCCCGTCCCGGAGTCGACGAACTCGACCACGTTGTAGGTGACGCTGACCGTCTTCACGAGCGCGTGCGCCCCGGCGAAGTCGCCGACGAGCAGGCGGCGCACGACGCCGCGCAGGGTGGCGAGCTCCTCCGCGGTCGGCACCACGTACTGGTTGTGCTGCGCGGCCGGGTCGATCCCCGCGCCGCTGCCGGGCACGAGGGGGATGGAGGGCAGCAGCTCGAAGCGCAGGAACGCCTCCAGGTCGCCGACCGCGCGCGGCAGCGGTGCGTGGGGGGCCCGCGGCGCGCGCGCGGACGGGAGCAGGGCGCACCCGGCGAGCAGCGCCGCGGCGCGGAGCGCGCGGGCGGCGCCGCCCAGCAGCCGGTCTCGGATCGGTTCCATGGGGGTCTCCTCGGGGATCGGCGCACGCCGCGAGACCGCGGCGCGCCCGTGTCCCCCACCCCGCGCGGCGGGAGCCTACGGGGCCGGCGCGGCCGTTTCCACCCTCGCCGCGGGCCCCCCGCGCGGCCGCCTCGCGCGTCCGGCTGCGCCCGTCACGTCCGCGCCGGAGCGCGGGTCACGGGGCTCGGCGCCCGCGGGCGTTCTGCTCGGCGAGCAGGCGCAGCAGCGCCGCTCGCTCGGGGTCCGGGCCGGCGAGCGCTGCGCGCAGGCGGTCCAGGACCTCGGCCCGCGGCAGCGGGTAGTGGATCCCGCCGGCGGTCGCGTTCAGCACCGCGGCGGCGGCCTCGGCCGCCAGGGTCGCGCGGCCGTCGGGCGTGGGCGCGAGCAGCTCGATCAGGGTCACGCCGGGCAGGACGCCCGGCGCCAGCGCGTCGAGCGTCGCGTCCGGCGGCAGGGACGGCGGCCACTGCTCGGGCGGACGCGCGCGCCAGGCGGCGGGCCCGAGCCCCTCGAGCGGCGACGCCGCGTGGTAGCCGAAGTCCACGGACAGGTCGCGCGTCCCCGCGGGC
>JAUIDW010000081.1 GCA_030428395.1 bacterium | reverse complement strand
CTCCGCCCTTTTCTGGCCGATGGTATCGATATGCTCGGCCGCCGCGAAGACGTGATCTGGCGGCGCATCGAGGCAAGCGGATATAGTGTGACCAAGGGAGAAGGTATACCATGAGGGATACGGGCTTAGAGCTTACGGCGTTGTGTGAAGCGTGGCAGGCAAGCGAGCTGGACCTTCAGGGCTGCGCGCGCCGGTTCCTGCAGGTGTTGGGCTGGGAATTCCCCCTGCCCTTCTCGCCCGGCGAAGCGGTGGAAGCCACGGGGACGGTGCCCTTCCTGCTCCGCGCGGAATCGGGCGCCTCACTGGCAGCCCTGTTCGTGCGCCCCGGAAAAATGGAGCCGCCCTCCATCCTGGTGGAGCGGGGCCTGGACTTCTGCCGGATGACGCGGCTGCTGGTCAACGGCATGCGCTCGCTCAATGTGCGCTACCTGCTTGTGAGCGACATGAACCACTCCTACCTCTACGCCCTGCAAGAAGACGCGCTGCTGCTCTACGCCGACAATCCGGGCGAATTCCGGTCGGAGATCGCCCCGGAGATCCACCAGGCCGCGGTGAACATCGGGGCGCTGGAGGCACTCCGGCGTCCGCCGCGGAGTGTCATGGCGCGGCAGCTCCGGGAGTGGCGCGCGTTTTGGGTGAACCAGTTCGTCCAGTGCGCGGGCTGCCCGGAGGCGAGTGCCCAGACCCTGATCGACCGCGTGCTGACGATCCGTTATGTCCTTGCGCAGAAGATTTTCCGGCGCACCCGGGGCCACTTCGAGAAACGCTTTACCGAGTTGACGCGCGCATGCTGGCGCGGCTGCAGCGCTCGGAGCACGCGAACGCGTTCCTGCTGGACCGCGAGCTCGAGCCCGGCGACGAGCCGGTCAAGCTGTGCCTGCGCGGCGGGCGCCCGGTCGAGTTCCGCAAGCGCCCCGACCCCGCGGCGGGCCCCTTCGAGGTGGTGGGCGAGTCCGTCGGGTTCTTCCGCTTCGACCCCGACGTCGCCGCGCGCCTGGCGGCCGCGGTCGAGGACCACGTCGAGTCCGACCGCCTCGACGAGCCGCACGAGGAGGCGATCCGCGACCTCGTGCGGGCCGACCCCGAGGCGTTCGGGGTCGAGGACGTCACCGGCCTGCCGTGGATCGAGATCGACTTCCCCGCCGACCTCGAGCGCGCGCGGCGCGAGGTGCTGCCGCGGCTCGCGGACTCCCCGGGCGACGGCGGCGCCTGGTAGTCTGCGCGGGCCCGGCGCGGCCGGAGCCCGACCAGGACTGGAAAGATGGGAGCGACGTCGTCGAAGGCCGCGAGGCTGCGGGAGCTGCTCGAGTCCGACGGGCTCGAGTTCCTCATGGAGGCCCACAGCGGCGTCAGCGCGCGCATCGTCGAGGAGGCGGGTTTCCCCGGCATCTGGGCCAGCGGGCTGGCGCTCTCCGCGCAGTTCGGCGTGCGCGACAACAACGAGGTCAGCTGGACCCAGGTCGTGGACGCGCTCGAGTTCATGGCGGACGCGACCACGATCCCGATCCTCGTGGACGGCGACACCGGGTACGGCAACTTCAACAACGTGCGGCGCCTGGTGCGCAAGCTCGAGCCGCGCGGCGTCGCCGGCGTCTGCCTCGAGGACAAGCAGTTCCCCAAGCAGAACAGCTTCCTGGACGGCGAGCTGCAGCCCCTGGCGGACGTCGAGGAGTTCTGCGGCAAGCTCCACGCGGCCAAGGACACGCAGCGCGACCCCGACTTCGTGGTCGTCGCGCGGGTCGAGGCGCTGATCGCCGGGCACGGGCTCGGCGAGGCGCTGCGGCGCGCGGACCGCTACCGCGAGGCGGGGGCCGACGCGGTGCTGATCCACAGCAAGCGCTCGCAGCCCGACGAGGTGCTCGCGTTCGCGTCGGAGTGGGGCGACCGCTGTCCGCTCGTGGTCGTGCCCACCACCTACTACTCGACGCCCGCCGAGGTGCTCGAGCGCGCCGGCGTGCGCCTCGCCATCTGGGCCAACCACATGCTGCGCGCCTCGGTGGCGGCGATGGAGGAGCTCGCGCGCGACGTCCGCGCGCACCGCGGCGTGGCCGGGGTCGAGGACCACGTCGCGCCGCTCCGCGAGATCTTCCGCCTGCAGGGGGTCGACGAGCTGGCGGCGGCCCGGGCGCGCTACCTCGCGGGCGGGGCGCGTCCCCGCGCCGTGGTGCTCGCCGCCGCGCGCGGCCGCGGCCTCGACAGCCTGACCGAGCACCGGCCCAAGGCGATGGTGCCGGTGCGCGGCGCGCCGCTGCTGGACCGCCTGGCCGGGGCGCTGCGCGCCTGCGGGGTCGCGGACGTCACGGTCGTCGCGGGCTACCGCAGCGAGGCGGTCGTGCTGCCCGGCGTCGAGGTCGTGCGCAACGACGACCACGCGACGACCGGCGAGCTCGCCTCCCTGGCGTGCGCGCGCGACCGGCTGGGGGACGACTGCGTCGTGGTCTACGGCGACCTGCTGTTCCGCCGCTACATCCTCGAGGAGCTGCTCGAGGCCCCCGACGAGGTCGTCGTCGTGGTGGACTCCGCCGTGCCCGGCGAGGGCGGGTCGCGCGACTTCGCCTGGTGCTCGGAGCCCGACGACCGCGGCCTCGTGCGGCGCGACGTGCGCCTGCGGCGGGTCGAGGCCTGCGCGGACCGCGCGGCGCGGGAGGCCCCCCAGGGGCGCTGGGTGGGCATGGTGCGCTTCCGCGGCGCGGGCTGCCGCTGGCTGCGGGAGGCGCTCGAAGGCCTCGAGGGTCGCCCGGACTTCGCCGCGCTGGACGTCCCGGCGCTGCTGAACGCGATGGTGGACGCGGGCCGCCCGGTGCGCGTGCAGTACGTGCGCGGCCACTGGCTGGACGTGAACAGCGCCGCCGACCTCGAGCGGGCCAGCGCCTTCGCGACGCCCCGCACGGGCGGGGCGACGAACGGGGCGCCGCGATGAGGCACGTGCTGCTCAACCCCGGGCCGGTGGTGCTGAGCGACGCCGTGCGCGCGGCGCTTACGCGGACCGACCTGTGCCACCGCGAGCCGGAGTTCGCCGAGCTGCAGGGCGCGGTGCGCGCCGGGCTCCTGCGCGTCGCGGACCTGCCGGCGGAGGCGTGGTCGGCGGTGCTCGTGGCCGGCTCCGGCACGGCGGCGGTCGAGGCGCTGGTGGCGAGCCTCGTCCCGCGCGGCCGCGCCCTGGCGGTGGTCGCGAACGGCGTCTACGGCGAGCGCGTGGCCGCGATCGCGGCGGCGCACGGGATCGAGCACGAGGTGCTCGCCCTCGGGTGGGGCGACGAGGTCGCGCCCGCGGCCGTCGCGGAGCTGCTGGCGCGCCGCCCGGACTTCGCGGGGCTCGCGGTCGTGCACCACGAGACGACCACGGGGCGGCTGAACGACCTGGAGGCCGTCGGCGCGGTCGCGCGCGCCGCCGGGGTGCCGCTGCTGGTCGACGCGGTGAGCAGCTTCGGCGCGGAGGAGCTCGACCTGGAGCGGTGGGGGGTCGCCGCCCTGGCCGGGACCGCGAACAAGTGCCTGCACGGCGCGCCCGGGATCTCGTTCGTGGTCGCGCGCCGCGCGGCGCTGGCGGCGGCCTGCGAGCCGCCGCGCGGCGTGTACCTGGACCTGGCGCGGCACGCGGCGCAGCAGGACGCGGGGTCGACCGCGTTCACGCAGCCCGTGCACGTGCTGCACGCGCTGTCGGCGGCGCTCGACGAGCACGCGCAGCAAGGGGGCTGGCGCGCGCGGCGGGCGCGGTACCGCGAGCTGGCCGAGCGCGTGCGCGCGACGCTGTCGGACCTCGGCGTCGAGCCGTGGCTCGACCCGGCGGCGAGCTCGGCGTGCCTGCGCGCGTACGCGCTGCCCGCGGGCCGCGGCTACGCGGAGCTGCACGACGGGCTCAAGGAGCGCGGCTTCGTGATCTACGCCGGCCAGGGCGCGCTCGAGCGCCGGATCTTCCGCATCGCGACGCTCGGCGCGATCTCGGACGCGGACGTCGACCGGCTCGACGCGGCGCTGCGGGACGTGCTCGCGCGGTAGCGCGCGGCGCTCCCCCGACCGGGCGCGCCCGCCGGCTGCCCGGCCCGCCGGGAGTCCTCCGCGGGCGTGCAACGGCACGGGAAGCCCCGCGCGGTGGCCTCGCGGCGGCCGCGGGTGGGGTTGATTCGGGGGGTCGGGAGCCCAGAATGGTGGCCTCGCCGGGCGCCCCAGGCCCCCTCGCCCCCCCGGGGCGGCCGCCCGCCGCCCAGCCGGACTTCGACGGCGGCCCGGTCTCGCCGCTCCTGGAGCCCCGCCCCGCCCCCGCCCCCACCCACCCGCGATCCATGGACGTCATCCTCTCCCAGCCCCGAGGCTTCTGCGCGGGAGTCACGCGCGCCATCGAGATCGTCGAGCGGGCCCTCGAGATCCACGGCGCCCCCGTGTACGTGCTGCACGAGATCGTCCACAACCGCCACGTCGTCGACGACCTGCGCGAGAAGGGGGCGATCTTCGTGGAGGTGCTCGCCGACGTGCCGCGCGGCTCGGTCACGATCTTCAGCGCCCACGGCGTCTCGAAGGAGGTCGTGCAGACCGCCGACGACCGCGGGCTGCGCGTGATCGACGCCACGTGCCCGCTGGTGACGAAGGTTCACAACCAGGCCCAGCGCTACCACAAGAAGGGCATGGAGGTGATCCTCATCGGCCACCCCGGCCACCCGGAGGTCGAGGGGACGCGCGGCCAGATCCCCGGGCGCGTGCACGTGCTGTGCACCGTCGAGGAGGTCGAGGCGCTCCAGATCGACGACCCCGACTCGGTCTCGTACGTGACGCAGACGACGCTGTCGCTCGACGACACCAGCGAGGTGATCGGGGCGCTCAAGCGGCGCTTCCCGAACATCCAGGGGCCCGAGCTCGACGACATCTGCTACGCGACGCAGAACCGCCAGAACGCCGTGCGGCAGCTCGCGGGCGAGGTGGACATGCTGCTCGTCGTGGGGGCGCGGAACAGCTCGAACTCGAACCGCCTGCGCGAGGTGGGCGCGATGAGCGGCCTGGAGTCGCGCCTGATCGAGAGCGCGGAGGACCTGGACGCCGCGTGGTTCGGCCCCGGCGTCCGCGTGGGCATCACGGCCGGCGCCTCGGCGCCCGAACTTCTGGTCGAGCAGGTGGTCGAGAAGCTGCGCCGCCTCGGCGTCCAGTCCGTCACCGAGATGGACGGCGAGCGCGAGGACACCGTGTTCGCCCTGCCGTCGATGCGGGACTTCCACGCGACGGCCCAGCCCTAGCCGCGCGAGCCGGCCGTTCCGGAGCTCCACCCCGCAAGCCGCCATGGGCGTCCCCCTGATCCAGCAGTACCGCGTCGGCAGCTACATCCTCGGCCGCAAGCTGCGCGGGGTGCGGCGGTACCCGCTCGTGCTGATGCTCGAGCCGCTGTTCCGCTGCAACCTCGCCTGCGCGGGCTGCGGCAAGATCGACTACCCCGAGCACGTCCTGAACCGCCGCCTGTCGGTGGACGAGTGCCTGGGAGCCGTGGACGAGTGCGGCGCGCCCGTCGTGTCGATCCCCGGCGGGGAGCCGCTCCTGCACCCCGAGATCGACCAGGTCGTCGCCGGCATCGTGGCGCGCAAGAAGTTCGTCTACCTCTGCACGAACGCGCTGCTGCTGCACAAGAAGCTCGACCTGTTCCGGCCCTCGCCGTACCTGACGTTCTCGATCCACCTGGACGGCCTGCGCGAGGAGCACGACGAGGCCGTCTGCCAGGAGGGCGTGTTCGACCGCGCGGTCGAGGCCATCCGCCTCGTCCGCGAGCGCGGCTTCCGCGTCACCATCAACTGCACGCTGTTCAACAACGCCGACGCGGCGCAGGTGGCCGAGTTCATGGACTTCGCCCGCGACCTCGGCGTCGAGGGCGTGACGGTCTCGCCGGGCTTCAACTACGAGCGCGCGCCGGCGCAGGGCGTGTTCCTGAAGCGGCAGCGCTCGAAGCAGCTCTTCCGCGACCTGTTCGCGCTCGGCCGCGGCCGCAAGTGGCGCTTCAACCAGTCGAGCCTGTTCCTCGACTTCCTGGCCGGCAACCAGAGCTACCAGTGCACGCCGTGGGGCAACCCGACGCGCAACGTGTTCGGGTGGCAGAAGCCCTGCTACCTGCTCGTCGGGGAGGGCTACGCGTCCAGCTTCCGCGAGCTGATGGAGGACACGGACTGGGACCGCTTCGGCCTGGGCCGCAACGAGAAGTGCGACCAGTGCCAGGTGCACTGCGGCTTCGAGCCCACCGCCGTCGACGACACGTTCGCGCGGCCGCTGACCGCGCTGCGCGCGTTCCTGCTCGGCCCCCGGACCGAGGGGCCGTTCGCGCCGGACCTGGCCGAGGTGGGCGCGCAGGAGCCGCCCGAGCCGCCCGAGCCGCCCGCGGTGGACGGCGTCGACCGCGTTCCCGGCGAGGCCGAGGCGCGCCGCCCGGCGGCGGTCTGAGCCCGGACCTGCCCCGCGGCGCCCGCCCATGCAGGACTGGCTCGCCGCCGCGCCCGCGAAGCTCCTGGGGACGGTGCTGCACCGCCCCTACGTGTTCGCGTTCCTGGCCGCGTACCTCGTCGCCGGGGTGACGCACCTGGGCGCGTGGCGCGTGCTGCGCATGACGGCCGCGGGGTACGCGATCGCCTGGGCCTCGGAGCTGGCGTCGATCCGCGTGGGCTTCCCCTACGGGCTCTACCGCTACCTGGAGCCCGCCCTCGAGAACGACCTGATGGTGGTGGGCGTGCCGTTCTTCGACTCGCTCTCGTACACGTTCCTGGCCTACTTCGCCTGGACCGCGGCGGTGTTCCTGCGCGCGCCGCTCGCCGCGGGCGGAGCGCTGCGCACCGCGGGGGACGTCGGCGTGCGGCGCGCTCCGGGGACCCTGATCCTCGCGGCGGTCCTGATGACCTGGATGGACGTCGCCGTGGACCCCGTCACCCGGCTGGGCGACCGCTGGTTCCTGGGCAAGATCTACGAGTACGAGGTCCCGGGCGCGCACTTCGGCGTGCCGCTCTCGAACTACGCGGGCTGGCTGCTGACCGCCGCCCTGATCGTGGCCGCCTACCAGGCCCTCGACCGCGCCGGGGACGAGCGCGCGGCGCGGGGCGTGCGGACCTGGCCGGGTCGGGGCCTCGTCGGACCGGCGGCCTACGTCGGGGTCGTGGCGTTCGCGCTCGCGGTGACCGCGGCGATCGGCGAGGCGCCCCTGTTCTGGACGGGGCTCGCGCTGCAGGCGCCCGTGCTGGCCGCGTTCGCCTGGCGCCTGTTCCTCGCGCCGCGCGCCGGGGCTAGAACTGCGCGGCCTCCTGCAACGTCCCGCTGACCGGGGCCTCCTGCAGCGCTCCGGTGAGCAGGTCGCGCAGGAAGCCGAAGCGCCAGTGGCGCAGCCGCTCGTCCTCGTCGAAGAAGAGCACGAGCCCGTGCGCGCGGTTGCCCACGTCGTCGTAGCGGAAGCTGGCGCCGTAGAAGTCGGTGATCGGGACGCTGACGCGTCCGCCCAGGTTCTGCTCGCGGAACCAGCCGTAGGCGATCGCGAAGTCGTCGTCCGGCAGCTCCCACACGCGCAGGGGCGCGCCGAGCAGGGCCAGGCAGTCGGACAGGTGGGCGTCGTCGGGCAGGCGCTCCAGGTCGGCCTCCGCGATGGCCGTGTCCGTGTGGGTGCGCGTCCAGCCGAAGCTCACGCACGACGGCAGGAGCAGGGCGGCCGCCGCGAGGGCGAGCGCGAGGCGGGTGCGTCCCGGGCGGGCGTTCACTCGTCGTCCCCGGCGTCCATGTTCTGCCACGGCAGGGCGTAGCGCGTGTCGTCGGCGCTGAACGTCGAGGCGACGTGGGTCAGGACGTCGTTCTCGTCGAAGAACACCCACACGCGGTCGGGGCGGTTGTCCTCGTTGATGAACGTCAACACGATGAACGTGAGGCCCGCGCGCTTCTGCCGGCGGTAGAGGTAGTGGTAGGCGGAGCGCTCGCCCAGCTCGACCACCTGGATCGGGGCGCCGAGCGCGGCGACGACCTCCTCGGCCGTCGACACGCCGGGCACGAGGCCCTCGATGCTGGCCTCGGGGATCGGGTCGTTCAGCGCGGTGCGGGAGATGAAGCAGCCCGGAGCCAGGGCCGCGAGGAGGACGGGGAGGAGTCGCATGCGCCCCTCGTAGGCGAACGCGAGGCGCGTGTCCAGCCGCCGGGGAGCGTCGGGGGGCGCCCCACGGGCCCCTCCGGCCGGTTCCGGGGCCGCCGACGGCCCCCGCGGCCGTTCCGGGGGCCGCCGGCCTCGACCGATCTCCCGGGGCTCTGGTTCAATGGGCCCCATCAGCGGCCCAAAGGGCCCGCGAGCGTCCCCGGATCCGGCAGGGGACTCGCCCCACGCCGTCCGCGACCGACCCACGCGGACGCCAGCCCCCGTACGACTCCCATGCGCGCGCCCTCCTTCCGCCGACTGTTCACCGGCCTGCTCGTCGTCCTCGCCAGCCTGTTCCTGCTCGCGGACTCGGCCCACGCGTGGCGCATCGTGACGTGGAACCTGCTGAACTACGCGCCGGGGCGCGAGGCGCACTACAAGGCGGTGCTGAACGACCTCCAGCCCGACGTGCTGGTGGTGCAGGAGATGCAGGGCGGGTTCGGCACGGCCGTGTTCTTCCTGGACCAGGTGCTGAACGCGCCCGACGGCCCGGGCGGCTACCAGATCGCGACCTTCACCGACGGGTTCGGGACCGACAACGCGCTGTACTACCGCACGTCCACGGTCGGCTTCGCCGGGAACCAGGACCACATCGACATCGACACGCCGCTGCGCGACATCGACCGGTGGTTCATCGGGCCCGCCGGCTACAGCTCCGACAACGCGAAGCTGTACGTGTACTCGGCGCACCTGAAGGCCGGCTCGTCGAGCTCCGACGAGAACCAGCGCGCGCTCGAGGCCTCGCTCGCGCGCAACGACGCGAACACGCTGGGCCCGGGCAAGCGCTTCGTCTACGCCGGCGACTTCAACCTGCAGGGCAGCTTCGAGGCCGCCTGGGCCAACCTGACCGGCAGCCAGGCCGACAACGATGGGCGCGCCTTCGACCCGATCAACATGCCCGGCTCGTGGAGCAACAACGCGACCTTCGCCGGCATCCACACGCAGTCGCCGCACAACAACAACTCAGGCGCCGACCCGAGCGCCACCGGCGGCGGGATGGACGACCGCTTCGACTTCATCCTGGTGTCGAACATCATGAACGGCACGAGCGGGCTGTCGTACGTGGACGGGACGTACCGCGCCTACGGCAACGACGGCCTGCACTTCAACAACGACATCAACGACCCGCCGACGATTCCCGAGGGCAGCGCCATCGCCGACGCGCTGCACGGGGCCTCCGACCACCTGCCGGTGGTGGCGGACTTCCGGGTGCCCGCGGTCGCGGATGCGGGTCCGAGCCTGGCCTACGGCACCGTGATCCAGGGGGCGACGGCGTCGCTCGACCTGAACGTGACGAACGTGGCGAACCTGGCCCTGTTCGCCGAGGCCGCGAACCTGACGTACAGCCTGGCCGACCCCGCGGGCTTCAACGCGCCCGGCGGGGCCTTCGTCGAGCCGGCGGGGGGCGGCGGCAACGTGCACGCGGTGGTCATGCTGACCACCACCGCCGGCGTGAAGGCGGGCACGCTCAACGTGAACTCGAGCGACCCCGACACGCCCTCGTTCCCCGTGCCGTGCAGCGGCACCGTGCTGCGGCACGCCGTGCCGTCCCTGGCGGCGGGCAGCCAGGTCTTGACCGTCCCGGCCGACTTCGGCGCGCACGTCCCCGGCCAGTTTTCCGACCAGCAGGTCGACGTCCGCAACTTCGGCTTCGACTCGCTGCAGGCGCTGCTGCAGGTCTACGACGCGCAGCTCAGCGGCCCGGACGCGGGCTCGTTCTCGCTGGTGGGCGGCTTCGCGCCGTTCCTGGTGGGCGGCACGCCCGCGCCCCTCACGATCGCGTTCGACGACTCCGGCAGCCCGGGCGTCTACACCGCGGACCTCGTGCTCTCGACCCGGGACCAGCAGGACCTGGCCGGCGCGACCGACCTGCCGGACCTGACGATCCAGCTCACCGCCGACCTGCAGCCCGGCGTCCAGGACGGCGGCCCGTTCGGCACGTACGGCGGCCCGCTGCGCCTGGTCACGGTGCGGTACGGCGGCAGCTCGAGCGGGCTCGCGCTGAAGGGCTCCGGCCTCACGCCGGGCGCCCAGGCCCTGCTGCTCGCCGGCACGGGCCGCGCCTCGGTCCGCATCCCCGAGTGCATGGGCCACCGCACCGGCCTGGCCAGCCCGTTCGTGCTCGCCAGCCCGCGGGCCGACGAGAACGGCGAGGTGCTGCTGCCGCTGCCGGTGCGCCTGGTCGAGGCGCCCGCGCGCCTGCAGGTGCAGCTCGTCGACGCCGCCGGGTGCCGCGTGGCGGACCCCGTCGTGGTCGCGCGCCCCTGACGCGGCCGGCTCAGCCCCGGGCGCTCGCGGCCGCTGCCTCCGCGGCGGCGGGCCGCGTGGCCAGGAACAGCGCGTGGACCCGCGCGTCGTCGCGCAGCTCCGGGTGGAACGTCGCCGCCAGCGCGCCCGGGCCGCGCACCAGCACCGGCTCGTCCCCGCGGCGCGCCAGCACCTCGACGCCCGGTCCGGGGTCGGCGAAGCGGGGCGCGCGGATGAACACGGCGCCGAGCGGCGGCTGGCCGAGCCACGGCGCGACCACGGGCTCGGCGAACGAGTCGACCTGCCGGCCGTAGGCGTTGCGCCGGACGGTGACGTCGAGCACCCCGAGGCGCCGCGGGGCCTCGCCCTCGTCGCGCCCCAGCAGGATGGCGCCGGCGCACGTGCCGAAGAGCGCCAGCCGACCCGCGCGCCAGCCCGCGACGAGCGGCGCGCGCAGGTCGAAGAGGTCCAGCAGGTGCGCGAGCGTGGTGGACTCGCCGCCCGGCAGGACGAGGTGCGACAGGCCCTCGAGGTCGGCCAGCGCGCGCACCTCGCGCGGCGTCGCGCCCAGCCCGCGCAGCGCCGCGACGTGCGGGGCGGCGTCGCCCTGCAGCGCCAGCACCCCGACCGCCGGCGCGCTCACCAGCCGCGCCCCGCCAGCCGCTCGGCCGGCTCGAGGGCCGCCGCCGAGCTGCCCCGCATCGGCGCGCCCGTCTCCGCGCAGGCCTCGGCCACGACCGCCGCGTCGGCGTGCCGCGCGGTGGCCTTGACGATCGCCGCGGCGGTGCGCGCCGGGTCGTCGGACTTGAAGACGCCCGAGCCCACGAACACGGCCTCGGCGCCGAGCTGCATGACCAGCGCCGCGTCGGCCGGGCCGGCGACGCCGCCCGCGGCGAAGTTCGGGACCGGCAGGCGGCCCTCCTCGGCCACGCGCCGCACCAGGTCGTAGGGGGCGCCGAGCAGCTTGGCGCGCGTCATGAGCTCCTCGCGCGGCGCGACGGTCAGCTCGCGGATCTCGCGCCCGATGCGCCGCAGGTGCCGCACGGCCTCGACGACGTCGCCGGTGCCCGCCTCGCCCTTGGTGCGCAGCAGGGCCGCGCCCTCGCCAACGCGCCGCAGGGCCTCGCCCAGGTTCGTGGCGCCGCAGACGAAGGGCACGCGAAAGGCGTGCTTGTCGATGTGGAACTCCTCGTCGGCCGGCGTCAGCACCTCGCTCTCGTCGAGGAAGTCGACGCCGAGCTGCTCGAGCACGCGCGCCTCGACGAAGTGGCCGATGCGCGCCTTGGCCATGACGGGGATGCTGACGGCGTCGCGGATCCCGACGACGCGGTCCAGCGCGGCCATGCGGGCGACGCCGCCCTCGCGGCGGATGTCGGCGGGGACGCGCTCGAGGGCCATCACGGCGGCGGCGCCGGCGTCCTCGGCGATGCGCGCCTCCTCGACGGTGGTCACGTCGAGGATCACGCCGCCGGCGAGCATGCGGGCCAGGCCGACCTTCAGCTCGTAGGGG
Organism: bacterium; assembly: GCA_030428395.1. Lineage (GTDB taxonomy): Bacteria > Planctomycetota > UBA1135 > UBA1135 > JAUIDW01. The sequence continues at coordinate 7,033 of JAUIDW010000081.1, read as the reverse complement.
TCCGCGGTGGTGCTGCCGTTCTCGTGGGTGGCGGTGGGGGTGGCTGTGGTGGTCATCGGGGTGCCCTCGGGCGGGGCGGGCGGCGGCCCGCGTCCTGGGGAGCGCGGCGAATTGTCTCGATGCGCTCCGTCGAAATGTTTCGATTCGTCTCCTGCAGATCTCCTCTGTCGGCCATACAATCGCGGCCTCCAGCGCCTTGCAATACGGAACTTGTCACCATGACAATCTGGACCCCTGAGCTGCCGTCCCGCGAGGGACCCATCTACAAGACCCTGGCGGACCTGCTGGAGCGCGATGTCGAGCGGGGCCACCTGCAGCCGGGCGACCGGCTGCCGACGCACCGCGAGCTCGCGCGGCACCTCTCCGTCACGGTCGGCACCGTGACGCGCGCCTACGCCGAGGCGGCCCGCCGCGGCCTCATCGGCGGCGAGGTGGGCCGCGGGACGTTCGTGCGCGGCGACGGGCTGGGGGCGGTCGACCTGCTCGACCGCCGCGAGGACGCCGAGCTGGTCGACCTGCGGCACAACGTCCCCGTGGCGGCCGGCCTCGAGCAGGAGTTCGCCCCCCTGCTGGCCGAGGTCGCCGCCGGCGACGGGCTGGGGGAGCTCTTGAACTACCAGGTCCACGGCGGCGGCCCCGAGCACCGCCAGGCGGGGGCCGCCTGGATCGCCCGCTCGGGCCTCGAGGTCGAGCCCGACCGCGTCCTGGTCACCGGCGGGGCCCAGCACGGCATGGCGGTCGCCTTCGCCACGCTGACGCAGCCCGGGGACGTCGTGCTCACCGAGTCCCTGACCTACCCCGGGATGAAGGCCCTGGCGAACCTGCTCCACCTGCGGCTCGAGGGCGTGCCGATGGACGCGGACGGGATGGTGCCGGAGGCCTTCGAGGCCGCGTGCCGCCGGGGGGCCAAGGCGCTCTACACGATGCCGACGCTGCACAACCCCGCCGGCTCGGTCATGCCGGCGGAGCGGCGCGCCCACGTCGCGGCCGTGGCGCGCGAGTACGGCCTGGCGATCGTCGAGGACGACAGCTACGGCTTCCTCGTGCCCGACGCGCCCGCGCCGCTGGTCTCGCACGCGCCCGAGCGCGGCTACTTCGTCACGAGCGCCTCGAAGTCGATGACGCCGGGCCTGCGCATCGGCTACCTCGCGGCGCCGCGCGAGACGGTCGAGCGGCTCACCTCGAGCCTGTGGGCCATCACGTACATGTCGTCTCCCCTGATGGCGGAGGTCGCCGCGCGCGTGATCCGCTCCGGCGGGGTGGACCGGCTGGTCGCGGCCAAGCGCCGCGAGGCGCAGCGGCGGCAGGCGCTCGCGCGCGACGTGCTGTCGGGCTTCGAGCTCGATGCGCACCCCGGGGCGTTCCACCTCTGGCTGCGACTGCCCGAGCCGTGGCGGTGCAGCGACCTCGTCGAGCAGGCGCGCGCGCGGCGCGTGGCCGTCACGCCGGCGGAGGCGTTCGTCGTCGGGCGCGAGCCCGCGCCGCACGCGGTGCGGGTGTGCCTCGGCGCGGTCGAGGACCTCGGGCGGCTCGAGCAGGGCCTGCGCAGCCTGGCCGACGTCCTGCACGGCTCGCCCGAGCCGTGCGCCTCGGTCGTGTAGCTCGCCCCGCCCCCCGGCGTCGAGCGGCGCCGTATCGGGATCCGGGACACGCGCCTACGATCGGGCCGGAGCGCCCGCGCGGGGCGCTCGTCCCCCCCCGACCCCGGAGCCCCCCCCATGCGTCCGCCCCGGCCCGCCGTCCTGCTCCTCGCCGCTCTCGTCGTCGCCCCCGCCGCCGCGCTCGCCGCGCCGCTCCGGGGTGGGGCGGGGGGCGGGGGCGTGGAGGGCGCCTGCCAGGCCGGCTGGCTGCCCACCTTCGGCCCGGTGCCCGGCGACCTCGACGGCTTCGCCACGTGCTACGCCACGTTCGACGACGGCACGGGCCCGGCGCTGTACGTCGGCGGCTCGTTCGCCTCGGTGGACGGCGTGCCCGCGGGCAACGTCGCGCGCTGGGACGGCGCCGCGTGGTCGGCGGTCGGCGGCGGCACGGACGGCGGCGTCGGGGACCTGGTGGTCCACGACGACGGTCTCGGCGGCGGCCCCGCGCTGTACGCGGCGGGGGACTTCTCGACGGCGGGCGGCGTGCCCGCCGAGAACGTCGCGCGCTGGGACGGCACGGCCTGGTCGCCGCTCGGCACCGGCACGCTGGGGCAGGTCGAGACGCTGGCGGTGTGGGACGACGGCGGCGGGCCGGACCTCTACGCGGGCGGCACGTTCATCGCGGCCGGCGGCGTCCCCGTGGGGCGCGTGGCGAGGTGGGACGGCGCGGCCTGGTCGGCCCTCGGCGCGGGGGCGGGGATGAACAGCATCGTGCAGTGCCTCGAGGTCTTCGACGACGGGCTCGGCGGCGGTCCGGCGCTCCACGCCGGCGGGTTCTTCTCGACCGCGGACGGCACGGCGGTGAACGGGATCGCGCGCTGGGACGGCGCCGCGTGGTCCGCGCTGGGCGCGGGGTTCGGCGGCCCGACGATCGCGCCGTTCGACCTCGCGGTGTTCGACGACGGGCTCGGCGGCGGCGCGCAGCTCTACGCCGCGGGGTTCTTCACCATGGCCGGCGGCGCGCCCGCGGGCCGCGTCGCGCGCTGGGACGGCGCGGGCTGGTCGGCCCTCGGCAGCGGCCTGAACCAGCAGGCCTTCGCGCTGGAGGTGTTCGACGACGGCGGCGGCGCGGACCTGTACGTCGGCGGGTCGTTCAGCACGGCCGGCGGGCTCCCGGCCAGCTCGGTCGCGCGCTGGGACGGCGCGGCCTGGTCGGCGGTGGACGACGGGACCGACGGGGTCGTGCGCGGGCTCGCGGTCCACGACGACGGCGGCGGGGCGCAGCTCCACGCCGCGGGGACGTTCACGGGCGCCGGGGAGGTGTCCGCGGCCAAGGTGGCGCGCTTCGACGGGACGGAGTGGGAGCCCCTGGGCGGCGGAGTGAACGACCCGGTCCAGGCGCTCGCGGTCTGGGACGACGGCGGCGGCGCGGACCTGTACGCGGGCGGCGAGTTCACGGCGCTCGACGGCGTCGCCGCCGGGCGGATCGGCCGCTGGGACGGGCAGGCCTGGTCCGCGCTCGGGACCGGGCTGGACCGCCAGGTGCGCGCGCTGGCGGTGTACGACGACGGCGGCGGCGCCGACCTGTACGCGGGCGGCGCGTTCCAGGTGGCGGGCGGCGTCGCGGCCAGCCGGGTGGCGCGCTGGGACGGCGCGGCCTGGAGCCCGCTGGGTGCCGGGCCGAGCCCCGATGCGGACGTGCGCGCGCTGGCGGTGTACGACGACGGCGGGGGCGCCGACCTCTACGCCGGCGGCGACTTCGCCTTCGCGGGCGGCGTCTCCGTGTCCCGCTGGGACGGCGCGGCGTGGAGCGCGCTGGGCGCCGGGACGAACGGCGTCGTGTCCGCGCTGCTCGTCTGGGACGACGGCGGCGGCGCGGACCTGTACGCGGGCGGCACGTTCACGACCGCGGGCGGCGCACCCGCGGCGAACGTCGCGCGCTGGGACGGCGCCGCGTGGTCGGCGCTGGGCGCGGGCGTCGACGACACCGTGCGCGCGCTGGCCGTCTACGACGACGGCGGCGGCGCGGACCTCTACGCCGCGGGCGCGTTCGCCACGGCGGGCGGCGCGGCGATCCCGTTCGTCGCGCGCTGGGACGGCGCGAGCTGGACCGCGCTCGGCGCGGGCGTGAACAACTCCGTGGAGACGCTGCTCGCGTTCGACGACGGCTCCGGCGCGGCGCTGTTCGCGGGCGGGCGCTTCGTGACGGCGGGCGGAGCGTCGGCGACCCGGCTGGCGCGCTGGGACGGGGCGGCCTGGTCGGCGCTGGGCGCAGGCGTCTCGGACGTGCCGCGCGCGCTCGCCGCGTTCGACGACGGGCTGGGGCTGGGGTCGGCGCTGGTCGTCGGCGGCGACTTCCTCGAGGCGTTCGACACGGGCGACGGGTTCCTCGCGCGGTGGGGCGGCTGCGGCTCCTACGGGCGCCCGGCGACCTACTGCACGGGCAAGACCACCTCCGGCGGCTGCGTCCCGTTCGTCACCTTCACCGGCGTCCCGAGCGCGACGTCGACCGGGACGTTCCCGATCACCGCGAACGACGTGGTGCCCGCCGAGTCCGGGTTCCTGATCTACGGGTTCAAGAAGGCCAACCTGAACTTCCACGGCGGGAAGCTCTGCGTGAAGACGCCCTTCGTGCGCACGCCGGCCAAGGCGCCCAAGAACCCGGGCGGCGGCTGCTCGGGCTGGATCCTGCGCCGCAACTTCAACGCGACGATCCAGAACGCCGGCGACCCGGCGCTGTCGGTCGGTGCGACGGTGTTCGTCCAGTGGCGCCAGCGCGACCCGGCCGACCCCGCCGGGTTCGGCGACGCGCTGACCGACGGGCTGCGCTTCCAGATCGCGCCGTAGCGTCAGGCGACCGCGCGCGGCGAGGCGTCGCGCGCGAGGCCCTCGAGCACGTCCTGGGGGCTCGCGCCCGACGCCAGGGTGTGCCCCGAGGCCCGGACGAGGCCGAAGCCCGCGTCGACGCCCTCGAGGCGCTCGCGCAGGCGCTCCGCGACGAGCTCGGCCTCCTCGGGGCCGGTGTGCGGCAGCACGAGCAGCAGGCGGTTCGGCCCCAGCGAGTAGGCGCCGTCGGAGCGCCGCAGCGACCGCTGCAGGACCGGCTGGAACTCGCGGGCCAGCGTGTCCGGCGCCACGGCGTCGGGGTGCTCGACGTCCAGCTCGACGATCGAGACCTCGCTGTCGGTGCGCAGGCCGGCGTGCAGCTCGAGCTCGATGCGCGCGAGGCAGGCGTCCCAGTCGCCCACCCGCCGCGGGCCGCCGCTCAGCACCTGCGGCCGGCTGCCGAGGGACAGCGGCGACGTGGCGCGGAACCAGTCGGCGATGCGCTCGATCAGGTCGTTGCAGTCGGGCGTCTCGAGGCCCGGCGCGGCGACGTGGAACTCCAGCGGGCCGAAGGCGTCGTCGCGCGCCTCGGCGAGCTTGCTCTGCAGGCGCGTCAGGAGCCCCTCGCTGGCGCTCGCGGACGTGCCCATCAGGACGAGCACGTAGCAGCCGGGCCAGTCGAAGTGGTAGAGCGTGTCGGTCACGCGCAGCCCGGCGCCGACCGTGTCGAGCACGAAGCGGTCGAGCTCGGCGCGCGCCGCCGCGGAGGTGTCCGTCCAGCGCGTCGCCAGGACCGCCAGGGCGCTCATGGGCACGTCGTGCCGCACGAAGCGCTCGAACTCGGTGTGGAGGCGCTCGTCGAGGTCGTCGGGCGTGCCGAGCCAGCGCCGCGGGAACGCCACGAGCTGGCCCGCCACGCGCGCGTCGAGCATCTCGCCGCCCCGGCGGACGCGCGCGAAGGCCGCGGAGGCCCACTCGGCCACGCCGAGGAACGTCCGCGCCACCGTCTCGTCGACCGGCGCGCCGGCCTCGAGGCACAGCAGCCCGCGCAGGAAGCCGGAGTCGTCGAACAGCGGCGCGGCGGCCGCCACCGGGTCCGTCGAGCCGGGCTCGGCGACGAGGCCGACGCCCTGCCGGCGCGCGCGGAGCGCGAGCTTGCTGGTGCCGATCGCCGCGAAGCGCTCGCCGTCGTCCTCCCCGCGCGAGCACGCGGCCAGCTCGACCGAGCCGTCCTCGCGGACCGCCAGCGCGCAGGCCGGCGCGCCGCAGCGCTCGGCGACGAGCTCCACCGCGCGCTGGAACAGCGGGTGGTCGCCCGGCCCGACCTGCCAGTCCCGCCGACCCGCGGCGGTCGCGTCGGCCGCGGTCGACCCCTCGGACCGCTGGCGCTCGGTGCGCAGGTGGGCCAGGGCCGCCTCGGTCTCCTCGAGCAGGCCGCGCAGCTCGCGCACCGTGCGCCGCAGCCCTTCCTGGGCCAGACCGACGCCCCCGCCGACGAGGAAGAAGAGCAGCGGCTCGCGCAGCGCGTCGAGCGAGAGCGACGCGTTCCCGTCGAGGGCGGGGTGCCGCCCGAGGTAGAACACCGCGGCGACCGTGGCGGCCAGCAGGCCGGGTCCGGCTCCGCGCAGCGCCGCCAGGGGCAGCACGAAGAGCCAGTAAGGGTGCGGGTGCAGTCCGTGGCCGCCGTCGCGTCCCGCGAGCACCCACTCGAGGCCGAACGCCAGGGAGGCGAGCACGGCGAGCTCGAGCGTGGCGCGGCGGCCGTCGCGGGCCGCGGGCGCCGCGTGGGCGTCGGGAGCGTCGAGGGGACGGGGCATGGGAGCCTCGGGGGCCTCGGCTCCCTTCGGGCTCCCCCGCGGCCGACCTGAACGCGAAGGGCGATTCCCCGGCGGCCGACCCGGAAATCGCTTCCCGCCCGGGTCTGGGTCACGGTGCGCGAAGCCGGGTCACGACGCGTGAGGCCGGATCCGCGCGCGCGGGCGCCAGATCACCCGGCCCCGGACGCGGGGCGTCAGGAGGCGGCGAAGACGCCGTCGATCTTCTTCTGCAGCTCGCCGCTCTCGAACATCTCGAGCATGATGTCGCTGCCGCCGATCAGCTCGCCCTTGATGAAGAGCTGCGGCGTCGTCGGCCAGTTGCTGAAGTTGACGAGCGCCGGGCGGATGTTCGGGTCGTCGAAGATGTTCACGACCTCGAACGGCTTGCCGACGCGGGTCAGGATCTCGATCGCGCGGGCGGAGAAGCCGCACATCGGCTGTTCCTTGCTGCCCTTCGCGAAGAGGGTGAGCGGGTTGCTGTCGACGGTTTCCTTGATCTTGGTCTCGTCCCACATGCCAGGTGTCCTCAGGGGGTCCGCGTCTTGATCTGGAGGGCGTGGATCGACGTCGTCAGGGCCTCGCCGCAGGCCTCGTGGACCAGCTTGTGCTGCTGGATCAGCGAGAGGCCCTCGAACTCCTTCGACGTGACGTCGACGCCGAAGTGGTCCGAGGTCCCCGTCAGGTCCCACACGTCCACCTCGCCGTCGGAAAAGCGCTCCTGGAGCAGGCGCTTGAGCTCTTCGACCGTCATCAACATGGCAGGGACGCGGGGCTGGGGGGTCTCGGGAGGGGCCGCCGGGCCGGTGCCGC
>JAUIDW010000080.1 GCA_030428395.1 bacterium | reverse complement strand
GGCCTCGAGGTGGTGGCGCTGGACGTCGGCCACGGCACGTCCGTCGCACTGCGCGGGCCGGGCGCCTCCGCCGTCGTGTTCGACGCGGGCTCCCGCGACCGCACCGGCGTGGCGCGCGTCGCGCTCGCGCCGCTGCTGCGCTCGTGGGAGGTCGCCCGGCCCGTGTTCGTCCTCTCCCACGGACACCGCGACCACGCCTCCGCCCTGCGCTGGATCGTCGAGCGCTTCCCCCCGGCGGCGTGGATGGGTGCGCTTCCCGCACCGCTGGCCGAGCGGCTACCGCACGGCGCGGACCGCCACGACCTGCGCTCGGTGGGCGCCGCCCGGGTGGAGCTGCCCGGCGGCGCGACGCTGACGCTGGTCCGCGGCGGCCCCCCGCGCCCGCCCGTGGCCGCGGGGGCCGGGACGGCGCCGCCGGGGGACCCGTGGCAGGGCAACGAGGGCTCGCGGGCGCTGCGCGTCGAGGCCTGGGGCCGCACCCTCCTGCTCACGGGCGACGCGGAGGGGCCCGGCCTGGCCGGCGCCCTGGACGCCGGCCTGCTCGCCGGGCCCTGCGACCTGCTCCTGCTGCCCCACCACGGCTCGGAGTCCCCCGGCATGGGGCCGCTCCTGGACGCCGCGCGGCCGGTGAGGGTCTGGATCTCGCGCACGGGGCCGGCCCCCACCGAGGCCGAGCTGGACCGCCGCGGCCTGGCCTGGAGCTCGACCGGCCACCAGGGACCGCTCCGCGCCGTCCTGCCGCCGGCGCGGCGACCCGGCCCCGCGGGGGCGCCGATCGGGGCCCTCGACCGACCGCCGGGACCCGGACGGTCCCCGGACGGGCCCCCGCAAGCGCCCCGCGGGGCCCGCGTGGCACGGATCCTGCACCCGCCCGGGGTTCGACGGGACGGGCCCGTTCCCCGCGACGCGCGGGCGTGGTCCCATGTCCTTCCACCTCCCAACGCCGATCCGGCAAGGAGTCCGGGCCCATGCAGCCGACCTCCTCCCCCGCCGCCCGCCGCGCCGCCGCGGCCGCGCTCGCCACCCTCCTCCTCGGCGCCGGCGCCGCCGCCCAGGCACCCGCCGCGTTCCAGATGCCCGCCGTCGCGTGCGCGGCCGCTCCCCAGCAGCCCGCGGGCCTGCTGCAGGAGCCCGCCGACCAGGCGGCGGAGGACACGCGGACCCGCGAGCGCAAGCGCCTCCTGCACCTCGCACGCGGCAAGGTCCTGCGCGCGAAGTCGCGCTGGCGCGACGACCGCTGGGAGTACCGCGACGGCCGTACGTGGCGCGCGCTCCCGCCGGACGCCGTCGTCCGCGCAGGGGACGAGCGCGACGTCCTGGCCGAGGCGACCCGCCTGGGCCGCGCCGCCGGCGACGAGCCCGCCGCGCGCGTGGCCCTGGCCCAGTGGATGATCGGCGAGGGCCTCTACGCCGAGGCCCTCGAGGAGCTGGACCGCGTGCTGCGCGCGGACCCCGACGCCGAGGACGCGCTGCGCCTGCTGCGGACGGATCCGCCGCCGCTCGCGCTGCCCGCCGTGCACGCGCCCGGCGCGGAGACGGCCGTGGACGCCGAGGACCTCCTGCGCTTCGCCGCGGGCGCGCCCCCGTGCGCGCGCGAGCTCGCGGTGCAGTCCCTTGGCGAGCACGCCGGCATGGACCTGCTGGTGCGACTCGAGGAGGAGCTGGGCTCCCACTCGGTGCGGCGCCGCGACTTCGCCGCGCTGGCGCTGCGGCGCCTCTACCCCGGGGAGGCCCTGCGCTGCCTCCTGGACCGGGCGGTGCTGGACGGTTCGGACGACGTCCGCGCCGGCGCGAGCCTGGCCCTGCGGGACGCGGAGGACGCGGAGCTCGTCGTGCCGCTCGTGCGCGCGATGTCCAGCAGCCACCCGAAGGTGCGCTCGCACTCGATCCAGGCGCTCGGGAACATGGGCTACGCGGCGGCCGTCGAGCCCCTCATCACCCACCTCGCCTCGCTGCCGACGAGCGCGCAGAGCTCGAGCTGGCGCCCGCCCGCCGCGAACATCTTCGTCGGCCGGCAGACCGCGTACGTGCAGGACTACGACGTCGAGGTGGCCCAGGGCGCGACGATCGCCGACCCGCAGATCAACACCCTGAGCGAGGGCAGCGTCCTCGACGTGCGCGTCTACAGCGTGCGGGCCGAGTCGATCGCGGTGGAGAGCCGCCAGGTGCGCGGCGCCCTCGCCCAGCTGACCGGCGCGGATCCGGGGAGCTCCACGAAGGCCTGGCTCGAGTGGTGGGAGACGCACCGCGAGGAGTGGGCCATGGACCGGTTCCTCCCCCCCGAGCCGGAGGTCGACGCGACCACGACCCGCGTGGACTCCGGCAGCTGACGCCGCCGCACACCCGGCGCCCGCCCGCCCCGTGACCTTCACCGGCCGGGCGGCGCCCCCCGCGCCCGCGGACGCGCGCGCCCCGGCGCGTGCGCCCGCGGGCGCGGTCGTTCCGGGCGCGGTCGTTCCGGGCGCGGTCGTTCCGGGCGCGGTCGTTCCGGGCACGAGAGTCCCGGGCGCGAGCGCGCTGGCCGCGCGCGATCCGGCCGCGCGCGATCCGGCGGCGGGCGTCGCGGTCGGGGCGCACGCGGGGGCGGCTCGCGCGGGGAGGGGGCGCGCTACTCGGCGGGGGCGCCGAAGGCGCCGTCGACGAGGCCCTTGAAGCCCTGGAGGGCGGTGCGCTGCAGGTAGAACTCGAGGCCGCGCAGGCCGCCGAGCTCCTCGCCGCCGCCGGCGCGGCCCGGTCCGCCGTGGACCATCTGCGGCAGCACCATGCCGGGCGGCAGGGCCTGCTCGGCCATCTTGTCGCTGGCGATCCACAGGCGCCCGTTCCAGGGGGCCATGCCGAGCACGGCGGCCTCCGCCCACGCCTTGTCGTTCGAGAACAGGCTGGAGACCAGGCAGCCGCCGCCGCGCGCGACGAGCGCGGCGGCCTCCGCGGCGTCGCCGGAGTAGGGCAGGATCGTCGCGACCGGGCCGAAGACCTCCTCGTCGTGGAAGAGGTCCGCGGAGGCGTCGCGCGCGACGAGCAGGGTCGGGGCCAGGAAGAAGCCCTTGTCGCGGATCGGCCCGGAGCCGCCGCAGGCGATCTCCGCGCCGCCCGCCAGGCGGTCGACCCCGGCGCGGACGTCGCGCAGCTGCGCGGCGCTCGCCAGGGGCCCCATGCGGGTCGTGCGCTCGGCGGGGTCGCCGACCTCGATCTTCTCCAGCAGGGCGACGAGCTCGTCGCGGACCTCGTCGACGCGCTCGGCGGGGACGAGGATGCGGCGGATGGCCGTGCACTTCTGCCCCGTCTTCTGGGTCATCTCCGTGACCAGCGTCGACAGGAACAGGCCGAAGGTCTCGGAGGAGGACTCGACGTCGGGCGCGAGCACCGCCGCGTTCAGCGAGTCGGCCTCGATGTTCACGCGCACGCTGCGCGCGAGCAGGTTCTCGTTCGAGCGCAGCAGCTTCCCGGTGCGGGACGAGCCGGTGAAGGCCAGGCCGTCCTGCGGGCCGAGGTGGTCGAGCAGGTCGCCCGCGGAGCCGCAGACGAACTGGAACGCGCCCTCCGGCAGGAGGCCGCTCTCGACGACGATCTGCGCGATGCGCCAGGCGAGCATCGCGGTCGGCGTGCCCGGCTTCTCGACCACCGGCACGCCGGCGAGCAGCGCGCAGGCCGCCTTCTCCATCATGTTCCAGGCGGGGAAGTTGAAGGCGTTGACGTGCACCGCGACGCCGGGGCGCGGGACGCGGACGTGCTGGCCCCAGAAGCGCGCGGTGCGGCCGAGCTGGACGCCGTCGCCGTCGACGAGGAAGCGGCGGTCGCCCACGCCCTTGGCGAAGGACGCGTAGGCGGCGAGCGTGCCGGTGGCGCCGTCGATGTCGAACTTGGCGTCGCCGCGCGTCGTGCCGGCGTTCGCGATGGAGACGTCGATCAGCTCCTCGCGGTGCTCGTGGATGGCGGCGGAGAGCTGCTCCAGGAGCGCGCCGCGCTCGCCGAAGGTCATCTCGCGCAGCGCCGGGCCGCCGCGCTCGCGCGCGTGCTCGACGATCGCGGCGAAGTCGAGCCCCTCGGAGCTGACCTCGGCCAGGGGCTCCTCGGTAGTGGCGTTGACGAGGACGGCGGGCTTCCCCTGGCCGGTGTGCCAGCGGCCGGCGGCGTAGCTCGAGAGGGCTTGCATGCGGTGCGGTCGGGGTTGGGGGACGGCGGGAGGTCCGGTCGGGGTCGGTCGAGCCGGACAATGTAGCGGCGGGGGGCGGGATTTCCCGCCGGGGCGGCGAAATGCGGCCCGCGGGGCGGCGCAATGCCCGCGTGCAAGGGGCCGACTCGACGCCGGGGATCGTGTTCCTCGCCTGCGTGCTGTTCGCGGGCTTCCTGCTGCTGCTGACGGTGCTCGCGTACCTGGCGGGCAAGCTCCTGGCCCGGCGCGAGGAAGGGGGCGCCGGCTGCGTCCCCGGCTGCGCCATCCTCACCGGGTTCGGCCTGCTGTCGGCCGCGGCCTTCGCGCTGTTCGCGTTCGCGCTCTCGGGCGTGGCGCTCGACTCCCTGGTCGGCAACGGCCCCATCGAGCGCGTCGGCCTGTGGATCGACGAGCCGCCGGGAGCCGCGGGCGACGAGCCGGTCGAGGGCCTCGTCCCGCTGGCGCCCGCGACCCTGGACGCCCCCCAGCTGCTGCACGTGATCGTCGACGTCAGCGGCGACGAGATCCCGACCGAGCGGCTGCGGCGGCTGGTCGAGGACTTCACCGACGGCGACGCCGCGCTGACCGTGTCGACCGTGCGCGGCGAGTCGGGCCGGCCGCTGACGCGGCTGGACTTCGCCGTCGAGATCGAGGAGGAGGACGCGCGCCGCCTCGAGGAGGCCATGCGGCGCGCCGTCGAGGAGTTCGACCTGCCCGGCGGCGCGTACGTCGACTTCCGCGGGCTGCAGCGGTCCTGGTGACCGTCGCGGCGTGCCGCGGGGCGGGCCGGCGTGAGCGGCGCCCTCGCATCTGGCACACTCCGCCGATGAGCTCCCAGGAAGTCCCGCCCGCCGCGCGCTGGTTGCCCGCCGACTCGTTCCGCGACCGCGTCGCGTTCGTCACGGGCGGCGGCACGGGCCTGGGGCTCGAGATCAGCCGGGGCCTGGCGCACCTGGGCGGGCGCGTGGCGATCGGCTCGCGCGACCCCGCGCACCACGAGCCGCTGCTGGCCGAGGCCGCGGAGCGCGGTTGGACCGTGCGCGCCTACGAGCTCGACGTGCGCGAGCTGGCCCCGGTCGAGCGCTGCGCCGCGCGGGTCGAGGAGGAGCTCGGCCCGGTCGACACGCTGGTGAACAACGCCGCCGGCAACTTCCTGTGCCCCGCCGAGCGGCTCTCGTCGCGCGCCTGGCGCGCCGTGCTCGGGATCGTGCTCGACGGCACGTTCTACTGCTCGCGCGCCTTCGGCCGCGGGATGCTCGCGCGCGGGCGCGGCCGCATCCTGAACGTCGTGGCGACCTACGCCTGGACCGGCATGCCCGGCGTCGTGCACTCCGCCAGCGCCAAGGCGGGCGTGCTGGCGATGACGCGCTCGCTCGCGGTCGAGTGGGCCGGCCGCGGGGTGCTCGTGAACGCCATCGCGCCCGGCCCGTTCGAGACCGAGGGCGCCAGCCAGCGCCTGTGGCCGACCGACGAGATGCGCGCGCGCATGGAGGCCGCGATGCCGCTCGGCCGGATGGCGGACGTCGGCGAGGTGGCGGCCCACTGCGCCTACATGCTCTCCCCCGCCTGCGACTACGTGTCGGGCGAGTGCCTCGTGGTCGACGGGGCCCTGTCGCTGGGCCGCAACCCGTGGGTCGAGGGCGAGGGGTCGCCCCGCCGGCGCGCGCGCCCGCGGGACTGACCCCGCGGGATCGAGGCGGCACGGACGCGGCACCGGCCCGCTTCGCGGCTGGCCGCAGCCGGCCGCGACCGGCCGCGCCATCGGATAGGATCGCCCCGTGGTGGAGGCCGGAGCGGGGACGGAATTCTGGCGGCGCGTGCGGGCCGCGCTCGAGGAGGCGCTGGACCGCGCGCCCGCGGAGCGCGCCGCGTTCCTCGAGGAGCACTGCGCCGGCGACGCGGCGCTGCGCGCGGAGGTCGACCGCCTGCTCGAGCTCGAGAGCCAGCCCGGCCCCGACCTCGACCCGCCCACGCCGACCGCCTTCGCGGAGCTGCTGCCGGGCGCGCCCCCGCCGCCGCTGCGGCGCGTCGGCCCGTACACGGTCGTGCGCGAGCTCGGCAGCGGCGGCATGGGCACGGTGTGGCTCGCCGAGCGCGCCGACGGCGCCTTCTCGCGCCAGGTGGCCGTCAAGGTGCTGCGCCCGGGGCTCGCCAGCTCGTCCCTCCTGGCCCGCTTCCACCGCGAGCGCCAGCTGCTCGCGGAGCTCGACCACCCCGGCATCGCGCGCCTCTACGAGGGCGGAGCCACCGAGGACGGGCTGCCCTACCTCGTCATGGAGCACGTCGAGGGGCTGCCCATCGACCGCTGGGCGGACGAGCACCGCCTCGGCACGCGCGAGCGCGTGGCGCTGTTCCGCAAGGTCTGCGCCGCGGTGCACGGGGCGCACCAGCGCCTGATCGTCCACCGCGACCTCAAGCCCAGCAACGTGCTGGTGGACGCGGCGGGCGAGCCCCGGCTGCTCGACTTCGGCATCGCCAAGATGCTGGACCCGGAGCGGGGCGAGGGCGACGACGCCACGCTGCCCGAGCAGCGCCCGATGACGCCCGCCTACGCCAGCCCCGAGCAGGTCCGCGGGGGCGCGATCACGACGGCCTCGGACGTCTACTCGCTGGGCGTCCTGCTCTACCGCCTGCTGACCGGCGACCTCCCCCACCGCGTCGAGACGGGGACGCTGCCCGAGCTCGAGCGCCTGCTGGCCCGCGAGCCGCGCCGGCCCAGCACCGTGGTCGCGCGGGCCGGGGACGACGTCGCGCGGGCGCGCCGCACGTCGCCGCGCGGGCTGCAGCGCCAGCTCGAGGGCGACCTGGACCACGTCGTGCTGTGCGCGCTGCGGCGCGACCCCGAGCGCCGCTACGCCTCGGTGGCCGAGCTGTCCGACGACCTCGGGCGCTACCTCGAGGGCCTGCCGGTCCGCGCCGGCCCCGACACGGTGCTCTACCGCGTCTCGAAGTTCGTCGCGCGCAACCGGGTGATGGTGTCCGCGGCCGTGCTGGTCTTCGCGCTGCTGGCCGCGGGCCTCGTGTTCAGCACGCTGCAGTACCGCCGCGCCGACCGCGCCGGCCAGCTGGAGGCCGAGCAACGGGAGCTGGCCGAGCGGCGGCTCGGCGAGGTCGGCCGGCTGGCCGACGACCTGGACGTGCAGCGCGCCGAGGTGCAGGCGCGGCTGGAGGAGGTCGAGGCCCTGAACCTCGAGCTCGAGGAGCGCCGCGCGGAGGCCGAGGCGCGCTTCCGCGACGCCTTCGAGCTGGCGCGCACGCTGACCTTCGACGTCGGCCGGGACCTGCTCGCGATCCCGGGCACGCGCGACGTGATCGCGCAGGTGACCGAGAAGGGCTCGCAGTACCTGGACCGGCTCGTCTCCCTCGCGGCGGACGACGACGAGATGGCGCGCGAGCTGGTGCTCTCGTACCTGCGCCTGGCGGACCTGCACAGCTCGACGAGCGCGCTCGGGCGCGGCACCCTGGCCGCGGCCGAGGAGGACGTCGCGCGCGCCGTAGCGCTGGCCGAGGAGCTGTTCGCGCGCTCGCCCGACGACCAGGCGAACGCCTACATGCTGGCGCAGTCGCTGATCCAGCGCGCGGCGATCCACAACTCCACGGGGCGCCCCGCCGAGCGGCTCCGCGACCTGGAGCGCGCGCTCGAGGTCGGCGCCACGTACGCCGACGAGGAGCGGCTGAAGGCCGGGTTCGCGTGGAGCCTCCAGGAGGTGCTGACGCAGCTCGCCTCGATGGAGCTGACCGGCGGGACCCGCGCGGGGCTCGAGCGGCTGCTGGCCGAGGCCGAGGGGTACCTCGAGCGCGCGGAGGGGCTGCCCGAGCGGGCCCGGCGCACGGAGCTCTGCCAGCACGACAAGCTGCGCGGCGACTTCGCCCGGTCGCGGGGCGACTGGCGCGGCGCACTCGAGGCCTTCGAGGCCGCCCGCGAGCACGTCCAGCCGCTGCTGGACGCGCGCCCGGGCGACCCGTACCTGCGCGAGATCGAGGACGCGCTGCAGCTGGGCGTGGCCCACGCCCAGCTCGAGCTGGGGATGACCCGGGAGGTGATCGAGGGGCTGCAGGTGTGCCTGGAGCGGGCCGAGGCGGCGCTCCGCGCCGACCCCCGCAACCGCGGCGCCTCGGGCATCCGCGCGCAGGCGCTGCAGTACCTGGCGGCGGCGCACGAGCTGGAGGGCGACGGCGCGGCGGCCGCCGAGGCCCTCGACCGCGAGCTGGCGGGACGGCGGGACCGGCTGGAGCGCGACCCGGCGGACGCGCTGGCGCGCCTCGAGCTCGCCGAGGCCCTGCGCCGCACGGCGGACTTCGAGCGCCGGCGCGCGGCGCACGACGCGCTCGAGCGGCTGGTCGAGGAGGGCCGCGCGCTCGTGGACGGGAAGGAGGACCTGCCGGGCCTGCGCCGCGAGTCCGGCAACCTGCACCTCGTCCGCGCGCGCAGCCTGCGCGACCGCGGCCGGCTCGAGGAGGCGCGCCGCGCCTACGACGCCGCGCTGCGCGAGCTCGAGGCGGAGACCACCACGTGGGAGGGCGACCGCCTGCCGGCGATGCTGGACGAGATCCGCGCCGAGCGGGACGCCCTGGCGGAGCGGGGCGAGCGCCCCGAGTGACGCCCGCGGGGTCCGGCGGACGACCGGGTCACGACCGGGGGACGCCGCGGCCCGGCGCCCGGGCGCGGCGCGGGCTCAGCCGTCGCCCTCGACCGACAGCTCGTCGCGCAGCCACAGGCGCGCCACCCGCCAGGCGCGGTGCACCGTGCGCTCGGACACGCCCAGCACCTCGGCCACCTGCTCGACGGTCAGGCCCGCGAAGAAGCGCAGCTCGACGATGCGCGCCAGCTCCGGGTCCTTGGCCGCCAGCCCCTCGAGCGCCTCGCTGAGCGCCACGACGTCGAGCGAGCGCTCCTCGAAGCTCGCCAGGACGCCGTCCAGCGGCACGCGCTGGGCCGCCGCGCCGCGCTTGCGCGTGGCCTTCGCGCGCGCGTGGTCCACCAGCACGTGGCGCATCGTGCGCGCGGCCAGGCGCACGAAGTGGACCCGGTCGCGGACCGCCGCCCCCCCCGCGGCGGAGAGCCGCATCCACGCCTCGTGGACCAGGGCCGTCGGCTGGAGCGTGTGCTCGGCCGCCTGGCGCCCCATGCAGCGCTCGGCGACCTGGCGGAGCTCCTCGTAGAGCAGGGGCATCAGCTCGTCGCCGGCGCTCGGGTCGCCCTCCGACAGCCGGGAGAGCAGCCGGGTGGCGTGGGTCGGGTCGAGCGAGGCGGGGGCCATGGGAGTGCGGCGGGAGGGTCCGCGTTCATTGTCCCCCACCCGCCGCGGGCCCGCCGGACCGGGAAGGCGGAAATCCGTGTCAGGGTCCCCCGGGCGATCTCGTTCTCCCCGCCGAGCGGCTCGGCCTTCGTCCCGCGCGTGCGGGGCGCGGGCCGCGACAGAACCACGTGACCCTGGAGAGCGACATGCACCTGACCAAGATCCTGGCCGCGGCGGCCGGCACCACGCTGCTGGCGGCGGCCCAGTCCGCCCTGCCCGCTGCGCACGACGCCGCGCGCGACGCCGATTCCACCTTCGCCTGGGGAGACTTCGACGGCGACGGCCTGGCCGACGCCTTCGTCGTCCAGCCCGGCGCCGAGGGCCGGCTCCTGCGCAACGCCGGCGACGGCGGCTTCGAGGACGTGACCGCACGCGCCGGCCTGACCCCGGACGCGCCGACGGCGCTGGCCCGCTGGGCCGACTACGACGCCGACGGGCGGCTCGACCTGTTCCTCGGCGCCGAGCGCGGCGCGAGCACGCTGTGGCGCAACCGCGGCGACGGCTCCTTCGAGCCCGCCACCGGCCTCGCCGGCGTCGCGGCCGAGGGGCGCGTCCTCGCGGCGCGCTGGCTGGACTACGACGGCGACGGGCGCCTCGACCTGCTCGTGCGCACCGCGCTCGAGCGCGAGCTGTTCCACAACGCCGGCTCGGGCACCTTCGAGGCGGTCGACCTGGGCCTGCCCGCGGCGCCCGCGGGCGTCCCGGTCGCGCTGGACGCGCCCCGCGTGGACGCACCGAGCGACGCCGCGCCCGCCGCGACGACCGTCGTGCGCGCGAGCGGCGCGCTCGCGGCCGCGCCGCTCGCCGGCCCGGCCCTCGACGCCCCCGACCGCCGCGGGGGCGGCGGCCGCGTGGAGGCCAGCGTGACCGACGTCCAGCGCGGCCCGAGCGGCGTGCAGGGCATGGGCACCGGCCTGTGCGTCGACGGCCTGTTCGACCAGGGCGGCGGCGGCTGCGTCAACGCGTCGCGCACGCCGACGCTCGACATGCTGTTCCCGATGAGCCTGGCCCTGAACGTGAACGCCGCGACCGACCACGTCGGCATCGGCGACACCACGCCGGACGGCAAGCTCGAGGTGCGCCAGACGACGACGGCGGACATCCTCAACCTGTACGACGGCGGCGCGAACGTCGTGACGGTCCTGGACGGCGGCAACGTCGGCATCGGGGAGACCAGCCCGCGCTCGAGGCTGCACGTCGGCGGCCCCAACGACGAGGTCTCCGGGCCGACGATCGAGCTGACCGGCGACTCCGGCAACCAGTTCGAGGGCGGCCGCGTCCGGCTGACCGAGCTGGGCAGCTTCCTCGGCGGGTACCTGCACTACGACGCCGCCGGCAACCTGCTGAACCTCGGGACGCACGGAGTGACGAGCACGTCCGCCGCGGACGACGTCGACGCGATCTCGATCGCGCGCTCGACCGAGCCCTCCGTGGGCGTGGGCACCACCCCGACCTCCACGGTCGTGCTGAACGTCCTCACCGACGACGGGGACGAGGGCCTGCGCGTGACCAGCACCAGCACCGGCTTCGGCGGGCGCTTCCAGGCGACGAACGCGAGCAACTCCCTGCCGGCCCTCTCCACCAGCCACGTCGGCTCGGGCGAGGCGCTCGAGGCGGTCCACTCCGGGTCCGGGCTCGCGATCAACGCCACCAACACCGCCGGCGGCAGCGCCGCGCGCTTCCAGACGACCGCCTCGGGCAACGTCAACCCGGCCGTCGACATCGACCACAACGGCCTGGGCGTGGCCCTGGACGTGACGTCGACCCTGAACGGCAACGCGGCGCGCTTCTCGAAGACGTCGACCACCAGCACGGCCTCGACGGTCTCGTGCGACAACGACGGCGACGGCGTGGCCCTGTTCGCGAGCCAGTCCGACCTGTCCAGCCTCGCGCCCGCGGTGGACGTGCGCAGCTTCAGCAACGTCAACATGGGCCTGCGCGTCATCAGCAACAACTCCGGCGACGGCATGCTGGTGTTCTGCAACGACACGTCGGGGACCGGCAACGGCATCGACTCGATCGTGCGCGGCAGCGGCGTGGCCGGGGCGTTCGAGTCGAGCACGGGTACGACCGTCACCCTGAACCGCACCGACAACGCGGGGAACATCTTCGAGGCCGCGAACTCCACCGACATCGAGTTCCGCGTCGAGAGCTCCGGCAACGTCTTCTGCGACGGCTCGTTCACGGGCGGCGGCGCGGACTACGCGGAGTGGCTCGAGCGCGCCGACTACGAGGAGGTCCTGGAGGCCGGCGACGTCGTGGGTGTCCGCGGGGGTCGCATCACGAAGGACCTGACCGGCGCGGAGCAGATCCTCGTCATCAGCTCGAACCCCGCGCTGGTCGGGAACGCCGCCGGGGCCGAGGAGTCCGCGCGCGACGGCTTCGAGGTCACCGCGTTCCTGGGCCAGGTCCCGGTCAAGGTGCTGGGCGCGGTCGCGAGCGGCGACTTCCTCGTCCCCTCGGGCCGCGACGACGGCACGGCCGTCGCCGTCGCGCCCACCGCGCTCGACTTCGACGACCTCGGCCGCGTCTTCGCGGTGGCCTGGGAGGGCTCCGACGCCGAGGGGATGCACCTGGTGAACGCCGCGGTCGGCCTCGACCAGGCCGCCGCCGTCGAGGCCCTGGTCGGCCGCCTGCACGCCGAGCTCGAGCGCCGCGACGCCGCGGTCGCCGACCTGGGCGCCCAGGTCGCGAACCTGCTCGACCGCGTCGCCGCGATCGAGTCCGACCGCGCCCCGGTCGCGCGCCGCTGACCGACGCCTCCGCGGAGAGGCCCCCCCGTCCGCGGGGAGGAGGGTCGCGCCCCCCCGGGGGCACGAGCCGCTCGGGGGAAGGCCGGGCCCCGCGCCCTGCCTTCCCCCACTTTCGTACCGGCAGAAGGCCGGGCCCCGCGCCCTGCCTTCCCCCACTCCATCGGCTGGAGACGGGGTCCGTGCCTCCCGCGCCCGTCGCGGTCCCGGCCGGACGTTCGCGCCGCCCCGTGGGCGGGCCTACGATGCCGTCGATGGACGCGCCGTTCGAGCCCCGCGGGCACCTCGTCACCGAGCAGCGCCTCGCGGCCAGCCGCGGACTCGACGCCATGACGACGGCCGAGGCGTTCGACGTGATGAACGCCCAGGACGCCACGGTCGCCGGCGCCGTCGCCGAGGCGCGGGACGCGATCGTCCGCGCCGTCGACCTGATCGTCGAGCGCCTGGCCCGGGGCGGGCGCCTGTTCTACGTCGGCGCCGGCACGAGCGGCCGCCTGGGCGTCCTGGACGCCGCCGAGCTGCCGCCGACGTTCCACAGCCGGCCGCAGCGCGTGCAGGCGATCCTGGCGGGCGGGTCGCGCGCGGTCTTCGAGGCCGTCGAGGGCGCCGAGGACGCCGAGATGGCCGCCCGCGCGCGGCTGCAGGAGCGGCGCCTCACCGCCGACGACGTGGTCTTCGGCATCACCGCCGGCGGCACGACGCCCTACGTGCGCGCGGCGCTGCGCTGCGCCGCGGAGCTCGGGGCGGCCACGGTGCTCCTGGCCTGCGTCCCGTTCGAGCAGGTCCCCGACGACGCCGACGTCTCGATCCGCGTCGTCACCGGGCCCGAGGTCGTCACCGGCAGCACGCGCCTCAAGGCCGGCACGGCCACCAAGCTCGTGCTGAACGCGGTCTCGACGCTCGTGATGGTCCGGCGCGGCAAGGTCCACGACAACCTGATGGTCGACGTGCAGACGCGCGGCAACGCCAAGCTGCGCGACCGCGGGGTGCGCATGCTGCGCGAGCTGTGCGACCTCGACGCGGACGGGGCGGCGCGCCTGCTCGACCGCGCCGAAGGCCACGTCAAGCGCGCCGTCCTGATGCACCACCGGGGCCTGGACTCGCGCGCGGCCCTGGAGCTCCTGCGCCGGCACGGCCAGTCGCTGCGCGCGGCCCTCGCGGCGGACGGCTGACCCCCGCGATGCCCGCCCCCGCCCCGCCCGGCACCGAGACGTCCTTCCTGCTGGTCCTGGGGCTCCTGTTCCTGCTGGGGCTCGTCGCGGACCTCGTCGGCCGCGCGACGTTCCTGCCGCGCGTCACGCTGCTCCTGCTCGGCGGCCTGGCGGTCGGGCCCGCGGGGACCGGCCTCGTGCCGCGCGCGTTCGTCGCGGAGTGGTTCCCGCCGCTGACCGACGTCGCCCTCGGCATGATCGGCTTCCTGCTGGGCGAGAAGGTCACGGTCGCCTCCGTCCGCGAGCGCGGCGCCGTCGTGGTCGGCGTGTCGATCGGCAAGGCCCTCGGCGCCGCCGGCTGCGTCGCGGGCGCGGCGCTGCTGGCGGGCGCCTCCGCGCCGCTCGCGCTGCTGCTGGGGGGGATCGCCACGGCGACCGCGCCGGCGGCGACGTACGACGTCGTGCACGCCGAACGCGCCGAGGGCGGGCTGGCCGACGTGCTGCTCGGCGTGGTCGCGATCGACGACGCCTGGGGGCTCCTGCTGTTCACGCTGCTCGCCGCCGCGGCCGGCGCGCTGAGCGGCCAGGGCGACCTGACCGCGGGCGTGGTCGGGGGCGCCACCGAGGTCGGCGGCAGCCTGCTGCTCGGCTGCGGCCTGGGCGTGCCGATGGCCTTCCTGACCGGCCGCGTCCAGGCGGGCGAGCCGACGCTCGCGGAGGCGCTGGGGCTGGTGCTGCTGTGCAGCGGCCTCGCCCTCCGGCTCGGGGTGTCCCCGATCCTCGCGGCCATGGCCATGGGCAGCACCGTGGCGAGCCTCGCCGCCCACCACCGGCGGCCGTTCCACGCGATCCGCGGCATCGAGTGGCCGTTCCTGATCGTCTTCTTCGTGCTGGCCGGCGCCTCGCTCGAGCCCGCCCACCTCGCCAGCCTCGGCGGGCTGGGGCTCGCGTACGTCGCCGGCCGGACCGCGGGGACCTACGGCGGCGCGCGGCTCGGCGCGCGCGCGTCCGGCGCACCGGCGCACCTGCGGCGCTGGCTGGGGCTGGCGCTCCTGCCGCAGGCGGGCGTGGCCATCGGCATGGCGCTGATGGCGTCGCAGCGCTTCCCCGAGTTCGCCGACGCCCTGCTGTCGGTGGTCCTGGCGTCGACGATCGTGTTCGAGCTCGTCGGCCCCGCGCTCACCCGCGCCGTCCTGCGCCACACGGCGGCGCGCGGCTAGCCGTCGAGGGGCCGCGCCACCGCGCGCCAGCCCGCGGCCTGCTCGACCGCGACGACCGCCCCGGCGCCGGCGGGGCCGAGCTCCGCGAGGAGCTCGCCGGTGGGCGACCAGACCGCGCTGCAGCCCGCCGACGGCAGCCCGCCGGAGGGCCCGCCGTAGCCCGCGAGGACGACCGCCATGCCGTGGCGCGTGGCGACGCCGCGCAGGCGCGCGCGCTCGGCCTCCAGCTCGGGCGGCGTGAAGAACATGCTCGCCAGGTAGGTGTCCGCGCCCCGCTCGGCGGCCGCCGCCGCGTGGCCCGGGTCCCCGGTGTCCGCGCAGACCGCGACGGCCGCGCGGCAGCCCGCGCGCAGCACGAGCGGGTCGCGGTCGCCCGGCGCGAACACCGACGGCTCGGGCGGCGGCACGGGGCCGCCGGGGTTGGCCGAGGCGGGGAAGGCGCCGAGCCGGCGCTTGGTGTACACGTCGAGCGAGCCGGTGGGCGCGACGACGAACGCGCCGACGTGCAGGCGCCCGTCCAGGCGGGCGGGCGCGCCGACGACCAGCGTCGCGGCGAGCTCCGCCGCGCGCTGGCGGAGCGGGTCCAGCCGCGGGTCGTCCTCCTCGAAGGCCAGCTCGGCGGCCAGGTCCAGCTCGTACCCCGTCAGGGAGAGCTCGGGGAAGACCACCAGGCGCGCGCCCTCGCCGGCGGCCAGGTCGGCGAGGCGCAGGTGCTCCTCGACGTTGGCCGGCACGTCGCCGCGCCGGGGCACGGTCTGGGCCGCGCCGATCGCGCGCGTGTTCGTCACGGCGCCACGCTAGCCGCGCGCCCCGGAGAGCTCCAGCACCGCGGGGCGCGTTCGTCCCGGGTCCGGCCCGCGCGTCCCGCCGCCCTCCGAACCGGTGCGTAGGCGCCGGACGGGTAGTGCGCAGGGGCGGGATCCGCGCGCGCGCGCGAGGCCGGGCCCGTCTACCATCCGGGCCGTCCGGCCGTCCGGGCGCACCCCCGACCCCCTGCCTCCGCCCGCCCATGAAGCGCCACCACAGCTCCGGCAACCGCGAGTTCAACCCCGAGACCCTGGCCCTGGGCTACGGCTACGACCCGGAGCTCTCGGCCGGCAGCGTCAAGCCGCCCGTGTTCCTGACCTCGACCTTCCAGTTCCACTCGGCGCTGGAGGGCAAGCGCTTCTTCGAGCTGGCCTACGGCCTGCGCGAGCCCGACGAGGGCGAGGAGGCCGGGCTGATCTACAGCCGCCTCAACAACCCGAACCTGCAGATGTTCGAGGAGCGCGTGGCGGCCTGGGACCGCACGGAGAAGGGCGCGACCTTCGCCTCGGGCATGGCGGCCATCGCGACGACGATCCTGGCGCTGGTCGAGCCCGGCAGCGTCGTCGTCTCGACCTCGCCGGTCTACGGCGGCACCCACTACCTCCTGGAGCACATCCTGCCGCGCTTCGGCGTCGAGCGCCGCTTCGTCCCCGCCGGCGACGGCGCGCCGGCCGCGCTCGAGCGCGTCGCCGAGGAGGTCGGCCGCGACCGCGTGCGCATGGTGTTCGTCGAGACGCCCGCCAACCCGAGCCTGGTGCACACCGACGTCGCCGCCATGGCGGCGATCACCGCGGGCCTGGGCCGCAGCGACTTCCGCGCGGGCCTCGTGGTCGACAACACCCTGCTCGGCCCCGTGTTCCAGCGCCCCGCCCCGCTGGGCGCCGACGTCGTGCTGTACTCGGCCACCAAGTTCCTGGGCGGCCACAGCGACCTCATCGCGGGCGTCGCGACCGGCGCCGCGCGCGTCATGGACAAGGTGCTCGAGTTCCGCACGATCCTCGGCACCGTCACGACGCCCTTCAACGGCTGGCTGCTGCAGCGCTCGCTCGAGACCGTCTCGGTGCGCATGCGCCGGCAGGCCAAGACGGCGCGCAAGCTGGCCCTCCTGCTGCAGGAGCACCCGCGCGTGCGCGCGGTCCACTACCCCGGCCTGCTGCAGCCGGGCACGCCCCAGCACGCGCTCTTCCACCGCCAGTGCACCGGCGCCGGCTCGATGATCTCCTTCGAGGTCGACGGCGGCGAGGAGCAGGCCTTCCGCATCCTCGACCGCTTCGAGGTCTTCCGCCTGGCCGTCTCGCTCGGCGGCACCGAGTCCCTGGTGGAGCACCCCGCCTCCATGACCCACGCCGACGTCCCCCCCGACGAAAACGCCAGCGTCGGCGTCACCCCCGGCCTGATCCGCCTGTCGGTCGGCCTCGAGCACCGCT
Organism: bacterium; assembly: GCA_030428395.1. Lineage (GTDB taxonomy): Bacteria > Planctomycetota > UBA1135 > UBA1135 > JAUIDW01. The sequence goes on along the minus strand of JAUIDW010000080.1, from coordinate 2,185 downwards.
CGGACCTGCAGCGCGACCTGCTGCACGCCCTGGAGGCGTGAAGGCCGCGGCTAGTCGGACGTGAAGCGCGACAGCGTCTCCTCGATCACCACGCGCTGGCTGGCGGGGAGGCCGGCGGTCTCGGCCTCGGCGCGGGCCTGGCGGGCGAGGGAGACGGCGCGGTCGATCTCGCCGCGGCGGTAGTGGGCCCAGGCGAGCGTGTCGAGGTACAGGGGCTCGGGGCGCAGGGCCAGGCGCAGGGTGGTCTCGGCCACCAGCAGGCCGAGGTCGGCGTCGCCCCCGCCGAGGGCGTCGGGGCCGACCAGGTCGCGCGCGGCGCGGTCGAGCACCGGGGACCAGGCCAGGTCGTAGCGCACGGACAGGCCCTCGATCGCCGGGCGCAGGGCGGGCAGCTCGGCGCCGCGGGCGTGCAGGGCGCACAGGCTCAGCAGCGCCTGGGAGGCGGCCGGCGGGTGGCGGTCGTCGAGGCCCGTCACGAGCGCCGCCTCGAAGCGCGCCGCGTAGTCCGGCTCGAGCTCCGCGACCGCGGCGAACGCGCTGCGGCGCACCTCGCCGTCCTGGTCGACCATCAGGCCCTCGACGACGGTCTCCGCGCGCGGGTCCACCGGCGCGAGGTGCGCCAGGGCGAGCACCGCGTCGGACGGGTAGCCGCGCGGCAGGTCGTAGCGCAGCTCCTGCAGCCAGAAAGCCGTCGGGCGGCCGCGGAACAGCGGCTCGTCCGAGCCGGCGTAGGGGTTCGACGAGCCGCAGCCGGCGCCGGCCCCGAGCGCGGCGAGGGCGGCGAGCGCGAGGGCCGCCGCGCGGCGGGGGTCGAGCGGATGCGCCATGGTGGGCGGCAGCCTACGAAAGGCCCGGGGCGGAGTCATCTGCGCTGGATCCGGGCCGCGCAGGCCACGGCCCGCGCCCCCAGCTCCTCGGCGGAGGCGCCCAGGGCGCGCTCGACGTCCAGCCCGCCGCGCCGTCCGGCGTAGTGGTCGGCCAGGTACCGCCGCAGCGCCGCACGGTCCGCCGCGTCGCCGTGGAACAGCGCGCGGCACACGCCCGCCGCCTGGTCGTAGAAGAGCCGCCGCGCGTCCAGCCGCCGGCGTCGGCCCAGGGTCCACGTCGACGGCACGGTGACCTCGCCCTCCGACCGCAGCCCCAGGAAGTCCCGCTGGCTCCAGGCGAGCACCTCGGCCCACGGCAGCAGGCGCTCGGCCGGCGCGTGCACCAGGACGTCGAGGCGCGCGGCGCGCGGGTCGCGCCCCCGCCACGTGCCCGCGTCGAGGTCGAAGCCGTGCTCCTCGAACAGCGCGGCGAAGCCCTCGACCACCCAGTAGCCCGGCGCGCCGGGGTCCTGGCCGCGCAGGTCCGCGTCGGAGACGAGCGGGCAGCGCCGCTGCATCCAGTGGTGCGCCAGCTCGTGGGCCACGGTCCGCAGCACGGCGCTCCACGCGTCCGGCTCGTCGGGCAGCAGCACGCGCGAGACGTCGTCCTCGGGGTCGTAGTGCCCCGCGGACCACGCCAGGCCCGCCTGCTCGCCCGCGTCGACGGCGTGGCCCGCCGCGCGGTACTCGGCCTCGGGGCCGAACAGGTGCACGACCAGGCGCGTCGTGCGCGGCGCGCGCCGCCGGCCGGCGGGCTCCTCGGCGAAGAAGGCCTCGAGGGCGCGGCACGTCAGCTCGCCCGTCGCCAGGCACCGCGCGATGCCGCCGGGGCGCGCCAGCGGGGTGACGAGCACGAGGTGCTCGCTCTCGAAGGCCACCAGGTCGTCGCGCCACGCCGCGCGGGCGCGGGCCAGGGCGCGCTCGGCCTCGCCCCGCGAGCGCGCGCCCGCGCGCCCCGGCTCCACGCGCCGCACCGGGTGCCGCGCGGCCGCCGCCAGGAAGTCGATCCAGTCCAGCGCGTCGATGCGCTCGGCCGGCGCGACCGTCCACGGCAGCGCGGCGCGCACGCGCGCGACGGCGCCGGCGTGGGCGGGCTCGACGCGCAGCGCGCGCCGCAGCAGCTCGTGCTCGAGCGCGGGGCGCACGGGCTCGGGGAGCGCCGCCAGCACGCGCCACGGCACGTCCGCGGCCACCTCGCGCGCGCGGCGCATCGAGAAGATCCAGCTCGCAGAGGTGAAGGCGTCCAGCCGGCTGAGCCCCTACATCGTCTTCGAGCAGGAGCAGAAGCTTCACCGCCTCGCCCTCGAGGTGGGCCGCCT
>JAUIDW010000471.1 GCA_030428395.1 bacterium | reverse complement strand
CTCGCCGCGACGGCTGGACATCACGGCCAGGCCGCCGTCGGTGAGCCCCAGGCGGACGACGTCGGCGGGGTGGACCTCGACCAGCTCCTCGGGGACGAGGAACTCGCTGCCCACGGTGCGCCCGGTCATCGTGCGCGTGTGGTAGTGCGCCAGGCGGCGGCCGGTCGTCAGCCACATCGGGTACTCGTCGTCGATCGTCTCGGCGGGGTCGCGGTAGCTGGGCGTCATGAACAGGCCGCGGCCGCGCGGGAACTCGCCGACGTGCAGGACGGGCGTGCCGGAGTGCCCCCTCTCGGGGACCGGCCAGTGGTGGCGCCCCTCGGACACCAGGTCCCAGTCGAGGCCGTGGTAGATGGGCGACAGCTCGCAGAGCTCGTTGAACACGTCCTTCGCGGACTCGTACTCGAAGCCGGGGATGTCCAGGCGCCGGGCGAGCTGCGCGAGGATCCACCAGTCCGGCTTCGACTCGCCCTGCGGCGGCACGGCGGCGCGCACGCGCTGGGGGCGGCGCTCGGTGTTCGTGAACACGCCGTCGACCTCGCCCCAGGCGGCCGCGGGCAGCACGACGTCCGCCAGGTCGGCGGTCTCGGTGCGGAAGATGTCGATCACGACGAGGTGCTCGAGGCTCTTCAGCGCGTGCTCGCAGTGCGCGCGGTCGGGGTCGGACACGACCGTGTTCTCGCCGCAGATCAGCATGGCGAAGATGTCCTCGCCGCACGTCTCCAGGGCGCGCACCTTGGTGATGCCCTTCTCCAGGTCGACCTCGCGGCCCCAGGCCTGCGCGAACTTGGCCTGGTTGGCGGGGTCGGTCACCGGCTGGAAGCCGGGGTAGTTGTTCGGCAGCGCGCCCGCGTCGCCGGCGCCCTGGATGTTGTTCTGGCCCCGCATCGGGTTGATGCCGGTGCCCTCGCGCCCGACGTTGCCGGTCATCAGCACGAGGTTGCAGAGGCTCTGCACGTTGTCGACGCCGCAGATGTGCTCGGTGATGCCGAGGGTGTAGTAGACCGCCCCGCGCTCGGCGCGGCCGTACAGGATCGCGGCGCGTTCGATGTCCGCCGCCGGCACGCCGGTGATGCCCTCGGCCCACTCGGGCGTGAACGTCTCGAGGTGCGCGCGGAGCGCGTCGAAGCCCTCGGTGCGGGTCTCGACGAACTCGCGGTCGACCAGCCCCTCGCGGGCGATCACGTGCGCCATCGCGCCCAGCAGCGCGACGTCCGAGCCGACGCGCAGCGGCAGGTAGACGTCCGCCTTCTCGGCCAGGGGGATGCGCCGCGGGTCGGCGACGATCAGCTTCGCCCCGCGCCGCATGGCCTTCTTCAGGCGCGTCGCGGCCACGGGGTGCGCCTCGGTCATGTTCGTCCCGATGCAGAAGATCACATCGGGCTTCTCCATGTCCGCGAGCGGGTTGCTCATGGCGCCGCGTCCGAGGGTGGCGGCCAGACCGGCCACCGTGGGGGAGTGTCAGGCACGGCTGCAGTTGTCGACGTGGTTCGACATGAACCCCGCGCGCACGAACTTCTGCACCGAGTACGCCGACTCGTGCGGCGCGCGCCCCGACGCGATCGCGTAGACCGCGTGGCGGCCGTGGCGCTCGACGACGCCGCGGAAGCCCTCGGCCGCGCGGTCGAGCGCCTCGTCCCAGGTCGCGGGGACCAGCTCGCCGTCCACGCGCACCAGCGGCGTCTTCAGGCGGTCGGGGTGCTGGACCCACTCCCACGCGAACTGGCCCTTCACGCACAGCGCGCCCTGGTTGGCGGGGCCGTCCATGGCCGGCTGGACACCCACCAGGGTGTCGCCCTTGCTGAGCAGGTCGACGCTGCACCCCACGCCGCAGTAGGGGCAGATCGAGCGCGTGCGCTCGACGTCGCCCGGCGCGTCGGCGTGCGCCAGCGCGCGCTGGTCGCCCAGGGCGCCGGTCGGGCACGTCTGCACGCACTGGCCGCAGAACGTGCAGGCGGAGTCCTGCAGGAAGCCGCCGAATTCCGTGGTGATGCGCGTCTCGAAGCCGCGGTTCTCGACGCTGATGGCGTAGTCGCCCTCCTGCTCTGCGCACACCCGCACGCAGCGGTAGCACGAGATGCAGTGGTCGTAGTCCCGCAGGATCATGGGGTTCGGGTCGTCCGGGCGCGAGCGTCCGGACTGCGCGCCCTCGAAGCGCGACCCGTCGGCCTCGTACTGCACGGCGAGGTGCGCGAGCTCCTGCGACGCCAGCCCGCGCAGCGGGTCGATCTCGACGCCGCGCGGGTTCTCCGACACCACCATCTCGACCAGCGTCTTGCGGTGGCGCTCGAGCCCCTCGGTGCGCGTGCGCACGACCATCCCGTCGACCGCCATCGTGGTGCACGACGCGACCGGGTTGCGGGCGCCCTCCAGCTCGACCACGCACAGCCGGCAGGCGCCGAACGGCTCGAGCCGGTCGTCGTAGCACAGCGTGGGAACGTCCGTCCCGACGCGGCGCGTGACGTCGTAGATCGTCTCGCCGTCGGTGAACTCGACCGCGCGACCGTCCAGGGTGATCGTGGGGTTCGTCATGGCGCTAGCTGTCCTGTCCAGGGACGTTGTTCACTCGATTCCCTCCGGGATCATGGGTGCTGAACCACCAGTACCCCGACCCGGAGAGAACGAGTGAAGCTGCATCCTAACGCGAAGACCACGCCCCTGAGTCGCGAGCTGATGGTCCGTCGAGTCCTCGAGGAGGGCTGGGACGTGGCCTCGGTGGCTGACGCCGGAGGCGTCAGCCACCGAACGGTCTGGAAGTGGCTGCGCCGCTACCGGGAGGAGGGCCTGCGGGGGCTGGTCGACCGCTCCTCGGCGCCGCGTACGATTCCGCATCGCACGCCCGCGCGAAAGGTCGCCCGAATCAAGAGCCTGCGCGAGCGCCGCCTGCCGGCCTTCCAGATCGCCAGGCTGATGCGGATGGCGCGCTCGACGGTCTCGGCCGTGCTGGTCCGCCTGGGCCTGAACCGCCTGAAGTTTCTCGAGCAGCGGGAGCCGGCGAACTCCTACGAGCACGCCTACCCCGGCTCGCTGCTGCACCTGGACGTCAAGAAGCTGGGACGCATCCGCGG
>JAUIDW010000470.1 GCA_030428395.1 bacterium | reverse complement strand
GGCCACCGCGCCACGGCGCGGCGGCCCAGTCACAATCCGTCGAGCGTGATCCGCTAGATCACGGAGTCACTGCGGTCCGTCCATATCAGGGGCAGATGGTGAAGCGCAGGGCGTCGGTGAGGCCGTCCCCGAACCCGGCGGGGTCGCCGGGGTCGCGCACCCGCCACTGGGCGAACACGGTCTGGCCGACGGTCAGCAGGGGGTCGTTGCCCGACTGGATGCGCTTGTTGAAGTTGCGCTCGAGCAGCCCGTCACACGGCGGCGGGCCGAACGGGTCGGCCGCCTTCGGCGGGAGCAGCCGGCGGAACGGCGACTTGATGCACAGCTTCCCGCCGTGGAAGCCCAGGTTCGCCTTGGCGAAGCCGTACAGCAGGAAGCCGGGCTCGTTCGCCACCAGGTTGAAGCCCGAGACCAGGAACGGCGCCGTGCTGCTCGCGCTGGCCAGACCGGACACGGTCATGAAGGGCACGCAGCCCAGCGAGTTCGTCTTGCCCGAGCAGTACAGCAGGTTCCCGGGCGGCACGTCGAACACCTGCACCGCGCCGATGTCGGGGCGCACCGGGCCGTCCCAGCCGTTCGCGCCGAACAGCAGCGTGGTACCGGCGAAGGCGCACGAGAACCCGCGGAAGTCGCCGGGCCCGAGGTCGTCGGGGGGCATGACCGCCGCCTGCGTCCACAGGAAGCCCTGCCAGCGCAGCAGGTAGCCGCGGCCTGCGCCCAGGCCAGGGGCGCTCTCGCCGGGCGCGCCGACGGCGATCTCGTTGCCGCGCACCGCGACCGACGTCCCGTAGCCGCCCTGGGGGCTGCCGCCGCTGGGCAGGCCGGCGAACTCGAACGCGTACGTGCCCGCCGGCGTGCGCCGGTACACGTACACGGCTCCCGCGTCGGTGCCGTTCCCGTCGTTGCCGGGCGCGCCGACGACGAGGCGCTCGGCGTCCACGGCCACCGCGTCGCCGAAGCGCTCGCCCGCGGCCTGGTTGGTGGACACGATCCGCTGCACGTGCGTCCAGGTCGAGCCCGTGCGCGCGAAGACGTGCACGGCGCCGGCGTCGGAGAAGACGGTGGACTCGTCGGGCGCGCCCACCACGAGCGTGTCGGCCTCCATCGCGAGGCTGGCGCCGAAGCGGTCCGTCGCTCCGCCCCCGATCGGGGTCAGGGGCGTCCCGGCGGTCCACGTCGTGCCGCTGCGGTCGTACACGTACACGAGCCCGGCGCCGCTCTCCGGCGCACCCGCCGCCAGCCGGTCGCCCCGCAGCGCGACCGCGCGTCCCAGCATGTCGAGCGAGCCCGCGTCGGCCAGGCGCGCCTCGCGGCTCCAGTCGGTGCCGTCGAAGCGGAACACGTAGACCGCCCCCGCGAAGAGGCCGCCGGGCGAGGAGGTCGTCTCCTGGCTGGCGCCGACCGCGATCGTGTCGCCGTCGACCGCCACGCTCCGCCCGAAGGCGCCGATGCGCTGGCCGTTGCCCTCCGGGGACAGGCGCGCGGTCTGCGACCAGGTCGTGCCGCTGCGCTCCCACACGTACGCCGCGCCCGAGGCCATGCCGAAGTCGTTCGCGCCGCTGGAGCCGATCACCACGCGGTCGCCGTCGGCGGCGACCGAGACGCCGAAGGCGGCGTCCTCGTGCTGGTGCGTGGGCAGGTGCTTGTCCTCGACCAGCATGTTCGTGGCCGTGTCCAGCACGTACACGGCGCCGCCGCGGTCGGCCGCGTCGTCGTCGCGCGGGGCCCCGACGAGGTCCGCCGGGTAGCCGCCCACGGCCACGGCCGCGCCGAAGTCGGTGTCGGTCGCCCCGTCGAACGGCGCGAGCGGCGTCAGCGGGCCCCACGAGGTGCCCGACGCCGTGGCCTCCCAGGCCGTGTCCGCGTCGGGCTGTCCCACGAGCAGGCGCCAGGTGTTCGACGGCTTGGAGGCCACGTCGACGGCGTCCCCGAGGAAGCCGTTGGCCGTGGCGCCGAGGTAGCGGACGCGCTGCGTCCAGGAGTTGGTGCCGGTGCGCTCGAACACGTACGCCGCCCCGCCGTTGCTCGCGCCGCCGTCGTGGTTGCGCGCGCCGACGGCCAGGTGGGTGCTGGACATCGCGATCGCGCAGCCGAACTGCTGCCCGCTCGACGCGTCCGACGGCGCGACCTGCGTCGGGCCGGTCCAGGTCGAGCCGGACTTGCGGTACACGAAGATCAGGCCCGACGAGCCCGAGCCCGAGGGCTGGCTCACGGCGGCGTAGGTCGACTCCGCCGCGACCGAGGAGCCGAAGAGCCCCGTCCCGGTGGGGCTGGGGGCGAAGCGCTTGGTCTCGAGCACCGCGCCCGACGTCGTGTAGCGGTACAGGTAGGCCGAGCCCCCGGCGATGACCGCGCTAGAGTCGAGCGGGGCGCCGACGACGACCTGGTGCGTCCCCGGCGTGGTCGTGCCGGACGCGGCGACGCTCTCGCCGAAGCTGGCGCCGTCGGTCAGGTTCGAGGGCGTGATCTTCACGTCCTGGATCCACTGCTCGGCACCGCTCGTGCCGAAGTTGCGGAACACGTACGCCGCGCCGCGCTCGCTGCCGGTCCCGTCGTGGTCGGGCGCGCCGACGACCACGATCTGGGGCGAGCTCCACACGACCGCGACGGAGGCCCCGAAGCGGTCGCCGCGGGTGCCGTCGCTGGCCGAGAGCGTGGCGACGTGACGCCAGTGGCCGCCCGCGGCCGGACGGTACAGGTACACGCGCCCCGAGCCGACCTCGGGGGCGCCCACGGCGGCCAGGGCGGTGTCGACGTCGGCGGAGGAGCCCAGCCGCTCGAGGGGCGGCGCCCCCTGGGGCAGCAGCGTGGTCGTCTGGATGCCCGCGCCGGGGTCGTTCGCCAGCAGCGCGAGCGCGAGGAAGGTCGAGGTCAGCATGGTCGTCTCTCCGTGGGTGTGCGTCCCGGGGAGGGCCCGTCGCGCCGGCGACCGTCCTCGCGCCCGCGAATCCGGATTTCCTCAAACGGGATGGACGGACCGGGGCTCCCGAGGTTCGCGGGTTACGTTGCGGCAAACCAAAGCAAGCCGCGGCGCAGAGCCGCACAGGAGGCCCGGTCCATGAGCAAGGTAGCGAAGTACGTGG
>JAUIDW010000079.1 GCA_030428395.1 bacterium | reverse complement strand
GGACGATCGAGGTGGGCGAGGGGCCGACGGGCCTGGCGCTCGACGAGGGGCGCGGGCTGCTGTACGTGCTGAACAAGTTCGAGGCCAGCGTCTCGGTGGTCGACCTCGCCGCGGGCCGCCAGGTGGAGCGCACGCGCTTCTTCGACCCGACGCCCGCCGCGATCCGCGACGGCCGCCCGCACCTGTACGACACGCACGCGACCTCCGGCCTGGGACACGTGGCCTGCGCCTCGTGCCACGTCGACGCGCGCATGGACCGGCTGGGCTGGGACCTCGGCGACCCCGCCGGCGACATGCAGGGCTTCCAGGGCGCCAACATCCCGCCCCTGGGCAACCCGCCCGCGCCGTACCACCCGATGAAGGGGCCGATGACGACCCAGACGCTGCAGGACATCATCGGCAAGGAGCCGCTGCACTGGCGCGGCGACCGCAACGGGCTCGAGGACTTCAACGCCGCCTTCGTCGGCCTGCAGGGCGACGACGCGATGCTGACGCCGGCGGAGATGCAGGAGTTCGAGGACTTCCTGGCGACGATCCACTACCCGCCGAACCCGTACCGGGAGCTCGACAACTCGCTGCCCGACGACCTGCCGCTGCCCGGCCACTTCGCCACGGGCGACTTCCAGCTGGCCGCGGGCACGCCCCTGCCCGACGGCGACGCGACGCGCGGCCTGCAGTTCTACACGCCGCCCACGACGCTGGACGGCAACCTGGCGTGCGTCACGTGCCACACGCTGCCGACCGGGATGGGGCCCAACGCCGTGTTCCAGGGCAACCAGTGGCAGCCGCTGCCGCCGGGGCCGCAGGGCGAGCTGCACCACGCCATCGTGACGATCGACGGGTCCTCGAACCGGCTCATCAAGGTGCCCCAGCTGCGCAACGTCTACGAGAAGGTCGGCTTCGACGCGACCCAGCTCGAGAACACGGCGGGCTTCGGCCTGCTGCACGACGGCAGCGTCGACTCGATCGCACGCTTCGTCGGCGAGCCGCTGTTCGAGCTGACCAACGACCAGCAGGTCGCCGACCTGGTCGCGCTGATGCTGGCCTTCTCGGGCTCGGACTTCCCCAGCGCCCCGAACACGTTCCTGTTCCCCCCCGGGACCGCCAGCCAGGACACGCACGCGGCGGTGGGGCGCCAGGAGACCGTCGCGGACCACGCCACCGCGGACGCCGCCCAGCAGGCGCGCGTGGCGCAGCTCGTCGCGCTGGCCGAGAGCGGCGCCGTCGGCCTGGTGGCCCGCGGTCGCGTCGGCGACGTCCCGCGCGGCTTCGCCTACGTCGGCGGCGGGCAGTTCCAGTCCGACCGCGCGGCCCAGACCCTCGGCGCGCCCCAGCTGGCGCTGCTGGCCGTCCCCGGGCGAGCGCTGACCTACACGGTCGTGCCGAAGGGCAGCGAGCTCCGCCTGGGCGTCGACCGCGACGAGGACGGCGCCTACGACCGCGACGAGCTCGACGCGGGCAGCGACCCCGCGAACGCCGCGATCGTTCCGGGGCCGTAGCGCGCCGGCTCGGCCCGCGCGCCGGCTTCGCCCGCGCACCGGCTCCGCCCGCGCGCGGGCGGAGGGGAGTAGGATGCACGCGTCCTCTCTCCCCAGGAGCCTGCATGCTCTCTCCCCGCGCCCTCCTGTCGCTGCTCGTCCTCGCCGCCGCCGCGCCCGCCCAGCAGTTCGTGAACTGGGAGACGCCCCACGTGCACCCGCTGGACCGCACGCCGAGCGGCGCGCGCGTCCTGGCGGTCAACACGCCCGACAACCGCCTCGAGGTGCTCGACGCGACCGGCGCGTGCCTGGTCCCGGTCGGCGCCGTCCCCGTCGGGCTGGACCCCGTGTCGGTGCGGGCGCGCACGGAGACCGAGGCGTGGGTCGTCAACCACGTGTCCGACAGCGTGAGCGTCGTGGACCTCGCCACGCTGCGCGTCGTGCGCACCCTGGCGACCGACGACGAGCCCTGCGACGTCGTGTTCGCCGGCAACCCCGCGCGCGCGTTCGTGTCGTGCTCGCAGGCGAACACCGTGCTGGTCTTCGACCTGGCCGACCTGACCGCGGCGCCGGTGCGGATCCCGATCCAGGCGGAGGACCCGCGCGCCCTGGCCGTCAGCCCCGACGGCGCGCTCGTCTACGCGGCGGTGTTCGAGTCGGGCAACGGGTCCACCGTGCTGGGCGGCGGCTCGACCATGGGCAACGGCTACCCGCCCAACGTCGTGAGCCACCCGGCCGGGCCCCACGGCGGCCAGAACCCGCCGCCCAACGACGGCGCGGCGTTCGAGCCCGCGATCGGCGCCGGCGTGCCCGCGCCGCCGGCGGTCGGGCTGATCGTCAAGAAGGACGACCAGGACCGCTGGATGGACGACAACGCCGGCGACTGGACCGACCTCGTCAGCGGGCCGAACGCGGGGCTCTCGGGGCGCGCCGTCGGCTGGGACCTGCCCGACCGCGACGTGGCGGTGATCGACGCCCGGACCCTGGGCGTGACGTGGATCCACCGGCTGATGAACCTCTGCATGGCGCTCGCCGTCCACCCCGGCGGCGACGTCACCGTGGTGGGGACCGACGGGATCAACGAGGTCCGCTTCGAGCCGAACCTGACCGGGATCTTCCTGCGCGTCCTGCTGGCCACGGCGCCCGCCGGCGGGCCCGGCGCGGTCGTCGACCTGAACCCGCACCTGGACTACTCGGTCGGCACCGTCGGCCCCGCGCTGCGCGACCAGTCCCTGGGCGACCCGCGCGGCGTCGTGTGGAACGCGGCGGGCGACCGCGCCTACGTGGCGGGCATGGGCTCGAACAACGTGGTCGTCGTGGACGCCGCGGGCGCGCGCGCCGGGCTGGCGCCGACCATCGAGGTGGGGGAGGGGCCCACCGGCGTGGTGCTCGACGAGGCCCGCGGGCGGCTCTACGTCCTGAACAAGTTCGAGGCGGCCGTCTCCGTCGTCAGCCTGGCGACCGAGCTCGAGGTCGAGCGCGTCGCGTTCCACGACCCCTCGCCCGCCGCGATCCGCGCCGGCCGCAGGCACCTGTACGACACGCACCGCAACTCGGGCCTCGGGCAGATCGCCTGCGCGTCCTGCCACGTCGACGCGCGCATGGACCGCCTGGCCTGGGACCTGGGGGACCCGGGCGGCTCGGTGAAGCCGTTCGACCAGAACTGCCTGACCGGGGGCTGCCAGGACTGGCACCCGATGAAGGGGCCGATGCTGACGCAGACGTTCCAGGACATCGTCGGGAAGGAGCCGCTGCACTGGCGCGGCGACCGCTTCGGCCTCGAGGAGTTCGCCCAGGCCTTCATCGGCCTGCAGGGCGCCAGCCAGACGCTGACGGCGCAGGAGATGCAGGAGTTCGAGGACTTCCTGGCCACCGTGCACTTCCCGCCGAACCCGTTCCGCGAGTTCGACAACTCGCTGCCGACCAGCCTGCCCTTGCCCGGCCAGTTCACGCCGGGCCGCTTCGGCCCCGAGGGCCTGCCCATGCCGGCCGGCGACGCCGTGCGCGGCCTGGCCCTGTACCGACCCCCGAACCTGCTCGACGGCGCGGCCTGCGTGACGTGCCACACGCTGCCGACCGGGCTGGGGCCCGACGCGGTCTTCACCGGCACGTGGACCCCGCTCCCGCCCGGCCCGAACGGCGAGCGCCACATCGGCATGGTGTCGGTGGACGGCTCGACGAACGTCAGCATCAAGGTCCCGCACCTGCGCAACCTGTACGAGCGCACCGGCTTCGAGGCCTCCCAGGCCACCAGCGGCGCCGGCTTCGGGATGCTGCACGACGGCAGCGTGGACTCGATCGCCCGCTTCCTCGCCGAGCCCGTGTTCGCGGTGCAGAGCCTGCAGGACGTCGCCGACCTGACGGCCTTCATGATGGCGTTCTCGGGCTCGGACCTGCCGCAGGGCTCGCCGACCAGCCTGCTCGAGCCCCCGGGCGTGGCGAGCCGCGACTCCCACGCGGCCGTCGGCGCCCAGACGACGCTGGTCGACGCGGCGAGCCCCGCGCCGGGGCAGCTCGCGCGCATCGCCGAGATGGTCGCCCTGGCCGAAACCGGCGCCGTGGGCCTCGTGGTCAAGGCCGTGGACGGCGGCCTCGCCCGCGGCTACGCCTACGCGGGCGGCGGGCAGTTCCAGTCCGACCGCGCCGCCGAGACGGTCGCCGTGGACGCGCTGCGCGACGCGGCCGCCCCGGGCGCCGAGCGCACCTACACGGTCGTGCCCGCCGGCAGCGAGACGCGCATCGGCGTCGACCGCGACGGCGACGGCTTCCTCGACCGCGACGAGCTGGACGCCGGCGCGGACCCCGCGGACGCGGCCGACTTCCCCGGCTCCTGCGTCGACCCGGTCCCCGCCGCGCCGACCGGCCTGGTCGCCGCGGGCGCTCCCGGCGCGGTCACCCTGACGTGGACCGACGCCAGCGCCGTCGAGGAGGGCTTCACCGTCGAGCGCGCCGTGCGGGGGATCGACGCGTTCGAGCTCCTCTGCACCCTCGACGCCGACGTCACCACGTGGGTGGACGCGGGCGCGGCCTGCGGGGTGGCGTACACCTACCGCGTGCGGGCCGTCGGCTGCGCCGGAGCCTCGAGCCCGGCGACCGCGACGGTCGCGATGGAGCCCTGCGCGACCGGCTGGCAGACGCGCTAGGACCTCGCCCCGCAGCTGCGCGACGCCGCCCCGCGGACGCGGGCCGGCCCGCGCTTGCGTTCGGCCGGGCGGACGCGAGAATCCCGCCATGGAGCGCGAGGTCCTCGAGTTCTCCGACCTGACGCCGCACCTGCTGCTGAAGAACGGCAACTACCTGTACAAGGTGCCGTTCCGCGGGGGCTGGGCGGTGCTGAAGGTCTACTACGGCAGCCGCCCGATGTGGGAGACGGTCGCGAAGAGCGTCGGCAACGTCGTCTTCGAGGGCCAGACCTCGTACATGCCGCGCACCCGCCTGGCGGTCGAGCGCGAGTGCATGGACCTGTGGTCCCGCCACGGCTTCCGCGTGTTCGAGCGCTACGACGACGTCGAGGTGCGCGCCCCGCAGTGCCCGCCCGGCGGCTACCTCCTGATGGAGTACGTCGAGGCGCCCAAGCTGATCGACCACATGCGCGACGAGCGCCTGACCGCCGACGAGCGCTTCGCCACGTGGCGCCGCTTCCTGCCCGAGTGGGCGCGCCGCCACCAGATCGCCGTGGCCGAGCGCGAGCCGCGGCTGATCCACGAGAACGGCGACTGCAAGCACGTCATGCTGCTGGGCGACGAGTTCCTGTGGTTCGACTTCGAGATGGTCTACCGCTCGCGCGACCGCGTCGAGGAGTACGTCGGCCACGAGATCGTGCAGTTCGTGTGGCAGCTGCTGCGCAACGTGCCGCCCGACATCCAGGAGCGGCTGATCGAGGAGACGGCACGCCACTACCCCAACCCCGAGTTCGTCCAGCTCGGCTACGACGTCTTCCACCACCACCCGAAGACGCTGCCGCGCCTGGGCCGGGCGGTGGACCGGCGCCTGGCGCGCTCGCGCAAGCCGACCAGCAAGTACAACGTCGCCCGGCGGCTGCGCGCGGTCCTGGCCGAGGCGCGATGACCGCGGACGGGCCCGCGCCCGATGGGCCCGGGGCGCCCGCAGACCTCGAGCTGCTGGGCGACATGGACCCGCGCCGCGGCAACGTGGTGTGGCTCGCCCGCCGGCCGGACGGCACCGCGCGCGTCCTGAAGGTGTTCCGCCGGCGGCGCACGCCGGTCGTGGACGTCCTCGAGAGCGCCATGCAGCGCGTGTTCGAGCGCAAGCGCGGCACCACGCCCGGCGCGCGCCGCGCGACCGAGGCGGAGCTGCTCGAGCTCTGGGCCGCCGCCGGCGTCGACGTGCCGCGCCGCTTCGACGACCCCACGCCGCCCGGGCACGGCCCGCACGCGCTGTGGATGGAGCACTGCCCCGGGCCGCTGCTCTCGACGGTGCTGGCCGACGACGCCGAGCCGTGGGAGCGCCGTCTCGGCCTGCTGCGCCGCTTCGCCGCCGACCTGGGGCGCCGCCAGGCCCTGGCCGTCGAGCGCGGCGACCCGCGCCTGTGCCACGAGCACGCCACGCTGAACCACGTGATCGTCTGCGGCGACCGCCTGGTCCACTTCGACCTCGAGGGCGGCTTCGCCCGCGGCGCCGACGTCCTCGATGCCGTCGCCCTGGAGCTCGCCGGCTACCTCCGCTCGCTCGAGAAGGCCGTCGGCCCCCGCTTCGACGAGGCCCTGGCGGCGTTCGCCGACTCCCACGGCCACCCCGAACTGCTCCAGCGGGCCGCCGAGCGCGCCGTACGCGGCACCAGCCCCTCCCGCCTCCTCCGCCGCCTCCGCGACCGCCGCAAGCGCGGCGCGCGCGGGAAGACGTGGGTGATGGGTCAGCTCCTGGAGGTGCTCCGATGACGCCGACCGCTCCGATCGTCGCCGCGCTCGCGGTGCTCTCCGGTCCGCACGCCCCCGCGCCCGCGGAGAGCTGGGGCGAGGGCGTTCCCCTGTGGGTCGAGGACGACTTCGCGCAGGAGCTCCACGCCGTGAACTTCCGCGAGGTCTGGATCGTCGACCGGGCCCGCGACCCCGCGACCGGCGAGTGGGTCGAGGTCGAGCGCGCCCGCGCCACCACGTCCTACCGGGCCTGGAAGTTCGCGCCGGCGCACGTCGACGTGCTCGGCGTGGCCGGCTTCGCGCCGAACGGCGACGTCGTGATCGAGCGCTGGGACCTGGTGCCGACCGGCGCCCCGCCCGGCCCCGAGGCCGCGGACCTCCCCGAGCGCCTGCGCACGCCGAAGCGCTTCGACCGAACGACCCTCTACCGCGGGCCGCTCGGCGAGGGGCTCCACGGCCTCGGCTTCGAGCTGCACGGTCGCTACCTCCTCGCGCTCGTGAAGCAGGCGGACGGGGCCCAGCTCGTGCGCTTCGACAGCGCCTCGCCCGCGATCCCGCGGGTCGTGCTGGACTCGGCGACGCTGCCCGAGCTCGCCGCCATGCGCACGCTCGACCGCTTCCGCCACCGGACGCTGGGGCCGGTGTGGAGGATGCAGGACCACCCCCTCGCCTACACGACGCGCATCGTGCTGGCCGACCGCGACGGCGAGGGAGTCTTCGACGCCGAGCCCCTCGTCGGCGACGGCGCCTGGTTCGACGCGAGGGGCCTAGCGCGCGCCGAGGACTGGGACTCGCTCACGTACTTCCCCCGCGGCTGGCCGCCGGCGGCCGGCGAGCGCTGAGGCGCCCCCGGGACGGCGCCGGTCCGCGCCCGCTCAGCGCGGGCGGGCGGGGGAGGGCGCGGGGGCGGCCGGGAGGGTCGCCGCGAGCTCGTCCAGCCGCGACGTGACGTCCTCCACGGTGATGAGCTCCATGGCGCTCGGGTCGCGCACGCGGCGGCCGAAGGGGACGTCCTCGACGGCGCAGCCGAAGGCGCGGCGCACCGCGTCGGGGTAGCGGTTCACGACCCAGCGCGCGCTGCGGTAGGGGCGCGCGCGGTCGGGGTTGGTCGTCGCGTACAGGCCGATCACGGGCACGCCCAGGGCGGAGCCCAGGTGCGCGGGGCCCGAGTCCGGGCACACGAGCGCGGTCGAGCGCTCGAGCACCGCCAGCAGTTCCTTGAGGCTCGACCCGCCGACCAGGTCGATCGGCTCGCAGCGCGTGCGCGCCAGGATCTCGTCGCGGTAGCGCGCCTCGGCCTCGGTGCGCCCGCCGCTCAGCACGACCGCCATCCCGTGCCGCTCGGCCGCGTGGTCGGCGACCGCGGCGTAGCCCGCGGCGGTCCAGTTGCGCCAGTTGCGGCGCCGCGCGTTCGCGCAGGGGCTGATCGTCAGCACCGGCCGGTCGGCGGGCAGCACGCGGTCGGCGAAGGCGCGCGCCTCGTCCGGCACGGGCAGGTCCCAGCGCGGCGCGTCGACCGGGACGCCGCAGGCCGCCGCGAACCCGAGCAGGACGTCCTGCACGTGGCCGCGCGGCACGGAGGCGCACCGGCGGTTCGTGAACAGCCACTGCTGGTCCTTGGTCTGGTCGCGGTGGAACCCGAGCCGCAGCGGGGCGCGCACCGCCAGGCTCACGAGGTTGCCGCGCCACGAGTTCTGCATGTGCAGCAGCAGGTCGAAGCGGCGGCCGCGGAGCGCCCGGCGGGCGTCGGCGTACGCGCGCGGGCCGCCGCGCTTCTCCAGGACGACGAACTCGACGTCGGGCACGTCGCCGACGACGCGCGCCTCCGTTGCGCCGATCAGCCAGGTGAAGCGCGTCGCGGGCCACGCGTCCTGCAGCGCGCGCAGCACGGCGAGCGTGTGGCACACGTCGCCGATGGCCGCCAGGCGCAGCAGGCAGACGGCACCCGGGGGCCGCGGCAGGTCGATCGCGGGCGCGGACATGCCCGAGATCCTACGGGGCGGCGCGCGCGCCTTCCCGCGCCGGCCCCGCGCGCGGCCACCCCGCGCCCGCCCGGCCCGGGGCGGCGCGCCGACGCCCCGCGCAGGCCGGGTTGCTATCCTCCGCCCCCGCGGTCCCGCGCCGCGCACGAAGGAGGACCATGGACGACCCGCCGTCGAACGCATCCCCCGCGCCGTCCGATGCGGCGCCCGACGCTCCGCCGCCCGGGGCCGCGGAGCCCGCCCCGCGGTCGGCCGCCGGCCGCGTCGCAGCCGTCGCGGCCCTGCGCGAGCGCGTCCAGGGCGAGGCCGGCCGGGTGCTGGTCGGGCTCGGGCACGAGATCGACCTGTGCCTCGCCGGCCTGCTCGCCCGCGGCCACGTCCTGCTCGAGGGCGCGCCCGGTGTCGCCAAGACGCTGCTGGTGCGCACCATCGCCGCCGTGCTGGGCGGGCGCTACGGGCGCGTGCAGTTCACGCCCGACCTGATGCCCTCCGACGTCGTCGGCACCGGCGTCTTCCACCCCGGCCGCGGCGAGTTCCGCTTCCGCCCCGGGCCGATCTTCGCGCAGTTCCTGCTGTGCGACGAGATCAACCGCGCGCCCGCGAAGACGCAGTCGGCCATGCTCGAGGCCATGCAGGAGGGCGCCGTCACGGTCGACGGCCTGCGCCACGGGCTGCCCGAGCCGTTCTCGGTGTTCGCGACGATGAACCCGATCGAGCACGAGGGCACCTACCCGCTGCCGGAGGCGCAGCTGGACCGCTTCCTGTTCAAGGTCGAGGTCGGCTACCCGACGGAGGAGCTGGAGGTCGAGCTGCTCGCCGGCGCGCACCGCCGGCGCCCCGACGCGACGCCCGACGAGCTGGGCGTGCGCGCGGTCGCCACGCCCGAGGAGCTGCTCGAGCTGTCCTTCGCGGTCGACGGCGTCGACGTGCGCGAGGACCTGGTGCCGTACCTCGTCAAGCTCCTGCGCGCGACGCGCGAGAGCCCGTCCCTCGTGCTGGGCGCCAGCCCGCGCTCCGGCGTGATGCTGCTGCGCGGCGCGAAGGCGTGGGCGGCGCTCCACGGGCGCGACTACGTGACCCCCGACGACCTGAAGGCCCTCTTCTGCCCCGCCCTGCGCCACCGCGTCGTGCTCGAGGCGGCCGAGGAGATCGAGGGCGGGCGCCCCGACACCGCGCTCCAGCGGATCCTCGACGCGGTCGAGGTGCCGCGCTGATCCCGACGCGCCGCACGCTCGCGGCCGTCGCGCTGCTGACGGCGCTGGCCTTCGCCACGGCGTCGGTGCGGCCGCTGCGCGTCGTGCTGTGGGCGGCGGACCTGGCCCTGGTCGCGCTC
The DNA here is from genome assembly GCA_030428395.1 of bacterium. Classification (GTDB taxonomy): domain Bacteria; phylum Planctomycetota; class UBA1135; order UBA1135; genus JAUIDW01. Next base: position 9,734 of record JAUIDW010000079.1, on the reverse strand, counting down.
GTCGCGGTCGACTTCCGGCGCACGCCGCGGCCCCGCGCGCTGGGCCTGCGCCGCGACGCGCCGCTGCGCGCGGGGCTCGGGCAGCCGTTCGAGCGCGTCGTCGAGATCGACCCGGCGCCGGCCGCCGCCGGGCTGCGCGTGCAGCTCCACGAGGAGTTCCCCGACGAGTTCGAGGTCGTCGCGCGCACGCTCGACGGCCGGCCCGCGGAGCCGCTGGCGGGCTCGCCGACCGGCGGTCCGGACCAGGGCGTCCTGGGCGCGCGCCCGCTGCGGCTCGCGCGCACGTACCGCGGCACGCGCCGCGGGCTGCACGCGCTGGGCCGCGTCCGCCTGCGGGTGCGCGGTCCGCTGGGCCTCGTCGAGCGCCAGGAGCGCCTGGCCGGCGCGCAGGAGATCGCCGTGGTCCCGGCGCTCGCGGAGCTGCGCCGCACGCTCGAGCTCGCCGCCAGCGAGCGCTGGCGCGACCTCGGCGTCCGCCACCTGCGCCGCCGCGGCGGCATGACGGAGTTCGAGTCGCTGCGCGAGTACGTGAACGGCGACGACGTGCGCACGGTCGACTGGAAGGCGACCGCGCGCCGCTCGAAGCCGATCGTGCGGCAGTTCCAGGAGGAGCGCGGCCAGGAGCTGCTGCTGCTGGTCGACTGCGGTCGCCGCATGGCCGCGCGCACGCCGTCGGGCCCCTGGCGCGGGTGGACGAAGCTCGACCACGCGCTGGACGCGGCGCTGCAGCTCGCCGCCGTCGCGTTGCAGAAGGGCGACCGTGTCGGCGCGCTGGCCTACGACGCGGGCGTGCGCGCGTGGGTGCCGCCGCGGCGCGGGTCGCGGCAGCTGGCGCAGCTCTCGCGCGCGCTGTTCGCGCTGCAGCCGCGCGAGGAGTCCACCGACCTCGCCCGCGCCCTGCGCGAGCTGGGCGTGCGCCACCGTCGGCGCGCGATGGTCGTGATCGTCTCGGACGCGCCCGACCCGCTCTCGGCGGAGGAGGAGCGCGGCGCCCTGGCCCACGCGGGGCGGCGGCACCGCCTGGTCTACGCCGCCCTGGACGACCCGGCGCTGCGCGCGGCGGCGGAGGGCGACCTCGCGGCGAGCGGATCGGGCGCGCGCACCGGCGCGGAGCCGGAGCCGCACACCGGCGAGGCCGCCGGCGGCGCGGCCGCGGCGCGCGCGGCGGCCCTGCGGCTGGGCGACGAGCGCGCGGAGACGCTGCGCCGGCTCGCGGGGGCGCGGGCGCGCGTGCTCGACGCGCTGCCGGCGGAGGCGGCCGGCCCGCTGCTGGCCTCGTGGCTCGACGCGCGCCGCGCTGGCGCGCAGTGACCATCACGAACTGACTGGGTTCCGTGTGGAACCCTCCGGAAGGGTCCGGCCGGGGACCACGCCCGGGTCCCTCGCTGGGCCCCTCCGCCGGGGGGCGCTCGCCCCGTGTCGGCCCGGGCGAGGAACGACGGCCGTCGGCGAGGGGCCTACGACCCCAAGCGCTTTCGCACGAGGGGGTTCCGGCGGGCCCCCGGACCGAGTTCCACACGGAACCCAGTCAGTTCATGACCGTCAGGTCGCGCGGCGCTGCGCCTCGAGCACGGCGCGGATGAGCTGCTCGGGGACCTCCTCCGGCAAGCCCCCGTCCGCCTGGCAGACCTCGCGCCCGAGGGACACGGTCTTCTCGTACGCGTCCAGGTAGTCCACGCACGGCGGGCAGAACTCGAGGTGGCGGCGGAACACGCGCGCCTGCTCGGGCTCGAGCTCGTCGTCGAGGTGCGCCTGGAGGAAGGCCACGAAGTCCTTGCAGGTCAATTCGCTCGCGCGCTGCAGCAGGTCGCCGCAGCCGCTGCACGCCTGCGCGTGCCCCTCGAGAGTCGCGCGCTCGCCGTCGCCGAGCTGGTGCTCGGTGTAGGCGAACAGGCTCTGGCGGAACTCGTGGCAGTTCATTCGACGCTCGCCGCGACGTGCGGGTGGATCAGGGCGCGCAGCGCGAGGCGCGCGCGGTGGATGCGGATCTTCACGGCGTTGGGGGTGATGTCGAGGTGGTCGGCCACCTCCTGCGTGGTCATCCCTTCGATGTCGCGCAGGAGCAGGGGGATTCTGTATTTCTCCGGTAATCCCTCGATGGCCTCGCGCACGGCCGCGCGCACCTCCTCGCGCTGGAGCAGGGTGTCCGCCGGGGCGTCCCAGCGCTCCGGGTATTCCCTGAGGTGGCCCCCGTCGGTGTAGGCGGGCAGCAGGTCCTCGACCGACTCCTCCTTGCGCCGCCGGGCCGAGCGCAGCCGCATCAGCGCCGCGTTGACCACGATCCGGTGCAGCCAGGTCGAGAGCCGGGACTGCCCCTCGAAGCGCCCGATCGAGCGGAACGCGCTGATCATCCCGTCCTGGAACGCGTCCTGGGCGTCGGCGTCGTTGCCCATCAGGCGCCGCGCCGTGGCCAGCAGCCGGCCGCCGTAGGTCCGCATGAGCTCGGCGAAGGCCGCCTCGTCGCCGGCCTGGAGGCGCGCGACGAGGTCGGTCTCGTCGACCGGCGGGGTGCTGGGCTCGGGGGACACGGGGACCATCGGCGCCGATTCTAGGGCGCCGTCGCGGGGGCCGTACGCTCGCGGCCGCCGAACGTGACCCAGGCGACGAGGAGCAGCCCCGAGCCGACCGCCACGGCGAGCCGCACGGGCAGCGGCGCGTGCGGGCTGACGTACCCCTCGATCAGCCCCGAGAGGGTCAGGAAGGGGAACATCGGGGCCAGCAGGCACCAGGCGCGCTTGCCGGCGCGGGCGAGGGCGGTCCGGCGCGTCCAGGGGCCCGGCAGGACGACCGCGCGCGCCAGCACGAGGCCGGCGGCCCCCGCCAGGACGATCATCTGCAGCTCGATCGTCCCGTGGCACCACAGGATCGACGAGATCGAGCCCGCCTGCCCCCAGTGGCCGGCGACGGCGGTGTACGTGCCGACCATCAGGCCGTTCTGGGCCAGCACGAGGGCGAACACGGGCGGGATCAGGCCGGCGCCGAAGAACAGCACCGACACCAGGACGTTGTGGCCGATGATCCAGCCGGCGATGGAGCTCGAGCGCTCGAGCCCGAAGGTGAAGTTGCCGCGGAAGGGCGCGCCGGCGGCGGTGTCGCGCAGCTGCTCGATCTGCGTGGCGACCGACGCGGGGTCCTGGAGCCAGTAGGCCAGCTCGACGTCGCGCGAGACCAGCGCGTAGGAGAGCAGCACCAGCCCGTAGAACAGCGCGAAGCACGCGCCGACCAGGCGCCACTCGGCGCGGATCGCGCGCGGCGACTCGTGCAGCAGGAAGGCGACGCCGCGGGCGAGCTGCGCGCGCAGCGGGCGGGCCGGCGGCCGGTGCAGCAGGCCGTGGGCGCGGCGCACCAGCGCGCGGGTGCGGGCCAGGGCGGCGAGGTCGTGGCCGCTGGACTCGAGCCGCGACAGGAGCGTGGCGGCGCGCCGGTACAGCCGGGGCAGCTCGGCGAGCTGCGCCTCCGTCAGCTCGCGCGGCCCGCGCGACTCGGCCGCCCGCACCAGCGCGGCGAGGCGCGCCAGCGCGGGGTCGCCCGCGATCGTCTCGCTCCGGGAGCGCCTCTCCACGCCGCGGATTCTCGGGGCTCCCGGGGGCGCCGGCAAGGCCGCGGGCGCCCGCGCGCGCGTCCGGTCCTCGAGTCGGCGGGGCGGGCGGGGGCCCCGCGACCGCCCGGGAGCTGCGGGCGCGGGGTCGCGCCCGAGCCCGGTCGTTGCGGGCGCGGGGTCGCGCCCGCGCCCGGTCGTTGCGGGCGCGGGGTCGCGCCCGCACCATGCCCGGCGTGGCGGAGCTGATCGTCGAGACCTCCGAGGGCATGCGCCTGCGCCAGCCCCTGGCCGGGGCGGGGAGCCGCGCCGCCGCGATGGCCTTCGACGGCTTCGCCTTCGTGCTGGCCTACGCCGTGGTCGTGCTCGGCGGCGTGCTGGCGACCGAGCTGGCCGGCGTCGGCACGATCGTGCCGTACTTTCTGATCGGCGCGGGGCCGCTCGTCCTCGTCGCCGTGCGCGTGCTGCAGCAGGCGGCCTGGCGCGGCCAGACCATGGGCAAGCGCCTGGTCGGCCTGCGGGTGCTCTCCGGCGACGGCTACCCCGCGAGCGTGTTCCAGCTGGTGCTGCGCGACCTGCTCCTGATCGTCGACCTGATGGTCCTGCCCGCCTACGTCGACCTCGTGCTCGTGCAGCTGGGCGGCCGCCGCCAGCGGCTGGGCGACCTGGCCGCGAACACGGTCGTGGTCCGCGAGCTCCCCGCGCGGCGCGAGCGGCCGCCCTTCGCGGGGCAGAGCTACGCCGGGCTCGAGCCCAAGACGCTCCCGCTGACGCCCGGGAGCGCGGCGCGGTTCGACGCGGAGGACCTCGACCTGCTGCGCGCGCTGTGGGAGCGGCGCGACGTGCGCCTGGACGAGCGGCGCCGGCTCTTCGTGCACGCCGCGCGGCACTACGCGGACCGGCTCGGCGTGGCGGAGTTCGACGACGCGCGCACGCTGCTCAAGGAGCTCTACCTGTACCTCCGCGACGCGCGCAGCGGCGCCGCCGCGGGCGGGGCGCCGGCGGAAGGACCCGCCTAGCCCACGGCTCCGTCAGGGGTCGCGCCGCAGCCGGCCGCGGTACCGCTCGAGCTCGCGGATGCGCTCCTCGGTCCACGGGCCGTCGTCCCAGCCGGGCTGGTCGGCGGGGCGGCGCGGGTCGGGAGCGGCCTTCGGGTCCGACGGCGTGGCGTCGGGCTCGCCCGCCCAGCCGTTCGCCGGGCGCGGGCCGAAGCCGCGGAAGCCACCCCCCGCGGCGGCGGGGCCGAAGCCGCGCAGGATCTCGCCCAGCGGCGTGCCGTCGAGGTCCCCGAGGGCCTGGCGCGCGTGGCGCACGCGCACGCCGAGCAGCTCGCGCGAGCCGGCGAACCACACGAACACGCCGACGAGCGAGAGCATGAAGTTCGAGCCGCCCGTGATCGGGTTCCAGATGCCCGCGAGGATCATCAGGAAGGCGAAGAACCGGCCGACGCGGACGGCGCGCTCGGTGGCGCGCAGCCAGTTCCCGTCGCGGCCGAACCAGGCGCGCAGCAGGCGCCCGCCGTCCATCGGGAAGGCCGGCAGCAGGTTGAAGCCGCCCAGCACCAGGTTGATGAAGATGAACCCGAGCAGCAGGTTCGCGACGACGCCCGCGCCGCCGGCCTCCGCGCTGGAGGCGGCCAGCAGGCCGGTCCCCAGCAAGAAGGGCGCCGCGATCGCCGCGAGCGCGAAGTTCACCGCCGGTCCCGCGATGGCGATCAGGCCCTCGACGCGCGAGTTCTCGGGGATCTCGCTCATCCGCGCCATGCCGCCGAGCGGCCACAGCGTGATGTCGAGCACGCGGATGCCGAAGTGCTGGGCGACCAGGCTGTGGCCGAGCTCGTGCAGCACCACGACGCCGAACAGGACCGCGATCAGCCCCAGCACCTCGAGCGCCTGCAGCCCGCCCGACGTCCCGAACAGCACGAGGAACAGCACCATCGCCGCGAACAGCCAGTGCACGCGGATGGCGATGCCGAAGGCGGTGCCGATGCGGAAGGAGCCGAACACGATGAACGGGGGGGGGGTGGGGGGGCGTCGGGGGGTCGGGCGCTCCGGCGGTCTCTTCGACGCCGGCCGGGAGCCCTTCCCGTCCGGATCCAGGTTCTTCGGGAGCGGGCGCGCCGTCTTTTGCCGGACGGCGGACCACGGCCCGTCCTAGGATCGCGGGGGGACCAGACCCTAGGCCTCCGGACCCCCTCCTGACACCCCCGAGCCATGCCTTCCCGCCGGGACCCGACCGCCGCCGCGGGCGCCGCCGAGCCCCGCGTCCTGCACGTCGCGCTGGGCCCGGAGGGGGTCGCGCTGGAGGCCCGCGCCTTCGCGAGCGGCCATCCGGGCGTGGCGCGCGTCGGCGCCCTGGGGGGCGCGGGGCTGGCGGCGGCCTTGGTCCACGGCGCGGAACCCGCGGCCGGGCGACCCTGCCTCGCCGTCGCCGTCGGCCCCGCGGTCGTGCGCGGGGTGCCGACCGCGGCGCGGGCCACCGTGGCGGGCGCGCCGGCGCCGCTCACCGGCCGCTTCGCCGACGGACAGGTGGGCGGCGAGCTCGCCGCGCGCCTCGCCGCGCTGGCCGACGGCCTCTGCCTGACCGGCGCGGGCCGGGGCGACCCTGGGACCGTGCTGGTGCTCGCCGGCGACCGCCGCGAGCCGCGCGCGAGCCTGGCCGCGTTCCCCGAGCTCGCCGGCGCGTCGCCGGCGGAGACGAACGCGCTCCTGGTCGCGCGCCTGGGCCCCTGCGCGACGCTCTGCGTCGGCCCCGCGGGCGAGCGCGGCGCGCCGGCGGCGTCGCTGGCCGCGGACGGGGCGCACTTCGTCGGCCGCGGCGGCCTGGGGGCGCTGCTCGGTCGGCTGGGGCTCAAGGCGCTCGCGGTGCGCACCGAGCCCGCGCGCGCGGAACCCGATGCACTGGGGGCGCCGGGGCCGGCGGGGGACACCGGCGAGCGGCTGGTGCGCTGGCTGCTGTCCTCGCCGCGGCTCGCGGTGCGGGCCGCGGAGGGCTCGCTCGAGCTGTTCGGGGAGCTGGCCGCGCGCGGCTCCGCGGACGCCGCCGGCGTCGCGGCCGAGGCGCGCGACCGCGCGCGCGACCGCAAGGGCTGCCGCGGCTGCCCCACGCCCTGCGGCTGGGTGTTCGCGACCGACGACGGTCCGCGGCCCGGGCACTTCTCCGCCAACCGCGCGCTCGGCGCGGAGCTCGGCCTGCGCGACCTCGAGGCCTCGCTCGCGCTGCTCGCCGAGTGCGACGCCCAGGGGCTCGACGCGAAGGAGGTCGGTCCCGCGCTGGCCCTCGCCTGCGACGCCTGCGAGGCGGGCGAGCTCGCCGCGCCGTCGCCCCGCGGCGACCGCGACGCGCTGCGCGCGTGGATCCGCTCCGCGGGCGCGGGCGAGGGACCCGGCGCGCTGCTCGCGGGCGGCGCGCGCGCGGTCGCCCGGCGCCTCGGCCGCGCCGACGGCTCCCCGGGGAGCGCCCCGGCGGGCTCCGCCGCGTCGCCCGCGCGCGACCCCGCCGAGCGCGTCGCGGCGCGCGTGGGGACGCGCGGCGGCGACCCCATGCGCGTGTTCCCGTTCCTCGTCGGCGCGGGCGCGGGCGCGGCGGGCCTCGCCGCGCGCGTGGCGCCGCTCGCCCTGCCGCCGGGCGCCGACGACCCCGGGCGCCTCGCCGGCAAGGGGCGCCTCGCCTGGTGGCACGAGAGCCTCGTCGCGGCCCTCGACGCCAGCGGGTTCTGCGCGTTCTCCGCCGCGGGCCTGCTGGCCGACGGCGTCGCCTCGCTCGACCAGCTGGCGGCGGCGCTGCGGGGCGAGCCGGAGGGCGACGCGGGCCTGCGCCTGCTGGCCGACGGCGCCGCCCTGGCGCACCTGCACCGCGCCCTCGACGCGCAGCTCGCCGGCGGCGCGCCCCCGGGGCCGGGCGACGACGACCCGGCGCTGGTGCACGAGGTCGCGGACTACGCCCGGCTGCGCGGCGTCGACGCGGACGGACGTCCGACGCCGGAGGCCGCGGCGCGCTTCGCCCGCGGGCTCGACCCGGTGGACCTCGCGCGGGTCCCCGCGCCGGAGCCGGCCGCGCCGTCGGCCGCGACGCCAGCGGCGCCCGCAGGACCGGCGCGCCCCGGGCGCGTGCGCCTGCGCGCGGCGGGGGCGCTGGGACGCGCCCTGGGCGAGCGCCGCGAGGTCGACCTCGACCTGCCGGCGCGCCTGCGCGACGTCCTGGCCGTCGCCGCGCGCGACCACCCGGCCGGCGAGTGGCTCCTGCGCGACGGCGAGCCGCTGCCCAGCGCCTGGCGCGCCGGCGTGCGCGTCGGGCCCGATGACCCGGTGCGGGACGGCGACGAGCTCGACCTCGTGCTGGCCCTGCGCGGCGGCTAGCGGTCGGCCGCGACGCGCGCGTCGGCCTCGACTTCGACGCGCCAGCGCGGGTCGAGCAGGCCCGCGACCACGACCATCGTCGCGGCGGGGTCCACGCCCCGGAAGACCTCGCCGTGCGCGCGCCCGACGGCCTCGTGGTCCGCGGCGTCGACGAGGTACATGCGCGTGCGCACGACGTCGGCGACGCCGCCGCCGAGGGCCTCGAGGGCGGCGGCGACGACCTCGAAGCAGCGGCGCGCCTGGACGTAGGCGTCGCCCTCGACCGTCTCGCCGTCGGGGCCGATCGGGGCGGTCCCGGACACGGTGATCGCGTCGCCGACGCGCACGGCGCGCGAGAAGCCGATCGTGGCCTCGTAGGGCGAGGCGGAGCGGTGCGCGCGCCGCGGGAGGGGCGGGGACGAGCTCACGGCGCGGGGTAGTCCGGCATGACGGCCAGGACCTCGGCGCGCGCGGCGGAGCGGGTCCGCACCTCGGCGGCGGGGGTGGGGGCCTGGCGGAAGTGCTCGCGCACCTCGCAGACGGCGGCGAAGAGCCCGACGAAGCTGGCGTCGGTGCGCGCGGCCAGGTCGTCCAGCTCGGCCGCCGTCGGCCCGCGCGCGCCGTAGCGCCACGTCGCGTCGCAGACGGTCTTGCGCACGACCCACTCGCGCGTGCGCGCGACCACGGCGCCGTCGACCTCGAACAGGCGCACGGTCTCGGGGTCGTCCCACAGCGGGTGCGGGTCCGTGAACGGCCGCACGTCGTGCAGGCTCCACCACAGGCCCTCCTCGGCGACCTGCACGAGCGCGCGGCGCGCCTCGGGGCCGAACGAGGGCTGGACCCAGCCGCCGAAGCCGATCGCGGCGGCGGCCGGCAGCGCGCCGTGCGCGACCTCCGCCAGCCGCACCATGTGGAACTGGCCGGGGTGCCAGCCAGGCATGGCGAGCTCGCTCGTCGTCACCACCGGCGTCTGGTCGAGCGTCAGGTGGGTGCCGATCGGGTGCGCGCGGTGCAGCGGGACGTTCCCGCCCAGCGGGTCGGCCTCGAGCAGGCCCGGCTCGACCAGGTGGATCGCGGCCAGGGCGTTGCCCGCCTCGGTGAGCTGCACCGAGGAGCCCTCGCCAGCGACCAGGAACGGCGCGCCCGGCTGGGAGAGCTGGCCGACCAGCTCGAGCGCCATGTCGCGGTAGCCCTGCACCGCGTCGCCGCCCAGCGGGTTGCGGTCGTCGCGGCGCACGTTGGCCTTCATGTAGTCGAGGTACACGCCGTCGAAGGGCGCCCGCGCGCGCTGCTCGTGCAGCGCGTCGAGCACGAACCCGCGGTAGGGGACGTGCGCGACGTTCATCAGCCAGTAGTCCATCGGGTCGGCGCAGCACGTGCCGCTGCCGTCCGCGTCCCAGAAGCGGTAGGCGACCTGCTGTGCCGCCTTGTCCCAGCGGCCCAGGCGCGCCGTGGAGCACTCCGGGTAGAGCGGGTGCTCGTCCTGCAGCCCCGGCGTCGCCAGGTACGGCAGGACGCGCCACCCGGCGGCGCCGAGCTGACCGGCGAAGAGCGCGAAGCGCGGGGACAGCGTCCAGTCGGGCACTCCGGCCAGGCCCTCCTCGTTGGGCTCGACGACGTGGAGCAGCCGCCACGCGGTCGAGGCGGGCGGCGACGCGGGCGCCTCGACGGCGGCGTAGACCTCCTCGACGAGCGCCGGCAGCAGGTCGGCGTCGGAGAAGCCGTTCAGGCCGACGACGCGGAAGACGCTGGAGACGTCGTCGATCCAGTCGGGGCGCAGCGGGTTCGCGACCGCGGCCTGCAGGGGCTCGACCGCGTCGGCCCAGCCGCCGGCCTCGACGGACAGGCGCACGGGTCCC
>JAUIDW010000469.1 GCA_030428395.1 bacterium | reverse complement strand
CGCCGGCCGAGGCCGAGCCCGCTCCGGCGCCCGCCCCCGCGAGGAAGGCCCCCGAGGAGCCGGCGCCCGCTCCGGTGGAGCCTGCGCCCGCGCCCGCGGCGCAGGCGGAGCCCGAGCCCGCGGCCGCCGCCGCGCCGGCCGAGCCGGCCCCGGCGAAGCCGGAGCCCGCGCCCGCCCCCGCCGAGGCCGCCGCGGCGGCCCCGGAAGCGCCGTCCGAGCCCGCGCCGGCCGCGGCCGCCGCGAAGGCGGAGGCTCCCGCCGCCGAGCCGGAGGCCGAGGCCGACGAGGCCGACGAGGTCAAGCCCGCCAAGAAGGGCCCGGCCGGCAAGGTCGTCGGCTTCGTCGACCTCTCCAAGATCAAGCAGCCCGCGCCGCGCAAGTCCGAGTCGCGCCGGCTGCGCTCGCGCGACGACGAGACGCCCGACGTCAAGCCCACCCTGGGCCACGACCGCAAGCGCGCCTTCATGCGCGGCGACCAGGGCAGCCGCGGCCAGCTCACGGCCGCCCAGCTGCGTGAGAAGGAGGCCGGCCGCTTCCTGCGCCGCCGCTCGATGCAGACTGAGCGCGGCGGGCGCGGCGGCGGAGGCCGCCAGCGCAGCTTCGAGCCCGCCACGTCGCCCTACGCCGGCGGCGAGGTGAAGATCGAGAGCCCGATCACGATCAAGAAGCTGGCCGAGGCGCTCTCGCTGAAGGCCAACGAGGTGCTGAAGAAGGCGATCTCGCAGATCGGCTTCGGCGTCAACATCAACTCGACCCTGGACGAGGAGTCCGCGGTCCTGCTGGGGTCCGAGTTCAACGTCGAGCTGAAGGTCGTCCACGAGGTGGCCGCCGAGGAGGCGCTGATCGAGGAGATCGTCCAGGCGCGCTCGTCGGTCGAGGACGAGCACCTGGAGGCGCGCCCGCCCATCGTCGCCTTCCTGGGGCACGTGGACCACGGCAAGACCACGCTGCTCGACTACCTGCGCACCTCGCGCGTCGCCCAGGGCGAGTCCGGTGGCATCACCCAGCACATCGGCGCCTACCAGGTCCAGTCGGCCAAGGGTCAGCGCGTCACCGTGCTCGACACGCCCGGCCACGAGGCCTTCACGCGCATGCGCGCCCGCGGCGCCGAGGCGGTGGACATCGTGGTGCTGATCGTCGCCGCCGACGACGGCGTCATGCCCAGCACCATCGAGGCCATCAACCACGCGCGCGCCGCGAAGACGCCGATCGTGGTCGCCATCAACAAGTGCGACAAGCCCGAGGCCGCGCCGGACAAGGTCATGAACCAGCTGGCGAGCCACGACCTCATCCCCGAGGACTGGGGCGGCTCGACCGGCATGGTCCCGATCAGCGCCCTGAAGGGCGACGGCGTCGACGACCTGATCGAGCGCGTGCTCCTCGAGAGCGAGGTGCTCGAGCTGAACGCCCACCCCGAGGGCTCCGCCTCCGGCGTGGTGCTCGAGGCCGAGGTCCAGGAGGGCAAGGGCCGCGTCGCGTACCTGCTGATCCAGGACGGCACCCTGAACCAGGGCGACATCATCCTGGCCGGCGAGGGCTACGGCCGCGTGCGCTCCATCCACGACGACCGCGGCAAGCTGGTCAAGACGGCCGGTCCCGCGACGCCCGTCGAGGTCTCGGGCCTCTCGGAGCTGCCCGGCGTCGGCGACCACTTCTACGTGGTCGACAAGCTCGAGCGCGCCAAGGAGGTCGCCGAGGAGCGCGCCTCGAAGAACCGCGCCATGTCGCTGGCCGACCGCCGCATGGTCACCAAGGAGAACCTCCTGGAGGCCGTGGCCGAGCAGTCGAAGAAGACCATCGACATCATCCTGAAGGCCGACGTCCAGGGTTCGCTCGAGGCGCTCAAGTCGCAGATCGAGACGCTGGTGCACGACGAGGTCGACACGCGCCTCGTCCACTCGGCCCTGGGCTCGGTCACCGAGAGCGACGTCGACCTCGCCACCACGTCCGGCGCCATGATCCTCGCGTTCCACACCAGCGCGAACGACAAGGCGCGCCAGGCGGCCGACCGCGCCGGCGTGGAGATCCGCCACTACGAGGTCATCTACGAGATGCTCGACGACCTCAAGGCCATCATGGAGGGCTCGCTGGCCCCCGAGATGACCGAGGAGATCACCGGGCACGTCGAGGTGCGCCGCGTCTTCAAGTCCTCGAAGCTGGGCAACATCGCCGGCTGCATGGTCCTCGACGGCACGGTCTCCCGCGACTGCCGCGTGCGCGTGCAGCGCGGCGACGAGGTGGTCCACACGGGCCCCATCGGGTCGATCCGCCGCGAGACGGAGGACGTCAAGCAGGTCCGCGAGGGCTTCGAGTGCGGCATCGTCCTCCGGGACTTCGACGCCTTCGAGGAGGGCGACGTCCTCGAGGCGTTCAAGATGGTGGCGGTCAAGCGCCTCCTGAAGATCTGACCGGCACCCCGGCGGCCCCCCCGCCCCGATGGCCAACCCCAGGACGCTCGCGCGCATCGCGGCGCGGATCAAGGAGCGCGTCGCCTACGCTCTCGAGTTCGAGGTCTCCGACCCGCGCTCGGGGTTCGTCACCATCACCGAGGTCGAGGTCTCCAAGGACATCTCGATCGCGCGCATCTCGTACTCGGTCCTCGGGACCCCCGCCGATCGCACGAAGGTCGCGCGCATGCTCGAGGGCGCGCGCGGCTTCCTGCAGAGCAAGATCGCCCGCGTCCTGAAGACGCGCCGCGTCCCGCGCATCGTCTGGACCTACGACGAGTCGATCGAGTACGCGGCCAACATGGACAAGCTCATCCGCGACGCGAAGCGCCGCGACGCCGAGATCCACGACCGGGGCTTCGCGGCCGAGTCCGGCGAGGACCGCGAGGAGTGGGAAGAGGAGTACGAGGAGTTCACGGGCGAGGACGAGAGTCCCCCGCCCTCCTGACCTCCCCGCCCCCACGGGGGAAGCTCTCGACGCGAGCGCGCAGGCGCCCCGAGCCGGCGAGAAGGCCGGGACGGAGCGCGTGCGCTCCGATCCAGTGAAAAGGCCGGGACGGAGCGCGAGCGCTCCGATCCAGTGAAAAGGCCGGGACGGAGCGCAAGCGCTCCGTCCCGGGCCGGACGCGCGCCACGGCTGGATGAAGAGGCGCGCGCCGATCGGTGGGCCGCGGG
>JAUIDW010000078.1 GCA_030428395.1 bacterium | reverse complement strand
CGACCACGCCGAGGGCGGCCAGCGCGGCCCCGCCCGCCGCGGCCCGCGCGGCCGGTGGCGCACCGCGACGCGCCGCGCCGGCCGCCGCGACGAGCGCCAGCGCGACCTGCAGGGCCAGGAACAGCACCTCGACGGAGGCCTCGTCGAGCACCTCCGCGCGTAGCGTCGCGAGGTTGCGCCCGACGTTGCCCGCCAGCGCGCCGAGCCACTCCGCCGGCCCCAGGTCGGGCTCGGTCCAGGTGGCGTCGGCGTAGTTGAACTCGCCCCCGGTGACCCAGGAGAGCGGCGGCGACTCCTTGCCCGTCGCCACCTGCCACGCGAGCAGCGCGTACAGCGCGACCGCCGCCGCGGCGACGGCCAGCCCGGCCCGGCGCCAGGGCCGCGCTCCGCCGTCGGCGACGAGCAGCAGGGCCGCCGGCGCCGCCAGCAGCGCGCCGGTCTCGCGGAACAGGAACGGCAGCGCGAGCAGCGCGGGCAGCGCCCAGGGCCGGGCCCGCCGCGGCAGGGCCAGCAGCCCCCACGCCGCGGCGGTGGCGGCGGCGGCCAGGGTCAGCTCGGCCATGGCGGTGAACGCGTAGGCGAGCAGCGGCGGGCAGCACGCCACGAGCACGGCGGCCACGCGGCCGGCGCGCGGGCCCGCCAGGCGCCGCGCGAGGTCCTGGGCCAGCACGACGCACAGGACGAAGGCCGCCAGGCTGGGCAGCAGCGACACGCGCGGGCCGTAGCCGAACGCGCGGTAGGCCCCCGCGAGCGCCGCGTAGTGCCCGGGCATGTAGAGCCGCGAGCGCGGGTTGTCGACGTACGCGGGCAGCAGCAGGCCCGAGCGCAGCTCGCCGGTGTCCGCCAGGAGGCGCGCGGTCGTCACGTACCCCGCCTGGTCGTTCAGGCGGCCGTGGACGTGCAGCGTGCCCGGGTCGAAGTGGCGCGCGGCGACCAGCAGCACGACCGCCGCCAGGAGCGCCGCCGCGCCGGACTCCGCGAGCGCGCGCAGGCGAGAGCCGCCGGCCGGGCGAGGGGCTTCGGGGTCGAGGTCGGGCATGGCCCCCGCCGCGGGGCGGGGCCGCATTGTAGGCACGCCCGTTTGCACGCGTCGCGGGCGCCGGGGACACTCGCGGCATGCGCCTCGTCCTCGCCGCCGCCCTCGCCGTCCCGCCCGCCGTCCTCGTCCTCGCCTCCGGAGCGCCGCCCGGCGCGAGGATCTCCCCGGGCGCCGCGCAGGGTCCCGCCGCCGAGTCCCCCTCGCCCGTGGTCGACGCGCTCGAGCCCGCCGACCTCGTCGCGCGCATCGTGCGCGAGGCGACCGCGCGCGGGCGCGCCCACGAGCTCCTGACCGGCCTCTGCGAGGCGGCCCCGCACCGGCTGTCCGGCTCGCCCGGAGCCGCCGCCGCCGTCGAGTGGGGCCGCCAGACGCTCGTCGACCTGGGCTTCGAGAACGTGCGCCTCGAGCCGGTCACGGTGCCCCGCTGGATCCGCGGGCGCACGGCGCGCTTCCAGGTCGTGAGCCCGCCCGAGGCCGCGGGCGAGCTCGCCACGATCGCCCTGGGCGGCAGCGTCGGCACGCCCCCCGGCGGGCTCGTCGGCCCGGTGCGCGCGGTGCGCACGTTCGCGGAGCTGGACGCCCTGGGCGAGCGCGCCCGCGACGCGATCGTGTTCTTCTGCCGCCCCATGGAGCGGACCAGCGTCGACGCCTTCGCGGCCTACGGCGCCGCGGTCCCCCAGCGCACGCAGGGCGCGGTCCGCGCGGCCCGCGCCGGCGGGGTCGCCGCGCTCGTGCGCTCGATCACCCAGCGCCTGGACGACGTGCCCCACACCGGCGCGCTGCGCTACGAGCCCGACGTCCCGCGCGTCCCCGGCGCGGCCGTCAGCACGCTCGCCGCGGAGCGCCTGGAGGCCCTGCTGGAGCGCCACGGCGAGGTCGTCGGACGCCTCGAGCTGGACTGCCGGGACGCGGGCGAGGTCCCTTCCTGGAACGTCGTCGGCGAGCTGGTCGGGCGGGAGCTGCCCGACGAGGTGCTCGTCGTCGGCGGGCACCTCGACGCCTGGGACGTCGGGCAGGGCGCGCACGACGACGGCGCGGGGTGCTGCCAGTCGATCGAGGCGGTGCGGCTGCTCGCCGACCTCGGGCTGCGGCCCCGGCGCACGATCCGCGTCGTGCTCTTCATGAACGAGGAGAACGGCCTGCGCGGCGGGTCGGAGTACTACCGCACGCACTTCGAGGAGATGGACCGCCACGTGCTCGCGCTCGAGTCCGACCGCGGCGGGTTCGCCCCCCGCGCCTTCGTCACCGACGCTGGCCCGCGCGGCCGCGAGGTGCTGGAGGAGGTGGTCGCCCTGTTCGAGCCCTACGACGCCGGCCGCCTGCTGGCGGGCCCGGGCGGGGCCGACGTCTCCCCCATGCGCGGGGCCGGGGTCGTCACGGTGGGGCTCGTGCCGGACTCGCACCGGTACTTCGACGTGCACCACTCGGCCAGCGACACGCTGGACACCGTGCACCCCGCGGAGCTCGAGCTCGGCGCCGCGCTGATGGCCGCCTTCCTCTACCAGGTCGCCGAGCGGGCCGAGCGCCTGCCCCCGAATCCGCGGATCGGCCGCTGAGCCGCCGCGACCGCCGCGGCTACACTCGCGCCCCGTCCGCGGAGCGCCGTTGAACCCCACCACCCGCCTGCTCGTCGCCCTGGCGGTCGCCTCCTCGGCGGCCTGCTCGAGGTCGGAGGACGGCGCCGCCGCGCCGGACGGCGGCGACGCGCTGGCGCGCTCGGCGCTGCTGGTCACGCTGGACACGACGCGCTGGGACGCGCTGTCGACCACCGGCGCGCCGCCGGGCGTGACGCCGGCCCTCGACGCCCTGGCGGCCGAGTCGATCCAGTTCCTGCAGGCGCGCACGACCGCCCCGCTGACGGCGCCGGCGCACGCCTCGATGCTGACCGGGCTGATCCCGCCGCGCCACGGCGTGCGCGACAACGGCTCGGCGCGGCTGCCCGCCGCCGCCGTCACGCTGGCCGAGCGGCTGCGCGAGGCCGGCTGCGCCACGGCCGCCTTCGTGGCCGCCGCCGTGCTCGACGCGCGCTACGGCCTCGACCAGGGCTTCGACCGCTACGACGACCTGGAGCGCCCCGCCGGCGCCGAGGGCCAGCACTTCCTCGAGCGCGACGCGGCCGCGGTCGTCGAGGCCGCCCGCACCTGGCTCGCCGGCCTCCCGGCCGAGCGCCCGTTCTTCCTGTGGGTGCACCTGTTCGACCCGCACGCCCCCTACGCGCCGCCCCCGGAGTTCCTGGAGCGCGCGGGTGGCCACGCGTACCTCGGCGAGGTCGCGTACGCCGACCACCACGTCGGCCGGCTGCTCGCGGAGCTGCGCGCCCTGGGCCGCGACGCCGAGACGCTGGTGGTCGTGGTCGCCGACCACGGCGAGGGCCTCGGGCAGCACGGCGAGGGCACGCACGCGTCGCTCGCCTACGACTCGACCGTCCGCGTCCCGCTGCTCGTCCGCCGGCCCGACCGGCGCCACGCCGGGACGCGCGCCGAGGGGATCGCGAGCGTCGTGGACGTCTTCCCCACCGTGCTCGCCGCGCTCGGGCTCGACCCCGCGGCCGGCGTCGCCGGCGGCGTCGACGGCAGCAGCCTGCTCGCCCCGCAGGTCCCCGCCGGGCGCGGCGCGTACTTCGAGACGTACTACGGGCACCTCCACTTCGGCTGGAGCCCCGTCGCGGGGTGGGCGGACGCGCGGGGCAAGTACGTGCACTCGTCCGCGCCGCTGCTGTTCCGGACGGACCGGGATCCGCAGGAGAACGCGCCCGCCGCGGCCCCCGCGGAGGAGCTCGCCGCCTACCGACGCGCCCTCGAGGCCGCCGTGGCGCGCCCGGCGCTCGAGCCCGAGCGGGCCGCCGCCGACGCGTCCGCCGCCGCGGAGCTGCGCGCGCTGGGGTACGCGGGCGTGGCCGACGCCACGGACGCGCTGCCCGGCCCCACCGAGGACACGGGGCTGCCCGCGCCGCACGAGCGGCTCGAGGAGCTCGCGGCCTACCAGCGCGCCCGCGCCCTGGCCAGCGAGGGCCGGCACGAGGAGGCCTGCGCGGTGCTGCGCCCCCTCCTGGCCGACAACCCGCGCAACCTGTACGCGTACGACCAGCTCGGCGCGTCGCTCGCGAAGCTCGCGCGCTGGGACGAGGTCGTCGAGGTGCTGACGCGGCGCCTGCCCCTGGGCCGGCCCCAGGCCGCGACGCACGTCAACCTGGGCGCCGCGCTCGAGTCGCTGGGCCGCGCGCAGGAGGCCGAGGCGCACTACCGGCGCGCCCTCGAGCTCGACCCCGGACACCCGACGGCGCGCGCGAACCTCGAGCGCCTCGCGGGCCCGCGCTGAGCGCCTGCCGCGCTCCGCCCCGCACGCGGCGCTCCCGCGACGCGGAGCGCGTGGGACCCCGGGACCGTCCCCGGCCGTGGCCCGCGGCCCGGCGCGTGCCGGCACCCCCGTGCCACCCCGCGCCGTCCGATGCTCCAGAGGCCCCCGAAGCCACCGGGGCCCCCTCCATGCAGCGGGGGGCCCCGCCTTTCGGCGGGACCCCCCTTGATCGCGCTCACGACGGCGGAGCCGCCGTGAGCTTCGCGTCAGAGCCTAGAAGCTGCCGACGCCGTAGCTCCGCGTGAAGATGTACACCGGCGTGAGCACCATGTTCTGGCTGCCCACGACGACGTTCGCGGTGGCGTTGCTGGTGAGGAACTGGCCGTCCATGTACCAGCCGAACCAGGTGAAGCCGGGGTTGAACGGCAGCGGGCCGGCGGTGACCGAGAAGGTCGAGCCGGGCTGCACGTGGCGGACGGCGAGCTGGCCGCCGAACGCACCGGAGTCACCCATCACGTCTTGGCTGGTCGGCGTGAACAGACCGTCGTAGCGCGAGACGATCTTGACGCGCGTAGCCTGGGGCTGCGCGGAAACCGTCATCTCGTCGTACGCCAGGAAGGCCTGAGCGTTGCCGTTCTGGGCGACGCGGCCGGACAGCTGGACCTGGACGGAGTCGCCCGGGTTCAGGATGCCCAGACCCAGCGCGTCACGCAGGTCCGTCATGCGGAACTCGAAGGTCCAGTCGTCGATCCCGTCCGGACCCGAAACGCTGCAGCCCGCGCCGAAGTTCGGCGTGACCGTGTCGCCGACCGTGTAGGTCAGGCCCACGGGCGAGCGGCGGTAGGGTTGGACCGGAGCGCCGCCACCGGCCAGCTCGAGCTGGACGGTGCCGTCGAGCATGGTCGCGTTGGCCGGGTTCACGGAGACGGTGCCAGGCACCACGACCGTGACCACGCCCGTCGCGTTCGGAAGCACACCGTTCGGGCACAGGCCCGGGCGCACGTCGAGAGCCAGCGGAGCCGTGCAGTCGCCCGGGATGGTGTCCGGGAGAAGCAGGCGGCAGTCGCCGTTCACGATCGTGCTGGCGTCGACCGCGGTACCCCGCGTGCCGTCGAAGTTCTCGACACCGACGGTGTAGTCACCCGCGAAGGCCTCGGGGGTGATGTTGAGGTAGCGGAAGGAGATCCGGCTGTTGTTCTCGAACAGGATGGCCTGGAACGTGTTGGCATCGGTGTTGGCGAACTGCGGAACGTCGACCCACGCGGCGATGAAGGCGCGGTTCGGAGCGACGCCGAAGGTCCCCGCGTACACCTGACCACCGCTGCTGGGATCGAAGTCGTCCCAGAGGGGGCAGATGATGTCGTTGGGGTCGGTGTCGTCCGGGATCGGGTCGTTCGAGAAGTCCGTCAGGTCGGTGCCGAACGTCAGGTAGCCGTTCGAGCCCACGCCGATCGTGGTGTAGCTCTGCTCGAAGAAGTTGAAGGTGAAGCCGAGCGGCAGAAGGACGCCGTCGTCGTCACCGAGGAACAGCGGCTGACCCGCCGTGGAGATGTCTTCCCAGGCCTGGGTGCAACCGAACTCGAAGTACTCCTTGGTGGGGCACGCCGTGCCGTCACCCTGGTAGGTACCGCCGAGGTTGGCGCAGTCGGCCATCGTCACCAGCTGGCAATCGATCATGCCGCCGCCGACGTCGATGCAGCACGCACCCACCGGGAGGCAGGCCACGGCGCCGCTGCAGGCCACGCCGTCGTCCGTGACGTCCAGCTCGAAGGTGCCGGTGGCGCCGCCGAAGCCGTGGACGAGGACGAGGTAGGTCGCGCCCGCTTGCGAGCACCAGGTGACCTCCGACTGGAGGCCGCAGGTGTCGTCGTTGCCGACCACGCACTGGGCGCCGGCCGGGTCCGCGCAGTCACCGCAGTACACGGAGATCTTCGAGTCGAAGGCCGTGTTGCCGTCGCACAGGCTCGCCGTGATGGTGTTGCCGGTACCCGTGACGGAGTACCAGACGCCCGGCGAGGTGATGGACGTACCGCAGAAGGGGAAGCCCTCGGAATCCGTCGTGGCGAAGTCCGTGGTGCCAGGCGTGCTCGAGGGCACCGCAACGGCGATCGCGTTGGCGCAGTCGTCGTTCGCGGGGATCGAGATCGTCTGGAAGGTGAAGGTACCGGTGCCGCCCGAAGCACCCGGGAAGGTGCCGACGCGGACGAGGTACGTGTTCCCGGCGGTGGCGTTGAAGTTCAGACCCGACTGCAGGCCGCAGTCGTCGTCGTTGCAAGCCAGGATGCCGGTGCCCGTCGGGCAGGAGCAGCCGTCGTACACGGCGATCTTGGTGTCGACCGTGGTCTGACCGCAAGTCTCCAGACGGGTGGTGCCGCTCGCGCCGGCGGTCCAGCAGAACCAGACGTCCTGCGGGATCGCGGTGGAGCCGAAGAAGTCGCACAGCGGGTCGTCGAGACCGTCGTCCGTGGCGGACGAGTTGTCGAACGGGTGCGGACCGTTGCCCGCGATACCCATGGCGTTCGCGCAGTCGTCGTTACCGGCCGGCGGGGGCGGCGGGGGCGGACCGGCCGGGATGTTCACACACCAGGCCAGGTCGTAGTCCGTCGCGGCGCCGTCCTGGACGCCCACACCGTCGCCGGGAGGCGCGGTCTCCCACAGCCAGAAGCAGGTCGTCGGAGAAGTGTCGGCCTGGATCTGGATGTGAACGATGTCGCCGTTGTTGACGGACACCGGGGCGTGGTTCAGCTCGAACTGCCACGAGTTGATGACGATCGCGCCACCGCCGACGACGATGTCGTTGCCGGTGTCGAACACGTTGTCGGCCGCGCCGACGAACGGACCGCCGATGACGGAGCCGGGGAACCCGCCCGCGTCGTCGAAGTACGTGATGGTGAAGTTGTTGACACCCGGTCCGCAGTCGACGCCGAGACCGAAGTCGAAGTAGAAGCCCCACCAGCAGAGGTCGGTGATGTCCGTGGTGGCCTGGGCCTCGAAGCTGTCGGAGACGACGAAACCGGCAGCCGGGTTCGCGTCACTCGTCGCGCCGAGGGTGCCCGAACCGCCTTGCCCGAGCTGGTCGGGGAGCTGGCAGTAGACGCCGGTGCCGCAGGTCGGCAGACCGTTGAAGCCGCCGGAGGTGACTTCGCCGCCGGAGACCAGGGCGCGGTCGTCGGGGAAGGAGACCTTCATGTCCCCGTTCGCACCGAGCTGGACCACGGCCATCTGGACCTGGCTGCTGGGCAGGGTGAACTCGCCGGAGAAGACGGCGCTGGTGCCATCGGTCGACTCGATGTCGAGGCCGAGCTTGGTCGCGCCGTTCACGTCGCTGATCAGGTAGGTGTTGGGACCAACACCGGTGGCCTTCTCGCTGACGCCGTCGAGCTTATAGGTCACAGAGGGGTCGGTGGCGCCTTGAACGACCAGGCGGAAGTTCTGGTTCGCGAACGAAGTCGCGGACAGGGCCACCAAACAGGCAAAGCCTGTTACAAGAGCTCGCATTAACTCACCTCCAAAGCTGTCCCACAAGGATGTCTCGATCCCTCGTGAAGAGCCGTTGGACAGCGTCCCGGACCTCCCCCCGACGAGATCGATGGAGCAGTGATGCGAGGCCCATGGTAGGGCAGCCCTTCGCGATCCGGCAAGGTGCCTCGCGGGAATGAGGCTTCCTTCTCGAGCCCCGTGGCGAAGCGCCCTTCCCGGGGCCCTTGGAGCGGGAACTTCTTTCCCGGGAGGCAGCTCGGACGGGTTCGTTCGCGCACCTCGACACCCCGTCAGGGCCTCCGAAAAAGGCCTCGCGAGGCCTTGACAGGATTGCGCCTCCGTGGTGGCTGCCGCCTGCCCGCTCAGACGTGCAGCGCGCGGCCATCGACGGCGAGCGCCGCCTCGTGCACGGCCTCCGACAGCGTGGGGTGCGCGTGGCACGTTCGCGCCAGGTCCTCGCTGCTCGCGCCGAAGGCCATGGCCGCCACGGCCTCCGCGATCAGGTCGCCCGCGCGCGGCCCGACGACGTGCACGCCCAGCACGCGGTCGGTCTCCGCGTCGGCCAGGATCTTCACGAGGCCGCGCGTGTGCCCGAGCGCGCGGGCCCGCCCGTTCGCCTGGAACGGGAACGTGCCCTTGCGGTAGTCGCGTCCCGACTCGCGCAGCTCGTCCTCGGTGGCGCCGACGGTCGCCACCTCCGGCTCGGTGTAGACGATGCCGGGGATCGCGCCGTAGTCGACGTGGCCGTGCCCGGTGACGAACCCCTCCACGCAGGCGACGCCCTCCTCGGAGGCCTTGTGGGCGAGCATCGGTCCGCGCACGCAGTCCCCCACCGCGTACACGCCCGCGACCGGCGTCGCGAAGGCGTCGTCCACCGGCACGCGCCCGCGCTCGTCCAGCTCGAGCCCGATCGCGTCCAGCCCCAGCCCCTCGGTGTTCGGCACGCGGCCGGTGGCCAGCAGGACGCGGTCGCAGTCGATCGTCTCGCCGCCCTCGAGCTCGACCCGGGCGCCCTCGCCGCGGGCCGCGGCGCCGGCGACGCGCGTCGCGAGCCGGAACTCGAGCCCCTGCGCCTCGAACGCGCGCCGGGCCTCCTTCGCGATCTGCGAGTCCATGCCCGGCAGGATGCGGTCGGCCACCTCGACGACGGTGACGCGCGCGCCCAGGCGGCGCCACACCGAGCCCAGCTCCAGGCCGATGTAACCCGCGCCGATCACCACGAGGTGGTCGGGCACCGCGTCCCAGGAGAGCGCCTCGGTGCTGGTCCCCACGCGATCGCCGTCGAGCTCCACGCCGGGCAGCGTCGCGCTGCGGCTGCCGGTGGCGATCAGCACGCGCTCGGCCTCGAGCACCTCGACGGCCTCGTCGCCGTCCGCCCCGTCGTCGTTCGACGGCCGCACCTCGACGCGCCCCGGCGCGGCGAAGCTCGCGGTGCCGCGCACGACCTTCACCTTCGCGCGCCCCAGCAGCCCGGCCACGCCCTGCGTGAGCGTGCGCACGACCTCCTCCTTGCGCGTCATCAGCGCGGCGAGGTCGAGCGCGACGCCCTCGACCCGCACGCCGTGCGCGGCCAGTCCGTCGCGCGCCTCGGCGAAGCGCTCGCTGGACTCGAGCAGCGCCTTGCTCGGGATGCAGCCCACCCGCAGGCAGGTGCCGCCGAGGGCCTCCTCGCGCTCCACGCAGACCACGTCGAGCCCGAGCTGCGCCGCGCGCAGGGCGGCCACGTAGCCGCCGGGGCCGGCCCCGATCACCACCAGGTCGTGTCTCGTCATCGTGCGCCGCCCGCCGGGTGCCCGCGGGGCCTCAGATCTCCAGGAGGATGCGCGAGGGATCCTCGACGCACTCCTTCACCGTCTTCAGGAACGTCACCGCCTCGCGCCCGTCCACGATGCGGTGGTCGTAGGAGAGCGCCACGTACATCATCGGGCGCACGACGACCTCGCCGTCGCGCGCCACCGGGCGGTCCTGCATCGCGTGCAGGCCGAGGATCCCGCTCTGGGGCGGGTTCAGGATGGGCGTCGAGAGCAGCGAGCCGTACACGCCTCCGTTGGAGATCGTGAAGGTCCCGCCCTGCAGCTCCTCGAGCCCCAGGCGGTTCGTGCGCGCGCGCTCGGCGAAGTCCGCGATGGCCGCCTCGACCTCGGCGAACCCCATGCTCTCGGCGCCGCGCAGGACGGGGACCACGAGCCCCTTGCCGCCCCCGACCGCGACCCCGATGTCGAAGTGGTTCTTGTAGACGACGTCGGTGCCGCGGATCTCGGCGTTGACCTGGGGCACGCGCTTGAGCGCCTCGACGGCGGCCTTCACGAAGAAGGACATGAACCCGAGCTTCACGCCGTGGCGCTCGCGGAAACGCTCCTGGCTCTCGCGGCGCAGCTCGATCACGGCGGTCATGTCGACCTCGTTGAAGGTCGTCAGGATGGCGGCGGTCTGCTGGGCCTGCACCAGCCGCTCGGCGATGCGCCGGCGCAGCGGGCTCATCGGTACGACCTCCTCCTCGGCGGCGACCGGGCGCGCGCGGCCCGCCGCGGCGGCGCGCTGCACGTCCTCCTTCAGCAGCCGCCCGCCCGGACCCGTCGCGGACGCGTCCTCCGGCGCGAGCCCGGCGTCCGCGAGGGCGCGCCGCGCCGCGGGCATCACGTGCCCGCCCTCGCGCCCGCCCGCTCGCTGCGGGGCGGCGTCCGGGGAGCTCGCCGGAGAGGCCGCCGCGCCGCCGTCTCCGTCGGACGACGGCGTCCTGGCCTCCGCCGGGGCCTCGCCGGGCTCGAACAGGCCGACGACCTCGCCCACCTCCGCGGTCTCGCCGGGCTGCTTGCGCACCTCGGTGACCGCGCCCGCCGCCGGGGCGGGCAGCTCGACGGTGACCTTGTCCGTCTCGATGACGACCAGCGGCTCGTCCTTGGCCACCGCCTCGCCGGTGGCCTTCAGCCACTCGCCGATCTGGACCTCGGTGATGGACTCGCCGACCTCGGGGACTCGCAGCTCGATGGTCATCTAGGCTTCCTCTTCGAAGGCTCTCTCGAGAATCTCGTCCTGCTCGAGGCGGTGCGCGCCGGCGGAGCCGGTCGCGGGGCTGGCGGACGGCGGGCGGCTGACCCCGCGGAAGGGCAGGCGCCCGAACAGGCGGTTCCCGAAGCGCAGGCTCAGGCTGCTCCAGGCGCCCATGTTCTCCGGCTCCTCCTGCACCCACACGACGGGCGTCCCGTCGCCGTAGGGCGCCAGGGCCGAGCGCAGCGCCTCGTCGGCCAGGGGGTAGAGCTGCTCGAGCCGCAGGATCGCCACGTCGCCCGCGCCGCGGCGCTCGCGCTCCTCCTCGAGCTCGTAGGCGATCTTGCCGCTGCACAGCAGCACGCGGCGCGCGCCCTCGGGCGGCGCGGCCCCCCCGTCGGGGAGGATGCGCCGGAAGCCCCCCCACGCCAGGTCGGCCAGCGGCGACGTCGCGCGCTTGTGCCGCAGCAGGCTCTTCGGCGTCATCACGATCAGCGGCTTGCGCCACGGCCGCAGCACCTGGCGGCGCAGGCAGTGGAACATCTGCGCCGGCGTGGTCGGGTTGACCACCTGGACGTTGTCCTGGACCGCCAGCATCAGGAAGCGCTCGAGCCGCGCGCTCGAGTGCTCGGGCCCCATCCCCTCGAACCCGTGCGGCAGCAGCAGCACGACGCCGGAGAGGCGGTTCCACTTCGCCTCGGCGCTGACGATGAACTGGTCGATGATGACCTGGGCGGCGTTGCAGAAGTCGCCGAACTGCGCCTCCCACAGCACGAGGCCGTCGGGGGCGTCCAGGCTGTAGCCGTACTCGAACCCCAGCACGCCCGCCTCGGACAGCGGGCTGTTCACGATCTCGACCGGGGCCTGGTCGGGCGCCAGGTGGTTCAGCGGCTCGTACACGCGCTCCCCCGACATGTCGTGGATCAGCGCGTGGCGGTGGCTGAACGTCCCGCGGCCGGAGTCCTGGCCGGTCAGGCGCACGCGGTGCCCGGCGACCGCCAGGGAGGCGTAGGCCAGCAGCTCGCCGGCGGCCCAGTCCAGCGGGCGCTTGCCGTCGGCCATCTCGCGGCGGGCGGAGAGCAGGCGGGCGAGCTTGGGGTGGATGCGCAGGTCGGGCGGCGCGACCAGCATGCGCTCGAGCAGGTCGACGAGCTGCTCGCGCGGCACGCCGGTCTCGACCTCCGGCGCGGCCGCGTCCGGACCGCCGAGATAGCCCGACCAGGCCCCGCGGCGGGGCGCGTCACCCAGCCCGTCGTCGTCCTCCGAGCGCGCGGACTCCAGGGCGCACGCCTCGCCGTCGGCCGCGTCCGCCGGCGCCTCGCCGTCTCCGCGCGCGTGGGACAGGTGCCGCTCGAGCTCCTCGCGCCGCGCGACCTCCAGGGCCTCGGCCTCGCCGCGCTCGATCCCGCCGAGCTCGAGCAGGTGGTCCAGGTAGCCCTCGCGGACCGGCTTGCGCGCCTGGATCGCCCGGTAGAGACGCGGCTGCGTGAAGGCCGGCTCGTCCCCCTCGTTGTGCCCGCGCCGGCGGTAGCCGTACATGTCGAGGATGACGTCGCGGCGGAAGCGCTTGCGGAAGTCCAGCGCCAGGGTGACGACCTGCGCCACGGCCTCGGGGTCCTCGCCGTTGACGTGGAAGATCGGGATCTGGAGCAGCTTCGCGACGTCGGTCGCGTACGTCGACGAGCGCCCCTCCTCCGGCGTGGTGGTGAAGCCGATCTGGTTGTTCACCACGACGTGCAGCGTGCCCCCCACCGCGTAGCCGGGGAGCTGGCTCATGTTGAGCGTCTCCTGCACGATGCCCTCGCCCGCGAAGGCGGCGTCGCCGTGGATGAGCAGCGCCAGCCCGCGCTCGCGCGCCGCGTCGCCCACCTCGTCCTGCTTCGCCCGCATCCGGCCCAGGGCCACCGGGTTCACGAACTCGAGGTGGCTGGGGTTGAAGCACAGCGACAGGTGCACCTCGCGACCCGACGCCGTGCGCCAGTCGGAGCTGTGCCCGAGGTGG
The DNA here is from genome assembly GCA_030428395.1 of bacterium. Taxonomy (GTDB): domain Bacteria; phylum Planctomycetota; class UBA1135; order UBA1135; genus JAUIDW01. The sequence goes on along the minus strand of JAUIDW010000078.1, from coordinate 6,685 downwards.
TACTTGACGTCCCCGCCGCCCCGCCAGCGCTCGGGCTCGGGGTCCTCGAACAGCCGGAAGATCTCGGCCGGGCTCTTGCCGAGGATGTTCGCGAGCACGTTCAGGCGCCCGCGGTGCGCCATGCCGAGCACGACCTCGTCGATGCCCTGCTCGGCCGCCTTCTCGATCGCCAGGTGCAGCAGCGGGATCAGGCTCTCGCAGCCCTCCAGCGAGAAGCTCTTGGCGCCCAGGTACTTCTTCTGGATGAACTCCTCGAACACCACGGCGTCGGTCAGCCGGGTGAGCACGCGCATCTGCTCGGCGCGCGAGAGCTGCAACCGGTTCTCCGTGCTCTCCATCCGCGCGCGCAGCCAGTTCTTCACGGCCAGCTCGTCGATGTGCATGAACTGGACGCCGATGCGGCGGCAGTACGTCGCCCGCAGGTGCGCGATCAGCTCGCGCAGGGTGCCGCCGGAGAAGCTCTCGACGCTCTCGACCCGGATGGGCGCGTCGAGGTCCGCCTCGGTCAGGCCGTAGAACGCCGGCTCGAGCTCGGGCTGCGGGTCCCGCGGGCGGCCCAGGGGGTCCAGCTCCGCGATCATGTGCCCGCGGACGTGGTAGGCGCGCACCAGCTGGTTGACCCGGTCCTGGAGGGCCGTCTCGCTGGCCGGCGGGGCCGCGTAGGCCCCGTGGCCGTTGCGGGCGGAGAACAGCCGGGGCGCCTCGAAGCGCGGCCCCAGCGCGGGGTCCGCCACGAACGGGTCGCCGCGGCTCAGGCCCGCGAACCAGCGCCGCCACGACTCCGGCACCGAGCCCGGGTCCGCCAGGTAGGCGGTGTAGAGCTCCTCGGCGAAGGTGAGGTTCGCCGAGTCGGGCCAGGGGTCGTGGTCCATGCGGTCCGGGGGGGAGTCCGGCCGCGCATCCTAGCCCCGCCCCCCGGCGCCCTCACCTGCAATCGGGGCGCCGCTCGCGTTCCGCTCCCGGCCGTCGCCCGGTCCGCCGTCGCGGCGGCGCTCCCGGTCGGGCGCGCGGCGCGGCGAGCGGGCGGCGCAGCGCGCGTCGGGTCTGAAAAACGAGACCGCCGTTGCGAGGGAACAGGGTCTCCGGCCAGCCAAAACACGACCCGGTTCCTCCAGCAGCGGCGGTCCGTATGCCTGGAAAGACGGGAGCGGCCGCGCGGGAGTTCCGCCAAACGCGAAGAGATTTCCGCGCCGCCGGTCCGCGCGCGCCGGGTGTCGCCGGGTCACGCGGGGCGACGCCGTTCGACGCGGGTCAGGCGCGCCCCTCGAGGCCGAGCTCGGCGGCGTGCGGGCGCAGCGACTCGATCACGAAGGCGATGTGCTCCTTCAGGTCGACGCCCAGGAGCTCGACGCCCGCGTGCACCTCGCCGCGCTCGACCTTGGCGGCGAAGCCCCTGTCCTTCAGCTTCTTCACCACGCTCTTCGGCTCGAGGGTGGCCACCCCGCCGGGGCGCACGTGGCAGCAGGCGCCGACGAACCCGGTGAGCTCGTCGCAGGCCAGCAGCGCGCGGTCCAGCGGGCTCTCGTGGGGCACCCCCCAGCCCGTGTAGTGCGCCGCGACGGCGTGGGCCAGCTCCGGCTCGCCGCGCTCCTCGAGCCACGCGACGATGCGCCGCGGGTGCTCCTCGGGCCACTTCTCGTAGTCTGCGTCGTGGAGCATCCCCGCCAGGCCCCAGCGCTCCTCGTCGGCCGCGCCGGCCCCGTAGCGGTGCGCCGCCCGCCGCATCACGACCTCGACGGCGCGCGCGTGGCGCCGCAGCGAGTCGGTCTCCGTCCAGGAGCAGAGGTGCTCCCAGCCCTCGTCCCGCGTCAGGCTCACGGCGTGAAGCAGACCTCGTCGAGCCAGAACTCCTGGCCGCCGATCGCGAAGGTCTCGACGACGCCCGCGATGCGCACGGTGCCCGAGTCGTTGCCGAACCCGTTCACGACCGTCAGGGTCGCCCCGCCGACGGTCTTGCCGTTCAGGGCCGAGAGGTTGTGGATGTTGCGGAAGTCGCCGTTCACCCGCAGGTTCACGTTGCCGCCGAGCTCGGCGAAGGAGAACTCCACGAGCTCCGTGCGGCCGACGTCGAACTCCAGCAGGACGTTGTTCACCACCAGGTCCAGGCCGGAGCCGCCCGCCTGGCCCTCGATGCCGACCTCGACGAAGCCGTCCTGGTACAGGGCCCCGCTGCTCCACTCGAAGGGCGTGAAGCGGACCTCGACACCGGCCTCGGCGATGGCGTCGCCGACGCGGTAGACGGTGCCGGGCACGAGGGTCTCGAACTCGACGCACCGGCCGGGCTCCGGCGGCGGCGACGAGCCGGGGCTGGCGCAGGCGGCGAGCAGGGCGAGGCCGAGGGCGGGGACGGTCGGAAGACGGAACGGCATGGCGACTCCTCCAGGGTCGGGCGGGCAGGGGAAGCGGGCCGACATCCTACGGTCCCGCCCGCGCCGATCGAGCCCGCCGCCCGAGCCCGCCGATCGCGCCCGCCGGTCAGCGGCCCGCGCGGCGCAGGGCCTCCTCGACCACCGCGCGCACCCGGCGCTCCTCGGCCCCGGTCGGGTCGAAGCCCGACCCCGACCAGAGCACCTCCCCCGCCCCGTCGAGCACGTACAGCGTCGGCAGGCGCTCGACGCGGTACGGACCGCGCAGCGCGTCGCCCGCGGGGACCACCGGGTAGGTCGCCCCCTGCTCCCGCAGGAACGCGACCGGCTCGGGCTGCCCGCTGCGCGGCATCACCGCCACGCCGAGCACGCGCATGCCCCGCTCCCCGAAGTCCTCGTGCAGGCGCTGCACGCCCGGCAGGGCCGCCACGCAGGGCGCGCACCAGGGCGCCCAGAAGTCCAGCACGACCAGGTCGCCGCGCAGGTCCGCGAGGCGCACCGCGCGGCCGCGGTCGTCGACCGCGTCGAAGGCCGGCGCGGCGGCGCCGGGGCGCAGGAGGCTCCCGCTCTCCGGCCGGCGCTCCGGCGCCGCCGGCGCCCGGGGGACGGGCTTGCCGGACAGCGGGGCGAAGGCGTTATCCCCCCACCGCGGCCGCAGGCTGACGCCGCTCAGCGTGATCACCTCCAGCACCCCCCCTCGCTCGTGCTCGACCTGCCGGACCACGCGGTCGGTCGTGGCCACGAGGTACCGGGTCGTCGCGCCGTCGGCCGCGCGCGCGCGCACCGCGTCGCAGGGGACGCCGGCGACGACGGCCAGCCCCTCGAAGCGCAGCTCCGGCGCCTCCAGCGCCGCCGCGAGGGGCGCGCCGTCCACCAGCTCGTCGGGGACGAGGGCGAGCAGCGGCCCGAGGAACGCGCGCACGTCCCCGACGTGGTGCTGCGGCTCGTCGGCGCCGCCGGTCAGGAGCTCCGCGCTGGCGCCTCGGCAGGCGGCCACGAAGCCCCGCGCGCGGTCGGGGCCCGCGTCGTCGTAGTAGGTGCCGCGCGCGACGAGCTCCACGCCGAGACCGCCGGGGACGAGCTCCTCGTCCCGCAGCTTCACGTCGGCGTAGGCCGGCAGCTCGAGCCCCCCGGCGTCCCCGTCCGTCCGCAGGGTGAAGCGGGTGATGCGGTAGCCGATGCGCTCGAGCGCGCGGGTCGCCGCCAGCGCCTCCTCCAGCACCTGGCGCGCCTCGGGATCGACGGCGGCCGCCGGCTCCTGGGGAGCCGCGGCCGCGGCGAGGGCGAGCGCCAGGGGCGCGAGGGCGAGGGTCGCGAGCACGGGACGAGTGTACCCCGCGCGCCGCGGCGGCCGGCGGCGGAGGCTACTTCACGCCCGCCAGCTGCGCCCGCAGCGCCTCGTCGTCGGGGTACATCGACAGCCCGAGCTCCCAGGCCGCCAGCGCCTCGTCGTGCTTGCCGATCTGCTGGTAGAGGTTGCCGAGCAGCAGGTGCGTCTGGGCGTGGCTGCCCCGCGGCGGACCGGCGCGCTGCTGGTCCACCAGGATCTCGAACTGCCGGATGGCCTCGTTCTGCTTGCCGAACACCGGCGGCCAGAAGGAGAGCGACACGGCCTTGCTGAAGCGCGCCTCCCAGTGGTTCGGGTCGATCGCCAGGGCGCGGTCGAACTGCCCGTCCGCCTTCATGGCCCACTTGCCCGCCATCGGCCCCGAACCGACCTCCTGGATCTTCTCGATGTACGCGCGGCCGAGGTCCACCTGCACGTCGGGGTCGTCGGGGAACTGCTCGGCGCGCTCCTCCCAGGCGGCGACGACCTCGTCCACCAGGCCGGCCTCCCGCACGCGCTGCCAGAACTCCTCGCGCGCCATGCCGCGCAGCTCCGGGTCCAGCAGCCGCGCCATCGCCTCCTCGGCGGTCAGCGGCTGCTCCGCGGCGGCGGCCGGGACCGCCTCGGCCGCGGTCGCCACGGGGGCGCCGTGCTCGGCGAAGTAGGCCGCCACCGCGGCCTCGACGTCGACGACCTGCTCGCGCGCCGTGCCGCGCGGCCGCGCGGCCAGGTCGCGCCGCAGGCCGGCGAGCTCGTCGAGCACCGCGTCGTGGCCGCGCTCGAGCGAGCCGATGCGCCCGGCGAGGGCGTCCAGCTCGTCGGGGCTCGCGGGGGAGCTGGACACCGCCGGGGCGGGGGCCAGGGCGACCTGCGTGACCGCACCGGCGGCCGCGGACACGGCGAGGGCGAGGGCGAGCAGCGGGAGGGGCTTCATCGGGTCGGTCTCCGGGTCGTCGTTCCTGGGGTCCGGGCGCGGAGGCGGCGGCGCGCGCCGCCGGCGCTCCTCGCCGCCGGGGGCTGGGTGCCCCCCGGCGGGACGTCCCTTCGCACGACCTGCGGGAAATCGACGGCCCGTGCGCGGCCTCAGCGCGCGCGCAGCAGCGTGACGCGCGCCGTCGTCGTCTCCCCGGCCTCGACGCGGACCGGCACGTCCGCCGGGAGGTAGCCGGCGCACTCCACGCGCAGCTCGAGGCCGCGCCCGGGCAGCCCCTCGATCTCCAGGGCGCCCTCCCGCGGCGTCAGCGGGCGCCAGGACACGTAGTACGAGTTGCCGTCGCCGTCGCGCACGTCCACGCGGGCCTCGGCGACCGGCCGGCCCTCCTCGTCGACCACCTCGACGCGCAGCGAGCCGCCCGGCTCGAGCGCCAGGTCGAGCCGCGCCGGCTCGTCCCCGCCGACCAGCCGCACGGCGTTGGCGACGGACGCGGCCAGCGCCGGCGCCGAGGCGTAGGCGGAGACGTGGTAGCGCCCGGGCGGCACGTACTCGAACCGGTAGGAGCCGTCGCGCGCCGTCATGGTCTTGCCGCCGAACTCGCGCGTGCCGTCCTCCTCGAGGCGCTCGAGGATCACCGCCGCGTACTCGACCGGCGCGCCCGTGGCCCGGGCCACGACGCGCCCGGCGAGCCGCGCCTCCGGCAGGACGAGGTCCAGCAGCCGCTCCTCGCCCTCCGCCACCGACAGCTCCTCCAGCGTGACCACGTCGCCGTCCATCGACTTGCCCACGCCGATCCGGTAGCGGCCGGGCTCGAGGCCCTCGAACGTGTAGGCGCCCTCGTCGTCGGTGCGCGTCCCCTGCCAGTTCTCGAGCGTGTCCCCGCCGAGCGACTCCAGCGAGACGCCGTAGCGCGCGACGGGCTCGCCGCGCGCGTCGAGCACCCGGCCGAACAGCCGCCCGCGGTCGCCGCGGCCCGGCAGGCCGATCTCGGTCACCTCGCCGCCGCGCACCGCCACGATCACGACGTTGGGGCTGGCCTGCTCCTCGACGGCGAACCCGGGGCCCAGCAGCACGACGGCGTACGGACCGGCGGGGAGCGAGCCGACCTCGAAGCGGCCCTCGTCGTCGGTGAACACCGGCGCGTAGCTCATGCAGGGCCGCCGCCCCAGCACGTCGATCGCCGCCACGACGAGCGTCGTGCGGGGCCAGGGCGTGCCGTCGCGGCGCCGGACGTCGCCGCGGATCCCGCCGGGCGCCGGGAGGCGCAGCTCGAGCCCCTCGGTGACGTCCCCGGCGGCCGCGGCGGGCTCGAGCCAGGCGGCGCCGCGGTCGGGCGCGCTGGCGCGCAGCACCGGGCGCGGGCCGCAGTGGCGCAGCTCGAAGCGACCCTCCGCGTCGGTGGTCGCGAGGGGGACCAGCTCGGCGCCGTAGCGGCCGGGCACGTCGAGGAACGGCAGGACCTGCACGGCGGCCTCGCGCTCGTCGAGCACGGTCGCGCCCGCGACGGGCTCGCCGGTGCCGGCGACGACGACGCGCCCGCGCAGCGTCGTGCCGCGCGCGAGCGTCCCCTCGACGGTCGCCGCGGCGCCCGTCGCGACCTCGACGCCGTCGCGCCGCAGCAGGGCGTGGTCGGCAGCCCGCACGAACACGCTGTACTCGCCCGGAGCGACGCCCTCGAGCCGCGCGCGGCCGGCGCTGGCCGCGGGCACCCGGTGCACCTCGGGCTCGGCGATGAGCGGCAGCTGCACGCGGCGCAGCAGCACCACCAGCAGCTCGCCCGGCGCGCCCGCGGGCGCGTCGATCCGCAGGTCGATGGCCGTCGTCCCGGACGCGAGGGCGGCGGCCCCCTCCCCGGGGTCCGGCTCGTCCGGGCCGGCCCGCGGGACCGCCACGCGGTCGGTCTCCGCCACGGGCGCGCCCGCGCCGCCGTCCGCCGGCTCGCCGTGGACGTGTCCGTCGAGCACCCAGAGGACCTCGCCGGGCCGCAGCGCGCGCGCGTCCCCCCAGGTCAGCGCCGCGCGCCCGCGCACGAGCTCGACGCGCGCCACGCCGCGGTCG
>JAUIDW010000468.1 GCA_030428395.1 bacterium | reverse complement strand
GACGGCCAGGTGCTCGAGCGCCTCGCGGCGGTGGCGCGCCTCGCGGGCGGGGTCCAGGGCGAACTCCGCCAGCGCCTCGGCGTGCGCGCGCTCGCCCAGGCGCAGGTTCGCGTTCAGCACGCGGCGCACCAGCGCGTTGCCCGTGGCGCCGGGGTCGCGCACCCGCGCGGCCAGGGCCTCGAGCGCGCCCTCGATCGGCACGTCGTTCACCGCGCGCGCCGCCTCGAGCACGACGCGCGGGTCGTCGTCGGCCAGCAGCTCGCCCACGCGCGCGTCGCGCCGCAGCCGCAGGGCGACGGCGCAGGCCACGCGCGCGTCCACGTCGTCGGAGGCGGCGAGCCCGGAGTACAGCGCGTCGTCCCCGCAGGCCGCCAGCACGCGGCACAGCGCGTGGCGCAGCACGGGGTCGGTGTCGCCGACCTCGGCGACGCGCGCCGCGGCGGCGAGGCCGGCCTCGCGATGGAAGCCCAGCTTCGCGAGCGCCTGGGCCGCGTGGAACTGCGCGCGCGGGTCGGGATCCGACAGCAGCGCGGTGAGCGCCGGGCGCGAGTCCGTGTCGCCCGCGTCGCCCAGGGCGCGGGCGGTCTGCGCGCGCACCTCTCCGTCGGGGTCGCGCAGCAGCGGGCGCAGGTTGGCGCACGCCGTCGCGTCGCGCCGCGCGATGACGCCCAGGCCCCAGATGCCGTGCAGACGCGCCGGGCGGTCGTCGTGCTGGTTCGCCGCGCGCGTCAGCGGCGAGCGCGCGCTGCGCCGGGCGAGCTCGAGGTGCGCCTCCTGCCGCACGCGGCGGTCGGGGTGCAGCAGCAGCCGCTCCAGCTCGTCCTCGTGGCGCTGCGCGAAGCCGCCGGCCAGCAGCGCGCGCGTCTCCGCGACCACGGCGTCGTCGTCCGCGCCCTCCCACACCACGCGCACGAGCCGCCCGCGGCCGGTCTTCTCCCACCCGCGCACCCAGTCGCTGAACCACAGCGCGCCGTCGGGCCCGAAGTCGACGTCGGTGGCGAGCGCGCCCCAGGCGAACTCGTCGACCTCGCCCAGCTCGAAGCCCGCGCCGCGCGGCACCAGGTCGAAGGCGCGCACGCCGCTGATCGTCGGGTCGCCGCGGAAGTCGCACAGGAAGAAGTGGTCGCGGTACGCCTCCGGGAAGCCCGTGCCGGTGTCGTACGTCAGGCCCGAGGGCCCCGCGCCCAGGTTCGCGATGGGCGGCACCAGGTACGCGGCCTGGCCCTCGAACCACGGCCTCCACAGCAGCTCGTCGTTCCACGGCCCGCGCGAGGTCGGCGCCGTGATCCACTGGTAGCCGTAGCGCCAGCCGCTGTCGCCGCCCTCGACCACGTGCACCCACCGGGCCTGGTCGCCGCCGTCGGAGTTGTTGTCGCCCGTGAAGAGCTCGCCGCGGGCGTCGAAGGCTAGCTCCTGCGGGTTGCGCAGGCCGGTGTGGAAGACCTCGAGGTCCGAGCCGTCCAGCTCGCACCGCAGCACCGCGCCGCCGTTGGTGTGATCCAGCACGCGTCCCTCGGGCGTCTCCACCCGGAACCCGCGGTCGCCGCTCGAGAAGTACAGCCGCCCGTCCGGCCCGACCACGAGCCCGTGCAGGTCGTGGCCGATCATCGCCGTCTTCACGCCGAACCCGGTGTGCAGCGACGTGCGCTCGTCCGCCACGCCGTCACCGTCGGCGTCGCGCAGCCGCCACAGGTCGGGGATGCACGTGTAGAACACGTCGCCGCGGTACGACAGCACGCCCGCGCCCAGGCCCGTGGCGGGGTCGTCGAAGCCGTCGGCGAACACCGTGGCCGCGTCGGCGGCGCCGTCGCCGTCGGCGTCGACCACGCGGCGCACGCGCTCGTGCTCGACGGCGTACAGCTCGTCGAACCGCTCGCCCGCGTGGCGGCGATACATCGCGACGCGCTCCTCGACGGTGCGGTTGGCGAGCTCCTCGTCGAGCCACTCCATGTGGTCGCGCAGGTCGGGCACGCCGGCGTGGTGGCGGAAGGTCTCGGCGACCCAGGCGACGCCGTCGAGGTCGACGTGGAACGAGACGGGGTTCGCCAGCAGCGGCTCGGCGGCCCACAGCTCGACGCGGAAGCCGTCGGGCACGCGCAGCGCCGCCAGGGCCTCGCGGGCCTCGCGCGAGGCGGGCTTCACGTCCGGCTCGTAGGCGGGTGCCCCGTCCGGCTCGCCGCGCTGCTCGTCGGCCGTCCCGTCGGCCGGCCCGGGCTCCGGCGGCGGCGCGCCGTGCTGGACCAGCAGCGCGGCGGCCAGCAGCCAGCCGGGCGTCACGCGCCGAGCTCCTCGCGGACGCGCTCCAGCAGGCGCTGGGTCAGGCGGATGCCCTCGACCTCGGGGTGCTGGTCGCCCTCGTACTCGATGCCGACGTGCCCGCGGTACCCGGCGCGCGCGACGATCGCCAGCATGCGGCCGTAGTCGGTGCGCAGCTCGTTGCCCGCCTCGTCGAACTCGTGGGACTTCGCGCTGACCGCCTTCGCGAAGGGCATCAGCTCGCGCACGCCGCGGTAGCGGTCGTACCACGTGTCGCCCTCGACGTGGAAGTTGCCGAAGTCCGGCAGCGTCCCGACGCGCGGGTGGTCCGCCGTTCGCATCACGCTGGCCAGCCAGGCGCCGTCCGACGAAGGCCCGCCGTGGTTCTCGACGAGGATGGAGAGGCCGTAGGGCTCGGCCAGCTCGGCCAGGCGCACCAGCGAGTCGGCCGCGCGGTCCTTCATCGCCTCGCGCGGGCCGGAGCCGGCGGCGTTCACGCGGATCGAGTGGCAGCCCAGGAAGGCCGCGGCCGCGATCCACCGGAAGTGGTTCTCGATCGCCTTGCGCCGCGCGGCCTCGTCGGGATCGGCCAGGGCGCCCTCGCCGTCCACCATGATCAGCAGGCTGCGCACGCCCGCGTCGTCGGCGCGCCGGCGCAGCTCGCGCAGGTAGTCGAAGTCGCCCGCGCGGTCGGCGAAGAACTGGTTGACGTACTCGACCGCGTCCAGGCCGAACGTGTCGCGGGCGAAGGCGGGGAATTCGAGGTTCGAGAGCTCGCCGCCGCGCAGCGCGCGGTGCAGCGACCACTGCGCCAGCGAGATGCGGAACAGCGGGTCGCCGCCGTCCTCGCCCGTGCGCGCGGGCGCGGCGCGCACCCGCGCGGCC
>JAUIDW010000467.1 GCA_030428395.1 bacterium | reverse complement strand
GGGTTCGAGGTCGACGCCGGGTGGATGGACCACGTGCGCCTGAGCTCGGTGCGCGTGAACGACGGCGGCTCGGCCAGCTTCGTGTCGCCCGACGGGCTCGTGCTGACCAACCACCACGTGGCGTTCAACGCCATCCAGAAGCTGTCGAGCGAGGACGAGGACCTGATCGCGAGCGGGTTCTACGCCCCGACGCTCGCCGACGAGCGCCGCTGCACCGACCTCGAGCTGAACGTGCTCGACTCGATCGAGGACGTGACCGCGCGCGTGCAGGGCGCGGTCGCCGACGACGCCGACGAGGCCGCCGCGCGCCGCCAGCGGTCCGCGGAGATCGCGCGCATCACGCAGGAGGAGACCGAGCGCACGGGCCTGCGCTGCGACGTGGTCACGCTGTACCGCGGCGGCGCCTACGCGCTGTACCGCTACCGCAAGTACACGGACGTGCGGCTGGTGTTCGCGCCGGAGGCCCAGGCGGCGTTCTTCGGCGGCGACCCCGACAACTTCACGTTCCCGCGCTACGCGCTCGACATGACCCTGCTGCGCGTCTACGAGGACGGCGCGCCCCTGTCCACGCCGCACCACCTGCGCTGGAGCGCGGACGGCGTCGACGCCGGCGACCTGGTGTTCGTCTCGGGCAACCCCGGGTCGACGGGCCGCCTGAACACCGTGGCGCAGCTCGAGTACCTGCGCGACCACCACTACCCGCGCATCCTGCGCCACCTGGGGCGCCGCCGGGCGGTGCTGTCCGCGTACGCCGCGCTGGGCGCCGAGCAGGAGCGCCGCGCCAAGCGCGACCTGTTCAGCATCGACAACTCGATCAAGGCGCTCGGCGGCTACCTCGACAGCCTGCGCGACCCGGCCGCGATGGAGCGCAAGCGCGCCGAGGAGCAGGAGCTGCGCCGCCGCGTCGCCGCCGACGCGGAGCTCGCCGCCGCCGTCGGCGACCCCTGGGCCGCGATCGCCCGGGCCCAGGGGACCGCCGCCGAGATCGGCGCGCGCGCGTACTACGCGAGCCTCCGCGGCTCGCGGCTGTTCGACCTGGCCCGCCGGATCGTGCGCCTGACCGCGGAGGTCGAGAAGCCCAACGACGAGCGCCTGCCCGGGTACCGCGAGAGCCAGCTCGAGTCCCTGAAGCTGTCGCTCTTCTCCCCGGCACCGGTGTACGCCGACCTCGAGGAGGTCGCGGTGGCCGGCGCGCTCGAGGAGCTCGCCCAGGAGCTCGGCCGCGACGACCCCTTCGTCGCCGCCGCCCTGGGAGACGGCCAGCCCGCGGCGGTCGCCGCCGAGCTCGTCGCCGGCACCCGCCTGGCCGATCCCGACGTGCGCCGCGCGCTCGTCGAGGGCGGCCGCGCCGCCGTGGAGGCGAGCGACGACCCGATGGTCCGGCTGGCCCGCGACGTCGACGGCATCGCGCGCGAGCTGGAGCGCCGTGACCGCGACGAGATCGACAGCGTCGAGTCGAAGGGCGGCGAGGCCATCGCCCGCGCGCGCTTCGCCGTGCACGGGAGCTCGGTGTACCCCGACGCGACCTTCACCCTGCGCCTCTCCTACGGCGTGGTGCAGGGCTACGAGGCGGCCGGCTGGAACATCCCGTTCAAGACGACCTTCCACGGCCTCTTCGAGCGCGCCGCGGCCTTCGACCACGAGCCCCCGTACCACCTGGCCGACCGCTGGCGGTCGCGCGCGTCCGACCTCGCGCTCGACACGCCCTTCGACTTCGTCTGCACGGCCGACATCATCGGCGGCAACTCCGGCTCCCCGGTGATCGACCGCCGCGGCGAGCTCGTCGGCCTGATCTTCGACGGCAACATCCAGAGCCTCGGCAACCGCTTCGTCTTCGACGACTCCGTCGCCCGCGCGGTGGCGGTGGACGCCCGCGGGATGCTCGCCGCGCTGCGCGACGTCTACGGCGCCGACCGCCTGGTCGCGGAGCTGCAGGGCCGCGGGGACTGAGGGCGGCGCCCCCCTCGCCACGCCGCCGGCGGGCCCGGCGCGCGGGGGTGGAGGCATCGTGGGGGTCCCACCGCCCCCACCTCCACCCATGGACTCCGCGTCGCGGCGCGGGTGACGGATCGGGTCCCGGTTTCCTTCACCCGCGCTGGCCCGTCGCTCGCAGGGGCGCGCGGGGCGCGGGGCTCAGGGTTGCTCGCTCTCGTCGGCGACGAGGAGCCAGGCGCGCTCGCGCAGGGCGTCGAGGCGGGCCGACTCCTCGGGGGCCAGGGGCTCGTCGAGGGTCGCGCCGGTGGGGAAGAAGCGCGTGCGGCGCATGCCCGGCTCGATCAGCGTGCCGCCGCCCTCGTTGCCGAGGCGGACGAGGCCCTCGAGGACGCAGACGCAGGTGTCGGACTCGCCGCACACGACCGCGAGCGTGGTGCCGGTGACGTGGACGTCGCCGCCGGGCGTCGCCAGGACGAGCTCCGTGCCGTGGAAGTCGGGGCCGGTGCTCAGGCGCAGCACGCCGGAGCGGAGCTCGCCGTCCCAGATCGAGCGCAGCGCCATGCGCCGCGGCGTGGGGAGGACGAGCTCGGTGCCGGGCGAGACCTCCAGCAGGACGTTGCCCGCGCTGGCGAGCACGAGCGTCACCGACGACGCGACCTGCACGGTCGCGCCGGAGATCAGGCGGCGGCCGATGGCGGCGCGGTCGGAGCTCGAGAAGGTCGCGCTGCCGATGCGCACCGAGCCGGCGCCCTCGACGTCCACCACGCGCCAGCCGGGGTCGGCGGGCGCGCCCACCCAGAGCAGCGTGAAGGCGGCGATCAGGATCGCGGCCCAGGGCCACCGCCGGCGCGCGAGGCCGGTGGGCTGCGAGCGCGCCGGCGCGCCCTCCGCGCGGTCGTCCACGTCGGCCTCCGCGGCGACCGGCGGCGGGGGCAGGTCGTCGTAGGGGCCCGGCTCGACCTCGTGGTCGGCCGCGGTGGGGGGCGGGGGCAGGTCGTCCTCGAAGGGAGTGTCCGGCAGCTCGTGGTCGGCGGGGCTCGGGGGCGGCGGCAGGGGCTCGCCCCAGTCGAACGTGGAGCCGCCCCCGGCGGCCCGGCGCGCCTGCTCGCCGTTCGCGGCGGGCGCGCCGTCGTCGGCTCCCGGACGCCCGCCGTCGTCGGCCGGGGTGCGGCCGGCGTCGAGGAAGCGCTCGAGCGCCGCGCGGCGGA
>JAUIDW010000466.1 GCA_030428395.1 bacterium | reverse complement strand
GCGCCCGCGTCGGCGGCCACCAGCAGCCCGGTGCGGCCGTCCACGATGGCGTCCTCGGCGCCGCACTCGGTCGTGCCGACGCAGGCGGTCCCGCTGGCCCCGGCCTCCAGGTACACGATGCCGAAGCCCTCGAACCCGCCGTCCGCGGCGTGGACGGGGGTGTGCAGGAAGACCCCGGCCCGCTGCAGCAGGTCCACCTTCTCGTCCTCGGTGACGTTGCCGAGGAAGTGCACGCGGTCCCCCAGGCCCGCCTCCGCCGCGCGCGCGCGCAGGGCCAGCTCGTAGGCGTCCCCGGCGGTGTTGCCGACCACGAAGTGGTGCCAGTCCGGGAACTCCGCCCCGACCCGGGCCCACGCCTCGAGCACCAGGTGGTGCCCCTTGCGCTCCTTCAGCTCGCCGATCGACAGCGTGAACGGCAACCCGTGCCACGGCCGCGGCCCCACGTCGCGCGGATCCGCGTAGTGCTCCGCGTCGACCGCGTTCGGCACGACGCGCACGCGCTCGGCCGGGGGCGGCGCCCCGTCGAGCACCTCGAGCAGCCGCCGCTTCGTGTACGCGCTGACCGAGATCATCGAGGCGAAGCGCGCGTACGTCCACCGGGCCCGGCGCGCGTGCCGCGCCGACAGCAGCGGCTGCACGGAGTACGTCCCGTGCGCCGTGGCCACGCAGGGCACGCCCGCGCGCCGCGCCGCCAGCAGGGCCGCGAAGCTGTGCGGGTAGTCCTTGATCGCGTGGACGAGATCGACGCCGTCCGTCAGGCCGCGCAGGCGCCCCAGGCTCCAGGCCAGGCTGCCCCAAAAGCGCAGCGGCGACATGTAGAAGAAGTAGTCCGGCGGCAGGGCCACCTCGACGCGCCAGCGCTCCGGCACGTCCGCGGACGTCGGGCGGTGCTTGCGCGCCAGGCCGACCCGCACCTCCAGGTCGGGGCGCAGCTCCTCCATGGCCGTGATCAGGCGCACCGCGTAGCGGCCCACGCCGTCCAGGTCGGACAGCGAGTCGGTCAGGAACAGGACGCGCACGGGCGGAGCCTACCCCGCCCGCGAGGCCATCCAGTCCAGAATCCGTCGCGCGCGGGCGTCGTAGGTGTGCTCCGCCGCGCGCGCCCGCAGCCGCTCGCCGAGGCGCGCGCGCAGCGCCCCGTCGTCGAGGACGGACCGCAGGGCCCGGCCCAGCGCGCCGGCGTCGTCGGGCGCGAAGAAGACCGCGTCGTCCTCGCCCAGCACCTCGCGCAGGCTGGGCAGGTCGCTGGCCACGAGCGGCAGCCCGGCCGCCATGGCCTCGAACACCTTCAGCGGGGACGTGTAGCGCGCGCTGATCGCCGGCTGCGACCGGTTCGGCACCACGCCGACGTCCGCCGCCGCCAGCCAGGTCGGGACCTCGGCCGGCGGGCGGAACCCGAGCACGCGCACGTTGCCGCGCCCCGCCGCGCGCTCGCGCAGCCGCGCCGCGTCGGCGTCCATGCCCCCCACCACGACGACGTCCGCGTCCGGCACCGCGGCGGCCGCCTCGACCAGCATGTCCACGCCCTTCCAGGCCAGCAGGCCGCCCGTGTAGACGACCACGGGCCGCTCCGGGTCCAGGCCCAGCACGCGGCGCGCTCCGGCGCGGGACGGCACCCCGGCGAACAGCCCGGGCTCGTAGGCGTCGTGCTCGACGCGCACGGCGTCCGCCGTCGCCCCCAGGGCCAGCAGGTCGTCGCGCACGCCGCCCGAGATCGCCAGGCACCCCGCGGTCGCGCGCAGCGCGTCGCGCAGCCAGCGCCGCCGCGTGGCGCCGCCGGGGACGCGGTGCACCTCGAGGAACACGCCCGGGCGGCCGGCGAGCAGGCGCGCCGTCTCGAGCTCGCGCGAGAGCACGAAGGCGCCCGCAGGCCCGGCCCGGACCGCCCGGGCCGCGGCGCGCGCGAAGGTCAGCTCCTGGACCCGCGCGGGCAGGAACTGCAGCCGCCGCGGCACGCGGTCGATCCAGTCGACGCACGGCAGCGCCGCGACGGCGGGGCGCGCGCCCGCGGGCACCCCGTAGTGGTCGAACAGCGTCGTCCCCGCCGGCAGCGCGGGCGTCGGGACGCGCCGCGCGTGCAGCAGCGTCGTGTCCACGCCGGCCCGCGCGAAGGCGGCGGCGGCGTGCAGGACCTGGAGCGACTGGGCCCGCTGCGACGGGAGCCGCGCGTTGGCCACCAGCCAGAGCGCCGCGGGCGCGCTCACCGGCTGCCTTCGACCTCCAGGGCACCCTCGTCGTCGGTGCGGGGCTCCGCCTCCTCCGCGTCGATCCCGATGCCGTCGGTGTACCCGAGGGTGCGGAGGCGCTCGGCGTCCTCGAGGTCGCGGTGCGACCGCTGGAGCTCGTAGCTCGGGATCGGCATGCGCTCGTCCCAGGCGCGCAGCTCGGCGAAGAGGCGCGCGGCCTGCTCGGGGTGGCTCGCGAACACGTTCTTCCGCTCGTCCGGATCGAGGGCCAGGTGGAAGAGCCGCGGCGGGATCTCCGTCTCGTTCGGGGGCAGCAGGACCTCGCCCCGCGCCGCGGCGGCGAGGTCGAGGCCCTCCACGCCGACCAGGCTGCGGCCGACGATCAGCTTCCAGTCCGTGTCCTGGATCGACATGTAGAGCCCGTTCTCGGCGAACGAGAACTCGCGCACGGCGGCGGCCTGGCCGCGGATCACCGGCAGCAGGCTGCGCCCGTCGACCAGCCCGCGCTCCTCGGCCTCCGTCGGGTCGCCGGGAGGTTCGAGCCCCAGCAGGTCGGAGACCGTCGGCAGCAGGTCGATCGTGTCCACGATCGGCTCGACGCGGACCCCCGCCGGCAGCCGCCCCGGCAGCGCCATCACGAGCGGGATGCGCAGGTTGGTCTGGTACATCCAGTTGTGCTCCCACAGGTCGTGGTCGCCCAGCTCCTCGCCGTGGTCGGAGGTGACGATGACCAGCGTGTTCTGCAGCACGCCCTGGCGCTCGAGCTCGTCCAGCACCGTCCCGATCATGGCGTCCGCCTGGGTCACCCCGGCCTGGTACAGGTCGGTGATCTGCCGGACGTCGGCCGCCGTGGGCTCGTACTCCTCGGCCTCGATGGCCTCGCGCGAGCTGGCGTAGAACGCCGACACCGGCCCGTCGTACCCCGGGTCGACGTACGCCTCGCGATAGCGCTCCGGCGGGTCGTAGGGCGTGTGCG
>JAUIDW010000077.1 GCA_030428395.1 bacterium | reverse complement strand
GTCTGGTAGGCGGCCGTTCGATGATGAGATGTGCGCGGTGGTGGAAGCGCTGACGCCGGAAGTGGTGAGCTTTCATTTTGGACTGCCGCAGGAGCCGCTGCTCGAGCGGGTGCGGGCGCTCCACCGGGAAGTCGCTGCCGAGGGCGAGCGCGTCCGTCCCGGGGTCCAGCCGCCGCCACGCGTACGCGCCGGCGATGCGCTCCTCCCCGAGGCGCGCGGGGGCCCAGGGCATGTCCGAGGTCGCGTGCGTCGGCTGCACCGACGGCACGTAGCCCCCGGCGCGGAAGCGCGCCCAGTCGGCCGGGTCGACGACCTGCGCGTGCTCGATCCGCGGACGCAGCGCGCGGAAGCCCGGGTGCTCGGCCGCGACGCGGTCGAACGCGTCGAGCACGATGCGGTTCCCGCGGTCCCCGATCGCGTGGACCGCGGGCTGGAGCCCGAGGCGCGCGCAGCGCTCGACCAGGGCCAGCAACTCCTCCGGCTCGGCCAGGAGCAGGCCGCGGTTGCCCGGGTCGTCCGCGTAGTCCTCGAGCAGCGCGGCCCCGCGCGACCCGAGCGCCCCGTCGACGTAGAGCTTCACCCCGGGGACCGCCAGCCTGTCGCGCGCGTCCGGCGCCAGCGGGTAGCGCCCGGGCGGCATCGCATCGAGCGCCGCCTCCCCCGCCAGGTACTCGACCAGGCGCAGGCGCAGCAGACCCTCGTCGCGCAGCTCCGCGAGCAGGTCGACGGTGTCGGGCATCGCGCCCATGTCGTGCACGCAGGTGAGGCCCACCGACAGCAGCTCGTCCTGCGCCCGCAGGATGCGGCGCCGCCGCATCGCGCGGTCCGGCGGAGGCACGTGGCGCGCCACGAGCCCCATGGCGGCGTCCACCAGCACCCCGCTCGCCCGCCCGTCGGCGTCCAGCAGGATCTGACCGCCGGGCACGTCCGGGGGCGGATCCAGCACGCCGTCCAGACCCGCCCGGCGCAGGGCCGCGGCGTTGGCCAGGGCCGCGTGGCCGTCGACGCGGCGCACGAGGACGGGGTGGTCGGGCACCCGCGCGCTGAGGGGGCCGTGCACGGGGAAGGCCGTCTCGGCCCAGTCGTTCTGGTCCCAGCCGCGCCCCTCGATCCAGGAGCCGGACGGCAGCTCGGCCGCCCGCGCGGCGATGCGCTCGACGACCTCCGCGTAGGAGCGCGTGCCCACCAGGTCGACGGACTCGAGCGCCGCGCCGAGGCCCTCGAGGTGGCCGTGGGCGTCCTGCAGGCCGGGGACCGCCACGCCCCCGTCGAGGTCCACCACGCGCGCGCCCGCCGGCACCTCGCCGAGCTGCTCGAGGCTGCCCGCCGCGACGACGCGGCCGTCCTGCACGAGCAGCGCCTCGACGACCCGGCCGGCGTCGTCGCCCAGGTGGATGCGGCCGCCGACGAAGAGCACCGGGCCCTCGGCCGAGCCCACGGGGTCGGCGGCGGGCCCGCGCGAGGGGCTCGAGCAGGCGAGGGCCAGGGCGAGGGCGGCGCCCGGGCCGAGGATGCGGAGCGGGGAGCGAGCGGGGTGCATGGGCGTCTCCAGGTGCCGGCGCCGGCGCGGCGCCGCGCGACACTCTACGCCGGCGCGCCGGCGGCTCCAGGTGCGGCCGCCCCGGACCCGGCGTGGAGCGACGCGCGGCGGGCTCCTAGAGTGGCGCCCATGCAAGCTCCCTCCCTCGCGGGCCGCCTGGCCCTGGTGACCGGCGCGAGCGCGGGGATCGGCCTCGCGACCGCGCGCGCCCTGGCGGCGGCCGGCGCCGACCTCGTGCTGACGGGGCGCGACCCCGATCGCCTGGACGCGCTGCGGGCCGAGCTGCCGGCGGCCGAGGTCCTGGCCCTCGACGTGCGCGACGACGCCGCGGTGCGCGCCGCGCTCGCCGACCGCGCGTTCGACCTCGTGATCCCCAACGCCGGCCTGGCGATCGGGGTCGACACCCTTGCGGACGGGGACCCCGCGGAGTGGAGCGTGGTCGTCGACACGAACGTGAAGGGCGTGCTGCACGTGCTGCGCGCGGCGCTCCCCGCCATGCTCGCGCGCGGCTCCGGCGACGTCGTGCTGCTCGGCAGCGTCGCGGGCCGCCAGGCCTACCCGGGCGGCAGCGTCTACTGCGCGACGAAGTTCGCCGTGCGCGCCCTGTACGAGAGCCTGCGGCTCGACCACGCCGGGTCCGGGCTGCGCTTCACCACGGTCGACCCCGGCATGGTGCAGACCGACTTCAGCCGCGTGCGCTTCCGCGGGGACGAGGAGAAGGCCGCCGCCGTCTACCGCGGCGTCGACCCGCTGACGCCCGCGGACGTCGCCGACGCCGTGCTGTGGGCGGTCACGCGGCCGCCGCACGTGAACGTGGGAGAGATCGTCCTGTGGGCCTCGGCCCAGGCGAGCACGACGGTCTGCACCCGCCGCGAGGAGTAGCCGGCGGCTCGGCGCGCGTCAGGCCGAGCGGCGCTCGTGCTCGCCCTCGACGCGGCGCGAGAACACGATCTGCGACCCGACCGAGCGCCGGCGGCGGTAGCCGAACAGGTGGAAGATCTGCACGGCGAGGAAGCGCGCGACCCGGCGGTCGACGGCCAGCGCGCGGCCGTCCTTGCGCAGCGCGCGGACGCCGGGCAACCACGACAGGAAGCGCTCGGCGCCCAGCCGGCGCAGGCGCGCCGACAGCTCCAGCCAGACCGGGCGCACGCGCCGCGCGACGAAGAAGCCGTCGGCGCCCTGCCCCTGGTACCGCGGCAGCAGCAGGATCCCGGTCTGCGGCGCGTAGACGGGCTCCTCGGGGCGCCCCTCCCGGGGCGCGCTCCACGCCATGAGCTGCCCGCGCTCGACGGGGTCGAAGTTGCGGAAGCCGGGCTCCATGCGGAACTGCTCGTTCGGCTCGATGCCGTAGCGGTAGCGCATCTCGACCACCCCGGGCATCCCGCGGGTCGCCTCGCGCAGGACGCGCCGGTGTTCCTCGAGCCCGGGCACGTGGGCCTCCTCGAGCATGCCGGCCGCGACCAGCGTCAGCCAGATGGCGGCCTCGTGGCACCGCGCCGTGCGCGGGTCGTCGTGGCGCCCCCCCTCGAGGCCGATGGAGACGTGGCCGCGCTCGCCGGCGTAGCCCAGGAGCGTGCCCTCGACGTTCTCCTCGAGGCCCAGGATGACGGGGATGTCGAACGAGAAGGCGATGTCGCGGTTCTGCAGCGTGTCCCCGATGACGACCCACGGGGGCCCGTCGCCGGAGGTCGAGTGCAGGTCGAGCAGCATCACGCGCTCGAACTCCCCGCGGGCCGCCTCCTCGATGGCCCCCAGCAGGCCGCGCACCTCGCGGCGCTCGAAGCTGTCGTCGGCCGGGTCCGAGGCGCGCAGCTCGCGCAGCTCGTCCTCGTTCCAGATGCGGTTCAGGTCGCGCTCGACGTACCGCTCACCGCGCTCGAGGGCGGCCAGGTTGCCGGCCACGGCGTGGAAGCGCCCCCGCATCGGCGGCCGGTGCCGCTCGAGGTCGGCGAGCACGCGCCGGGCGGCGAAGATGCCGGCCGGCTCGTTGCCGTGGATGCCGCCGATCGAGATCAGGACGGGCCCGGGACGCTGCCCCTCGTAGCGCCCGAGCACGCGGTCGGCCCAGACGGGGGGGTCCTCCTGGGGCTGGGGTCGGGGCCTCAAGGCTTCCCTCCCGCGCCGTTGCCCCCGCCGACCGGCGACAGCGGCGCCCCGTGCTCCTCGGCCCGGAGCCACTTCTCGAGCAGGCGCGCCGAGAGGCGGACGAAGTCCGACTCGGCCACGATCCCCACGAGGTGACCGTCGCGCACGACCGGCAGGCAGCCGATGCGGTTCTCGCGCATGCGCTGGATCGCCTCGAGCGCGGACGCGGTCGGCTCGATGGTGATGGGGTCGCGCTTCATGATGTCGCGCACGGCCACGGGCCCGATGCCCTCCTTGTGCCGCCGCGCGAGCATGCGCAGCAGCCGCCGCGAGGTGATCAGGCCGACCAGCTTGCCCCCGTCGTCCTCGACCGGCACGTGGCGGATGTGCTCCCAGTCCATGAGGCTCGCCGCCAGGTCGACGACGTCCTCGGGGTGCAGCGTGAAGAGGTCGGTGGTCATCATCTGCCCCACCGTGCTGAAGCTCTCCCGCGCGGCGCGCTCCGCACGCAGGCTCGCCAGCGGCCAGCGGTGCACGGGCAGGCCGCTGCGCTCGTTGGCGACCATCGCCTCGGTCAGGGCCCGCTGCCGCTCCTCGGGCGTGCCCTCCTTGCCGATGGACGCGAGGGAGTCGAGCGCCCACTGGGCCCCGGTGCGGTGCGACTCCACCCGGTCGTGCAGGACGCCGAGGTAGCGGTCCGCGTCCGCGGGGACGATGCCGCGCGACGCCAGGCCGCTGCGCGCCAGGGGCAGGAGGTGCCGCAGGATCAGCTCGTCGGCCCCCAGGGGCTCGCGGCGCAGCCAGCGCAGCCGCGCGTCCAGCCCGTAGCGGGCGGCCGCGGTGAAGTTCGCCTTGGCGTCGTCGAAGACCATGACCTTGGAGATGTCCCCGTACTCGTCGCCCAGGGCGCACATCAGACCGAAGAAGAACGCGGCGTTCGCCACCTCGTCCAGCACGGTCGGGCCGGCCGGCAGCACGCGGTTCTCGATGCGCAGGTGGGCCTTGCCGCCCTGCACCCCGTAGCACGGCCGGTTCCAGCGGTAGACCGTGCCGTTGTGGAGGCAGAGGGACTTGAGCCGCGGGACCTCGCCCCGCTCGATCAGCTCCATCGACGACTCGCCCGTCTCGGACGCGAGCAGCGACCGGAACCGGGCCACGTCCTCGCGGTAGATCTCGAGCACCGACGACTGCACCCAGCTGTCGCCGAAGCGCACCCGCTGCCGGCCGCCGCGCTCGGTCTTGGCCTCCGAGCGCACGTCGAGCGACTGCTGGAACAGCGCCACGCGCGTCTCGTGCCACAGCCGGTGCTGCAGCAGCACCGCGGAGTTGACGCCGGCCGCCAGCACCGGGGCCGTGACGGCCTGCGCCAGGTTGTAGAGCTCGGCGAACTCCTCGGGCCCCACCTGGAAGTGGATCTGGAACCCGCTGTTGCAGGCCTCGAACATCACGTTGTCGTGCGTCGTGATGAGCTCGTCGAGGCCCTTGATCATCGTGCGGAACTCGCCGCCGCGCTGGCCCACCATGGTCTCGTTCAGCTCGTAGTACCGCGGCCGCGGCAGCATCGAGTCGAGCCCGAGGTTGGCCTTGGTCAGGGTGGGCAGGATCCCGACCAGGACGGGGCGCGCGCCGAGCTCCGCCGCGGCCACGCGCATGCGCTCGATCTGCCCCTCGAGCAAGTGCTCCATCCGCGAGAGGCAGTCGTCGCCCAGCTCGAGGGGGGGCATGTTCGACTCCAGCTGGAACACGCCCAGCTCGGTCGCGTACTCCTGCTCGTCGAGCCGCTCCATGATCTGGAGCGCCGTGCCCGAGGGGCGGTAGGCGTCGTCGACCAGGAACACCTCCTGCTCGGCGCCGATGCGGCGGACGTCCCCCTCGATCCAGCCGTGCTGGATCATCCACTCCAGGGCCTGGACGTCCTCGAGCAACCGCTGGGTGAAGGCGCGCTTGTGCTCGTTGTCGTAGTCGCGACGGATGTCTTGCTCGCCCATGGAACCCGCGGGTCAGAATACCAGACGGGCGCCGCCACCCCAGCCCCGCCCCGCCGCCGCGGAGCGGATCCCCGACCCCCTACGGCGTTCGGCGTACCCCGGCCCCGCGGGTGCTTGGCGGCGGCGCGCTCCCGCGCCTACGATGGCGGGTCGCGCGGCGCCCCTTCGGCCCCGCGCCGGACCTCACACCCCCCCACGCCGAGATGACCGCCTCCGACTCCCGGGACTCCTTCGACCACGAGATCGACGCCGCCCTCGAGGGCGTCGACCTGCAGTCCATCGACCTGCCCCAGGGCGGCGGCCAGCGCCCCGCCGGGGACAACCTGCGCCGCGGCGTGGTCACCGGCGTGTCCGGGGACGACGTGATCGTCGAGCTGGGCCCGCGGGCCCAGGGCGTGATCTCGCTGCGCGAGTTCGACGAGCCGCCGAAGGTCGGCGACCGCCTCGACTTCTCGGTCCAGGGCGAGGAGGACGGCCTCCTCGTGCTGAGCCTGAAGGAGGCGAAGCTGCTCGCCGCCTGGAACGACCTGACGCCCGGTGCGTGGGTCAAGGCCCGGGTCAGCGGCCAGAACACCGGCGGGCTGGAGCTGCGCATCGGCCCGATCGCGGCCTTCATGCCCGCGTCCCACGTCGACGTGGGACGCGTCGAGGACCTGTCGACGCTCATCGGCGAGTCGATGGTCTGCGAGGTGCTCGAGGTGAACCGCGAGCGCAAGCGCGTGCTGCTGTCGCGACGCGCCGTCCTCCAGCGCGAGCAGGAGGAGCACCGCAGCGAGCTCGTCGGCTCGCTGCAGGTCGGCCAGGTCGTCCGCGGCAAGGTCACGCGCGTCGAGCCGTTCGGGGCCTTCGTGGACCTCGGGCGCGGCGTCGAGGGGCTCGTGCACGTCTCGAACCTGTCCCGCAAGCGCGTCGAGAAGCCCGACGAGGTCGTCGAGGTCGGCCAGTCCGTCGAGGCCCAGGTGCTGAAGATCGAGGAGGGCGGCAAGCGCATCGGCCTCGGCATGAAGCAGCTCGAGCCCGACCCGTGGGACGACGCCGCGGCCTTCCTGCGCCCCGACCAGGTCGTCACCGGCAAGGTCGTCCGGCTCATGGACTTCGGCGCCTTCGTCGAGGTCGCCGAGGGCGTCGAGGGCCTGCTGCACGTCTCCCAGATGGCCAAGGACCGCGTGCGCCGGCCGCAGGACGCCGTGAAGGTCGGGGAGGAGGTGCAGGTGCGCGTGCAGTCGATCGACCCCGTCGCGCGGCGCATCTCGCTGTCGCGCCTGGACGCGCGCGGCGCCGTCCTGGGATCCGAGGACGCGGTGGACGACGCGATCATCGACGAGGTGATCCAGCAGAACCAGTCCGCCCCCAGCGGCACGAACCTCGGCAGCCTGTTCAAGCGCGCCCTGGAAGGCCCCGGGTGACGGCCACGAGGGGGAGGATCGACCGGCGACTCGCGCACCGCCTCGTGCCGGCGGCGCTCGGCGCCCTCTTGGCCGTGGGCTGCTCGTCGATCGGGCCCGACACGGTCGCCGAGGACCAGTTCGACTACAACGGCGCGATCGCGCGCTCGTCGCAGGAGCAGCTGCTCCTGAACCTGGTGCGCCTGCGCTACAACGAGGCGCCGGTGTTCCTGCGCGTCGCGTCGGTCATCAGCCAGTACTCCCGCGTCGTCATGGCGGACGCGACGGGCAGCATCAACGGCTCCATCACCGGCGGCGACACGGCGGGCGCCGGCGCGCGGTTCACGTGGGTCGACCGACCGACGATCACGTACACGCCCGTCAGCGGCCGGGAGTTCTCCCGCAACCTGCTCACGCCGCTCCCGCCCGGCTCGATCTTCAAGCTGCTCCAGGCCGGCTGGCCCGCCGACCTCGTGATTCGCATGTCCGTGACGTCGATCAACGAGATGGACGGCGAGATCGCGCGCCCCGCCCTGAGCCGCCAGATGGAGCCCGAGCTGCTGCGGCTGTTCGAGCTCTGGAGGACGCTGCGGGACGAGAGCGCCGTGGGCGTGCGCGAGACCGCGACCGAGACGGGCCACACGCGCATCACGCTCGTCGTCAAGCCCGGCCCGCTGCCCCCCGGGACCCAGGAGCACCTGGACGAGTTCCTCGGACTGCTGGGCGCGCCCGCCGGCGCGACCGAGATCCCGCTCGAGTACGGCCGCATCCCCTCCACCAGCAGCTCCATGGCCGTCATGACGGGCTCGATCTGGGACGTGATGCTGAACCTCGCCTGGCAGATGGAGGTGCCCGCGGAGCACGTCGAGAGCGGGCGCACCGGCCCCACCTTCCGCTCGGCGACCCACGCACAGCCCCCGCTCGAGATCCGGCACGCCGCCGAGCCGCCCGTGGACGCCTTCGTGGCCGTCGAGACGCAGGGCTACTGGTTCTACATCCCCCAGGAGGACAGCCGCTCGAAGCGCGTCTTCGCCTTCCTGCAGCTCCTGCTGAGCCTCTCCGAGAGCGACATCGAGGCCGTCGGCCCCGTCGTCACGATCTCCAGCTAGGGCCGCGCCGATGCTCCGCCTCCTCGCCCTCCTCGCCCTCCTCCCGCCCCTGGCGGGCTGCCTGAACTCGCGCTCGACCTCGGGGGTCGAGCCGAGCTGGCGCTCCGCGGAGCTGCCCGCGTTCGAGGTCGGCCGGACGACCCGCGCCGAGGTCGCCGACGCGCTGGGTCCGCCCTCGCAGCTCGTGGTCCTCGACGACGGCGTCGCGTTCTACTACCTCGCGCGCGAGCGGGCCGTGAACGGCCTCGTCCTGATCCTCTACAACCGCGTCCGCGAGCGCATCGCCTACGACCGCGCGATCTACTTCTTCGACGCGGACGGCGTGCTCGTGGACTTCGCCGTCAGCGAGCCGTAGGGACGTGAGCGCCCGGCCCCCACGTGCGCGGCGCGGCCTCGTCGCCGCGGCCCTCGCCACCGCGCTGGCGGGCTGCACCACCCTGACGTCGTCGGAGGGCGCGCCGCTCGCGCCGCTGCCGGCGGACTTCCGGCCCGGCGAGTCCACCCGCGGCGAGCTGCTGGCCCTGCTGGGCCCGCCGACCCGCCTGACCGCCTGCGGGGACGGCGTCGCGCTGCTCTACGAGTCGCTCGCCACCGAGGAGGTCCAGTTCGGGCTCGGCCTCGAGCTGATCGACCTGAACCTGCTCAAGCTGTCCCTCGGCCAGGGCTCGGCGCGGCGCCGGGTGCTGCTCGTCCTGCTCGACGGCGCGGGTCGCCTGCAGCTCGCGCGGTTCTGGAAGTGGACGGAGGACCTCGGCTCCGGCGGCTCGCTCCAGATCGCCTTCACGGTCGGCTCCGTCGTGGACACCCGCTTCCTGGACGAGGCCACCGACCTCCAGGCCTGGGGCATGGGCATGCTCGAGGACCTCCCGGCGACGCTGAACGCCCACGCCAGCCCCGACACGGGCCGGGCCGGCCTGGACCAGCGCGGCACGCCCGACGGCGTCGGGCAGCGCACCCTCGAGCTGCGGCCGCGCGACTGAGGCGGCCTCAGTAGCTCTCGTCGGTCGTCGGGAACTCGCCGGCCTTGACGTCGCCGACGTAGCGCTCGAAGGCCCCGCGCATGTCCTTCGCGAGCTCGGCGTAGCGCCGCACGAAGCGCGGCTTGAAGCGCGTGTAGATCCCGAGCATGTCGTGGGTGACCAGGATCTGGCCGTCGCACCCGGGCCCCGCGCCGATGCCGACGACCGGGATGTCGACCGAGCGCGACACCTCCTCCGCCAGGCTCGCGGGCACCTTCTCGAGGACGATGGCGAACGCGCCGGCCTCCTGCAGGGCCAGCGCGTCGCGGCGCACCTCGTCGGCTTCCTCGGGCGAACGCGCGCGCACCTGGTACGTGCCGAACTTGTGGATCGACTGCGGCGTCAGGCCCAGGTGGCCCATGACGGGGATGCCGACGTCGACGATGCGCCGGATCGTCGGGCAGATCTTGTTGCCGCCCTCGAGCTTGACGGCCTCGACCGTGGTCTCCTTCACCATGCGCCCGGCGTTGCGCAGCGCCTCGTCGGAGTTCACCTGGTACGACATGAACGGCAGGTCCGCGACGACCAGCGCCCGCTGCACGCCGCGGGCGACGACCGCGGAGTGGTAGAGCATCTGGTCCAGGGTCACCGACAGCGTCGTGTCGAGCCCCTGCACGACCATGCCGGCCGAGTCGCCCACCAGCACGACGTCCAGGCCCGCCGCGTCCAGCAGCTGCGCCATCAGGTAGTCGTAGGCGGTCAGCGCGGCGATGGGCTCGCCGGCCTGCTTCATCTGGCGCAGGCGCTCGGTGGTGACCTTGCGGCGCTTGCCGTTCGAGGAGCTGGGCACGTGCGTCTTCCTTTCCTTCCCCTCCGGTCTCCGCGCCGCCGCGCGAAGCGGATCAGACTACCAAGCCGTACTCCAGCAGCGCCAGCGCGCCGCGCGCGCCGTCCAGGGCCGCGCTCATGATCCCCCCGGCGTAGCCCGCGCCCTCGCCGAGCGGCAGCAGGTTGGCGAAGCCCGACGCGCGCCACGTCTCCGGGTCGCGCGGGACCCGCACGGGCCCCGAGCTGCGCGACTCGAGCCCCACCAGCAGCCCCGCGTCCCCGGCGAACCCCGGCAGCGAGCGGTCGAAGCGCTCGAGCGCGCCGGCCACCGCGCGCGCCACCGGGTCGGGGAGCAGCTCGTCGAGGCGCCCGGCGACCGTCCCGAAGGGGTACGTCGAGCGCCGCGGCCGCGCCGTCGCCCGGCGCGCGAGGAAGTCGGCGGGCGTCTGCGCCGGCGCCGTGTAGTCGGACCCGCCCGCGGCGAAGAACGCGCGCTCGAGCCGCTCCTGCAGCGCGACGCCGGCGAGCTCTCCCGGCCCGTACTCGCGCGGACCCAGCGTGGCCACGATCGCCGCGGTGGCCCAGCCCGAGGAGTGCCGCGAGTTGCTCATCCCGTTCGTGCACAGGAGCCCCGGCTCGTTCACCGCCGCCACGATGCGGCCGCCCGGGCACATGCAGAACGTGTGCGCGCCGGGCGCGGCGCCGCGCGGCTTCGCCACCAGGTTGTAGCTCGCGGCGCCGAGCGCGCGCGCGGCCGGGTCGTCGCCGTGGCGGCCGCGGTCGACCAGCTCCTGGGGGTGCTCCACGCGGACGCCCAGCTGGAACGGCTTGGCCGCCAGGACGACGCCCTGGTCGGCCAGCCGCCGCCACGTGTCGCGCGCGCTGTGCCCGGGCGCCAGCAGCAGCGCGTCGCAGGGCAGCTCGCCCGCGTTCGTCTCCACGGCGACGATCCGCCGCGGCGACTCGCCGGCGACGCGCAGCCCCTCGAGCCGCGTCCGCCACAGGAAGCGCACGCCCAGCTCCTCGAGGCGCGCGCGGAAGCGCGGCAGCACGCGGTGCAGGCGGTCCGTCCCGATGTGCGCCAGGCTGTCGTACAGGATCTCGCCGGGCGCCCCGCAGGCCACGAGCTCCTGCAAGAGCGGCACCTCCAGCGGGTCGTCCACGCGCGTGTAGATCTTGCCGTCGCTGTAGGTGCCCGCGCCGCCCTCGCCGAACAGCAGGTTGGCCTCGGGGTCCAGCTCGCGCCGGCGGTGGAACGCGACCAGCGGGCGGTGGCGCTCCTCCAGCCGCGGGCCGCGCTCGAGCACGACCGGCGGCGCGCCGGCGCGGGCCAGCGCCAGGGCCGCGAACATCCCGGCGGGCCCCGTGCCCACGACGACCGTCCGCGGCGCGCCGCCGCGGAAGTCGGCGTGGAGGTGCGCCGGCTCCAGCCGTCCCAGCTCGGGCGCCGGGCGCACACGGCCGGCGCGCTCGGCGCGCTCCAGGGCCCGGCCGCGGAAGCCGGCGTCGACGACCAGGTCGACGTTGTAGACGCGCGCCATGCGCCGCGCGCCTCCCCGGCGGCGCGCGTCGAGCGAGCGCCGGGCGATCCGCAGGCCCCGCAGCGCCTCGGCCGGGATCCCCGCGCGGTCGAGGGCGCGCGCCTCGAGCTCGCGCTCGGGCGCTCCGTCGCCGGTCCCGCCGAGCGGCAGCTCGACGGCCAGCACCCGCCACGTGCGGGTCGCCGTGCCTGCAGGGTTCATGGTCCGGGGGCCTCCGCGGGCCCAACGGTCCGGCGCGCGACCTGGCCACGGGCTCGCCGGCGACCGCGCGCGTCGGAGCCCGCGATTCTACCCGCCGCGGCCCGCCGCGCGCCTTCCGCCGCGCCGGGCGGGGCCCTACAGTGCGCGGCGCTCGCGCCGCGTCCACCCGGCTCCGGCGCGCGCGCCGCTCCGCCATGCCCTCCCCCTTCGACCGCGTCGCCTGCGTCCAGGGCGACCTCACCCGCGAGCGGGTGGACGCCGTCGTGAACGCGGCCAACGAGGCCCTGCGCGGCGGCGGCGGCGTGGACGGCGCCCTGCACCGCGCGGCCGGCCCCGGGCTCCTGGCCGAGTGCGTCGAGCGCTGGCCGGACGGCTGCCCCACCGGCCAGGCGCGCCTGACCCGCGGCCACGACCTGCCGGCCCCGTGGGTGATCCACACGGTCGGTCCGGTCTGGCGCGGCGGCTCGCAGGGCGAGCCCGAGCTGCTGGCGAGCTGCTTCGTCTCGGCCCTCGGGCTGGCCCACGCCCACGGGCTGCGGGCGGTCTCCTTCCCCGCCATCTCGTGCGGCGTCTACGGCTACCCGCCCGAGCTCGCGGCCGAGGTCGCCCTCGACGCACTCGGCGCCGCGCTGCCCGTGTGCACCGGGGTCCACGCCGTGCGGCTCGTGCTGTTCGGCCCCGAGCTCCACGCCGTGTTCGGCGCCGCCCTGGCGCGGAGGGTCGCGTGAGCGCCGCGCTCCTCCCCGCCGCGCCCCCCGCGGAGCTGCTCGCCGCGCTCGACCTCGACGCGGCGGCGGGCGACGCCGCGACCGCGCCGCTGCCGCGCACGGCCCGCCCGCGGGAGACCGTGGAGCAGCTGCGCAAGGCCCTCGACGGGCAGCTGCCCGGGCGCGGGCGCCTCGTCGTGCGCCTCGAGGGCACGCGCGGCGACGAGGACCTGGCCGCCTGGCGCGACGCGCTGTGGCCCTGGCTGCACGTCACGGCGGTCGTCTCCGGCGGCAGCCGCCGCACGCTCCAGGGCGTCGAGCCGCTCTCCTTCCTGCCCACGGGCGAGACCGCGCTGGTGGCGGTCCGCCGCGCGTGGGCGCTGTCGCCCGACGCGACGGTCGAGAAGTTCGACCAGAACGCCGCCGGCTGGAACGGCGTGCCCGGCGGCCCCGGCTACGGCCACTTCCGCTGGATGCGGCGCTTCGTCGCCCACTTCGCGCCGCCGCGCGACGGCGCGCGCATCCTCGACTTCGGCTGCGGCGCGGGCTGGGTCGGCATCGAGGCCGCGCTGCGCGGTCGCGGCAACGCCCTGCGCTTCTTCGACCCGAGCCCCGAGATGGTCCGCATCGCCACGGACAACGCGCGCGCCGAGGGCCTGGCGGACGCCGAGGGCCGCGTCGGCTTCGGCGAGGACCCGCCCTTCCCCGCCGAGGGCGAGCCCCGCTTCGACCTCGTGCTGAGCTCGGGCGTGGTCAGCTTCTCCCCGGACGTCGAGCGCTGGCTGGACGGCCTGCAGCGGACGCTCGCCCCGGGGGCGACGCTGGTGATCGGCGACATCCACGGCGACTCGCGCGGCATGCGCGCGCGGCGCCGGCGCAAGCCGCTGCTGCCGGTGCGCGAGATGAACGCGCAGACCCGCGAGGCCATGCGCGCCCGGCTCGAGGCGCGCGGCTTCGTCCTCGAGGACGCCGCCGGCTACCAGCTGACCTGGCCGATCCCGCAGGCCGTCTGGTTCAGCGAGGCGCGCCTCCGGGGCGCCCTCGACGCCCCGCTGCTCGCCCTGAACCGCGTGGCCACACGCCTCCAGACCGAGCGCTCCCAGGACCGCTTCGACAGCTGGGTCCTGCGCCTGCGCGCGCCGTGAGCGGGGCGCGCGCCGCGCGTACAATCCCCGGCATGCACGGCGCGCACCCGGTCCGTCGACTCCTCGCGCCCGCCTGCCTCGCGCTGGCCGCGTGCGTCGCGTCGTCGCCTCCGCCGGAGGGACCGCCCAGCGCGCTGTCGGAGGGCACGAGCGAGCTCGAGATCCAGGCGCTCGTCATGCTGATGGCCGACGACTACTCGGCCGCGCTCGGCGAGACGACCTATCTCGTCCTGCGCGAGGGCGACGTCGACCCCACCGCGCGGTGGCTCGCCCTCTCCTTCCTGCGCAACGGCATGGGCGCGGCCATCGACATCGCCAGCGGGCCCAACCCCGACGTGGCGCTGCTCGACCTGCTCGTGCTCGGCTCGCTGCAGACCGGGGCGTTCGAGTCCCACTGGGTCCCCGCCGGGATCGACCCCGAGCTGGGCGCCGCCGCCGTCGCCCGCCTCCGCGCGGCGGAGGACGCCCTCTGGTCCGAGGCGCGCAGCGTGATCTCGCCCGACCAGGAGGCCACGCTGCGCAAGCTCCTGGCCACGTGGGTCGCCGAGCACCCCGACCAGACCGTGGTCTCCTTCGTGCGCTTCGAGGACTTCACCAAGGAGCGCGAGCTGTCCACCGCCGCCGCGCGCGGGCGCGCGTCGGGCCTGCTCGCGGAGGTCGGCGAGGCCACGCGCGCGGTCGACGAGGCGCGCCTGCTCGGCGAGCGCGCCCTGTGGTTCGCCAGCCGCTATCCGTACGTGCTGGGCCAGCAGGTGGAGCTCACGACCTACCGCATCGCGGACCAGCCGGAGGTGCGCACGGGGCTGGCGGCGGTGGCGGCGCTCGCGGAGTCGAGCCGGGTCCTCGCCGGCCAGGTCGAGGAGCTCGACGCGCGGGTCGCCGCGGCGTTCACGCAGCTCGCCGCCGAGCGCGCGAGCGCCATCCAGGGCCTGCGCGAGGCCCTCGAGGCCACGACCACGGGCGCGCTCGACGGCCTCGCGCTGCGCATCGGCCAGGAGCGCGAGGACGCCGTCGAGCACCTGTTCACGCGCGCGCGCTCGGAGCTCGACGCGCTGCTGGACGACGTCGACGCGCGGCGCCAGGGGCTCGCCAGCTCCCTCGAGGTGGCGCGCGCCACCGCGGTCGCCGCCGCCGAGGCCGGAGCCGAGCTGACCGCCACCGCCGAGGCCTTCGACGGCCTGGCGGCGCGCTTCGACCGCCTCCCGGGCGAGGACGGCCGCCCGCCGCTGCGCCTCGAGGACCTCCGCGCCGCCGCGACCGAGGCGCACGGGGCGGCGCGCGAGCTCAACGAGCTGTTCGCGCGCGCCGAGGAGGCCGGCTGGGACCGCGGGCTCGAGAGCGCGAGCGCGCGCGCCGACGACCTCGTCGACGCCCTGTTCCTGCGCGCCGCGGCCCTGGTCGTCCTGCTGGTCCTCGGCCTGGCGCTCGTGCGCCGCGTCCCCCGGCCCGCCGCTCGCCCGCTCCGGGACCCGGGCGCCTAGCGTCCGCTCCCCGCATCGAGCCCCCCGTCGCGCGCACCGCCACGCTCCGGCGGAGCACGCCCCGGCGTCAGGGCTCGCGCCACGTGCGGGAGGTGAAGTCCTCGGGCTCGGGGTGCAGGCTGCCCAGCCGCTGCAGGGCGGGCGGCAGCTGCTCGGAATCGACGTAGCGCACGACCGCGCAGGTCTCCGGCGGGACGAGGAAGCGACCCTTGCGGTCCTTCGCGCGCCCGGCCAGGTGCCCGGCCACCATCGTCTGCGCGACCTCGTCGACGTCGTCGGGCACGGGCACCGCGCCCGGGCGCTCGCGCGTCGACAGCGCGACCTCGAGGCGCTCGACCACGGCCCGCCCGCGGGCGTGCTCGAGGTCGACGCGCGTGACCGGCCCCTCCTCGTCGACCACGAGGTACGCCCCGCGCACCAGCCACGGGGCCGACAGCACGTCGCGGCGCGCGCGCGGCGCGAGGATGGCGAAGACGTCCTCCAGACCGACGAGCGCGGTCTGCGGGCGCATGAAGTAGCGCGACGCGGACGGACGGGCGTGCTCGAAGACGATCTCGACGTCCTCCAGGAAGGCCCCCGGGTCCACCACCGTCGTCTCGCCGGGCCGCACGCGCAGGCCCAGCCACGAGCCGCCCGGCAGGCGCAGGCCGTGCAGGCCCGCCGGCAGCGGGTCGACGTCGAACCCGAGGTGCCGGTCGAGCCACACCGGTTGCTCCTCGTCGAGCAGCAGCCGCTCGCCGGCGCGCACGCCCTTCACGAACGCGGGCAGCGTGCCGCTGAGCCGGCCGGCCGGGGGCAGCTGCACCTGGTGCTCCTCCGCGGGATCCGCGTCCGCGAGGTCCAGCGTCTGCGCGCTGAAGCGCGGGTGCCAGGCCGTCACGACCCCGGGCGGACCCGGCAGCTCGAACGTGCCGTCGCGCAGCGTCCGCACGCCGTCCCACACGCGCTCGAGGTCGAAGGCGCCGAACAGCCCGGGTCCGCGCAGGCGCCCGACTCCGCCGCGGAACACGACCGCGTCGACCACCGGCGCGCCGAAGGGACCCACGACCGTCCCGCGCACGGCGAGCGAGGTCGGCACCGCCGCCGCCGGCGCGGGCGGCTCCGGCCGCGCGGCGACGGGCGGCGGTGCGGCGGCCACCGCCGGCCGCTCCGTCGCCGGGCGGGCCGGGGGCGCGGCCAGGGAGCGGGGCTCCTCCTGCTCGCGGGGCGCGCGCACGGCCGCGGCGGCGACCAGCTCGACCGGCTGCGCCGGCGCGACCTCGAGCCGCGCCAGCAGCGCGCCGGCGGCGACGACGCCCAGCAGCCCGGCGGCGACCCCCGCCGGCGCCGCGAGCGGCAGGCCGCCGAGCACCGGCGGAGAGAACGCGATCGGCAGGAGCGCGCGGCGCCAGCCGGCGTCCTCGCGCGCGAGCCGCTCGCGCAGCCGCGCGAGGCCCCGCTTCAGCCGGGTGCGGACCGTCTCGAGCGGCAAGTCCAGCTGCTTCGCGATGGCGCGCGGCGCCAGCTCCTCGTAGTAGCGCAGCAGCACGACCTGCCGCAGCGGCGGCGGCAGCGCCAGGACCGCGGCGACGACGCGGGCGCGCGCCTCCTCGCGCTGCAGCACGTCGGCCGACGAGGGCTCGGGCTCGGGCGTGCGGACGCGCAGCTCGCGCGCGCGGCGCCCGGCCTCGCCGCGCGCGGCGGCCCGGGCGCGGTTGCGGACCACGGCCGCGAGCCAGGGCCGCCAGGCGCCCCGCGGCGGCCGCCGCAGCGCGGCGAGCCAGGCCTCCTGGGCGAGGTCGTCGGCGGTGTCCCCGTCCCCGACCAGGCGCCGCGCCAGGGCGCGCACGAACTCGCCGTGGGCGAGCAGGGCCTCGGGACCGGGGCGTTCGGCGGGGGCGGGCATGGGCTCACCCCCTGCTTTCCCCGCGCGCTGCGCGGGGTTCGATCTTCCCGCGAAAAAGCGACCGCCCCCCGGTGCGTCCCCGGGCCGGCCGGGGACCGGCGGGCCTAGTCCGCCTCGCGCGACGCGGGCTCGCCGCCCGGCGCGTCGGCGGCGGCGGCGTCGCCCTCGCGGCGGGGCGCGCCGTTCTCCGGGGGCTCCGGCGGCTCGGGCGCCTCGTCCGACCCGGCCTCGCCGTCCCCCGCGGCCGCCTGCGGGCGGGCGACGTCCACCTGGGGGTCCTCGCCGCCGACCTGCGGGCCGCCGGCGTAGTCGAGCAGGCGGGCGAGGGCGGCGCGCAGCTCGTTGCGGTGGACGATCGCGTCGATCTGGCCCTTCTCCATCAGGAACTCGGAGCGCTGGAAGCCCTCCGGGAGCTCCTGCTTGATCGTGCTGGCGATCACGCGCGGGCCCGCGAAGCCGATGAGCGCGCCCGGCTCCGCCAGCGTGACGTCGCAGATCGAGGCGAAGGACGCCGTGACGCCGCCGGTCGTCGGGTGGGTCATCGTGCAGATCGAGAACCCGCCCGCGTCGGAGTAGTCCGCCAGCGCGGCGCAGGTCTTGGCCATCTGCATCAGGGAGATCACGCCCTCGTGCATGCGCGCCCCGCCGGAGCTCGTGAACACGACCAGCGGGCGGCGGCGGTCCCGCGCCAGCTCCGCGGCCAGGGCGATCTTCTCGCCGACGACCTCCCCCATCGAGCCGCCGAGGAAGGTGAAGTCGAGCACGGCGAGGACCACCGGGCGCCCCTCGATCTCGCCCAGCCCGCACAGCAGCGCCTCGTTCTGGCCGGTGCGCTCGACGGTGCGCCGGATCTTCTCGAGGTAGGGCACCTTGTCCTCGAACTCGAGCCGGTCGATCGTCTCGAGCTCGGCGTAGCGCTCCTCCCACGAGCCCTCGTCCAGCGTCAGGCGAATGCGCTCGCGCCCGGGCAGCGTGAAGTGGAAGTCGCACGACGGGCAGACGCGGTGGTTGGCCTCGAGCTCCTTGCGGTAGATCGTCTTGCCGCAGGACTCGCACTTCAGCCACAGCCCGCCGGGCATGTCGCGCTTCTTGCGCAGGCGCGAGAAGCGGGACTCGCCGCGGGCGGGGGGCGCGGCCTTCTCGGGCGCCTTGGTCTGCTCGGGCGTCCTGGAGTCGGCCTCCTCGGCCGCCGGTCGCTTCTCCGGCTCGTCTCGGGGCGTGTCGGCCATGGTGTTCAGGCGACGCGCGACTCCGCCTGCGCCCGCTCGGCGCCGGCGCGGATCGCGGCGATCGTGCCCGGACGGTCGTCCGAGCCGAAGATGGCGGATCCCGCGACCAGCACGTCCGCCCCGGCGGCGGCGCAGCGGGGCGCGGTGTGGACGTCGACGCCGCCGTCCATCTCGACGTGGCCGGCGAAGCCCAGCTCCCGCAGCCGGCGGGTCTTGGGCAGCACCTCCTCCATGAAGGCCTGCCCCCCGAAGCCGGGGAACACGCTCATCACGAGCACGAGGTCGACGTGCTCGAGCAGCGGCTCGACGGCCTCGATCGGGGTGTCGGGGTTCACCGAGACGCCGACCTTCGGCACGCCCAGCTCGCGGAAGCGGTCGACCACGGCGCGCCCCTCCGCGGCGGTCGGCGCGACCTCCGCGTGGAACGTCAGCACGTGGGCCCCCGCGCGCGCGAAGGGCTCGGCGTACTTCAACGGGTCGGTGATCATGAGGTGCACGTCGAGCGGGCGCGTGGCCACGGCGTCGATCGCCTTCACCACCGGCGGGCCGATCGTCAGGTTGGGGACGAAGTGGCCGTCCATGACGTCGACGTGCAGCCAGTCGGCGCCGGCGGCCTCGATGCCGCGCACCTCTTCACCGATGCGGGCGAAGTCGCAGGAGAGCAGCGACGGGGCGACGAGGATCGGGCGGTCGGTCATCGGCGGCGGCCGCTCACCGGCGGCGCGCCCTATCCTAGCCCTGGCCGCGCGCGGTTTCCCGCCCGCAGGCGCGGGAGGCGTCCGGGCCCACCCGCGGGTGAGGCCCGGCGCGGTCCGCGTCGGCCCGCCCGCGTCCTAGCCGCGGGCCAGGGCGGCGATGCCCGGCAGCTCGGTGCCCCCGAGCAACTCGAGCGACGCGCCGCCGCCGGTGGAGATGTGGTCGATGCGCTCGCCCAGCTCCAGGAGCTCGATGGCGGCCACGGAGTCCCCGCCGCCGACCACCGTGTAGCCGGGGCAGTCGGCCACGGCCCGCGCGACGGTCTCGGTGCCGCCGCGGAAGGCCTCCATCTCGAACACGCCCATCGGGCCGTTCCAGACGAGGGTCCGCGCGCCGGCGATGCGCTCGGCGTAGGCCCGGCGCGTGCGGGGCCCGATGTCGAGCGCCATCCAGCCCGCGGGGATCGCCTCGCCCTCGGTCTCGCGGTGCTGCGCGTCCGCCGCGAAGCGGTCCGCGATCACGTGGTCGACCGGCACGAGCAGGTCGACGCCGCGGCGCTCCGCCTCGGCGGTGGCCGCCAGCACCGTCTCGACCTCGTCCGGCTCGAAGCGCGAGGCCCCGACCTCGACGCCGCGGGCCTTCAGGAAGGTGTAGGCCATCGCCCCGCCGATCAGCACGGCGTCCACCTTGGGCAGCAGGTTCTCGATCACGGGCAGCTTGTCGGCCACCTTGGCCCCGCCCAGGACGGCCACGAAGGGCTTCGCGGGGTCGTTCAGCACCCGGTCGAAGGCGTCCAGCTCGCGCTCGAGCAGCAGCCCCGCCATCGACGGCAGGCGCTCGGCCACGCCGGTCACCGACGCGTGCGCGCGGTGCGACGAGCCGAAGGCGTCGTTCACGAACACGTCGCCGAGCTCGGCGTAGGCCGCGGCCAGCTCCGGGTCGCCCTT
>JAUIDW010000076.1 GCA_030428395.1 bacterium | reverse complement strand
CACCGCCCGCACCTCAATCCACACCTCTTCCGCCTGCTCGCCTCCGGCCTGGGCATCCGACAGTCGTCACGCCTGCTCGGCCTCAGCCTGCGCTGCACCGAGCTCAAGTTCCGCAAGCTCGCCCGGCACCTCTGGCGCCTCAACTTGAACCTCCGCGCCCCCCTTCCGCCCGGCTCCCGCCTCCAGCTCGACGAGCTCGAGACCTACGAGTGTCGCCGGCGGACGCGCCCGCTCAGCGTGCCCGTCGTGATCGAGGCCGAGACGCGCTTCATCGTGTGGGCGGAGTCGGCCACGATCCGGCCACGCGGGAAGATGACCCCGGCACGGCTGAAGGCCCTCCAGGAGGACGAGGAACGGCTCGGGAAGCGGATCGACCGCTCCCGCAAGAGCGTGAAGCGGGCACTCGGGAGGGCGGCCGAGCTGGCTACCGGACTCGAGACCGTGGTACTGCAGACCGACGAGAAGACGAGCTACGTCGGCATGGCGCAGAGGGCTTTCGGGAGGCGCCGGCTGGTCCACGAGACGACCAACAGCAAGCTCGCACGGATGACCTGGAACCCGCTCTTCCCGATCAATCACACCGAGGCCATGGCACGCGATCTGGTGGGCCGCCTAAGGCGCGAGTCGTGGCTGGTGAGCAAGAAGAAGCGCTACCTGAACCTGGGGCTCGCGGTGTTCGTGGCGTACCGCAACTTCGTGCGGCGGCGCTTCAACTGGGACGCGATGTCGCCGGCTCAGATGCTGGGCCTGACCTCGAGGCGGCTGGTGTGGGGGCAGCTGCTCACGTGGCGACAGGACTGGCGGGGTCGGAGCTTGCACCCGTGCTGGCAGGGGACGGGCACCTCGCGTCCATCGGGGATGTCCTAGGCTGGATTCGGAAGGGACTACGATCAGGGACCCCCTCCCGCGAGTCCACACGGAAGCCAGTCAGCTCAGTCAGTTCAGCTCGCCGTAGGGCCAGTACTTGGTGCCCTTGACGTTGGCGCGCAGGGCCAGGCCGGTCTCGGTCAGCTGGTAGACCGCGATGCCGTCGACGAACGAGGCCGCGCCGCTCGCGGAGGCACCCTCGCCGCCCGCCTCGATCGCGGCGGTCGCCTCGGCGCCGGCCTCCCAGCCCTCCTTGACGAACTTCTTCAGGCGCTCCGCGGTCTGGAAGACGAACACGACGCGGAAGTCCTTCACGCCGAGGCCGAGCCCGACCGAGGCCTCGCCCATCCGCATGTAGGTGCGGACCCCCGTGGCGTTGTCCACGGCCATGCCGTAGCCCCCGCCCCCGCCGACGAGGAGCACGTCGACCCCGATGTTGCTGAAGACCGCGTAGCCCGCCGCGTCCGCGATCTGCTGCTCGACCTCCGGGCTCTCCTCGTAGAGCCGCTGGAGCACCTCGGTCGTGCGGGTCTCGATGCTGGTCCGCTTCTCCGCGACGGTGTCCCCGGCGGCGGTGCAGGCGGCGAGGAGGGCGGATGCGAAGAGCGTGGTCCACGGGATGAGCGGTCGCATGCTGGGCTCCCTTGTCGAGATTCCTGGGGGTGGGGCGTCGGCCCCGGGGCTGCGCACCCTACCGGCGCGGGAACGGGCTTTTGGGCATGAAAAAGGGGTGAATCCCGGCTCCGGTCGCCGATCTACCGACGGGGGACGCCGCCCGGGGGTCGCAGCGCGACGCCCGGGTCCGGAGGGGCGCCCGCGGCGGCCGTCGCCGGGGGCGCCTTGCCGGGGTGGCCGGGACGTGGTTCCGTGAATCCCGGGATGGCGCGCGGAGGGAAGCCGCGCGAAAGAGGCGCATGCAGGTTGCAAAGAACCCCTGGCGGGCCCGAGTGGTCCGCGCGGCCCTGGCCGTCGCGATCGTGGCGGCATTCGGTTACGGCGTGGCGGTCGGCCGCCTGAGGCTGTTCCCCTACGGACCCCTGGAGCGGCTGGGGGACCTGTTCGAGTCCGAGGCGCCGTACGGCCGGTGGCACGAGTCCCACCGGGCGCCCAGGCGGGAGGGGCGTGGCGGCGGCGAGGAGCTGGCCAGCCTCGGCTACGCCGGCGCCTACGCCGAGGCCTCCGGGGCGGGGGCGTTCCTCTACGACCACGACCGCGTGCAGCGGGGCCTCACGCTGTACTGCTCCGGCCACGCCCCGGTCGTCTCGCTGATCGACCTGGCGGGCGAGGTGGTGCACGAGTGGCGGGTGCCCTACGACGAGGTCTGGCCCGGGGGGGCGCCGTACCCGACGGAGGCCGAGCACGAGCAGTTCGTCCGGCGCGCCCTCCCGTTCCCCACCGGGGAGCTGCTGGTGGTGTTCGAGTACATCGGGCTCGCCAAGGTGGACCGGGACGGCCAGGTGCTGTGGAGCGTCGCCCAGCGCAACCACCACGACGCGACGATCCTCCCGGACGGCACGATCGTCTCGCTCGTGCACACCGAGTACGACCCCGAGCAGGTCGCCCGCGACTACCCGGGGCTGCGCCTGGAGGGGCGCGTGGTCCTCGACGAGGTCGTTTTCCTGAGCGCGGGCGGGCTCGAGCTGCGCCGGCTGTCGCTGCTGGACGCGTTCTGCCGCTCGGAGTACGCCCACGTGCTCGCCGGGCCGCGGCGGGGCTTCGACGTGTTCCACGCGAACTCCGTGGACGTCGTGCCGGCCGAGCTCGCGGCGGGGACGCCCTTCGAGGCGGGGGACCTGCTGCTGTCCCTGCGCGACCTCGACGCGGTCGTGGCCCTCGACCCCGACGAGGAGCGGATCACGTGGCTGCTGGCGGGCAAGTGGCGCCGGCAGCACCAGGCGCACCTGCTCGAGAACGGCAACGTGCTGCTGCTCGACAACATGGGCGGCAACGCGGGCGACCCGCTGGCCCACGACGCCTCGCGCGTCGTCGAGTTCGACCCCGTGACCCAGCGCACCGTCTGGCAGTACCGCGGCACGCCCTCCCAGCCGTTCCACACGAGCTGGCTCGGCTACGTCCAGCGCCTCCCCAACGGCAACACGCTGGTCACGGAGTCCACGGAGGGCCGCATCTTCGAGGTGGCGCCGGAGGGCGACGTGGTCTGGGAGTTCCTCAACCCCGCCCGGCGCGGCGAGCTGATCGCCACGGTCATGGGCGCGCGCCGCATCCCCATCGACGCGCTCGAGTTCCTCCACGAGTAGCGCGGCCGGCGGACCGGCGGGTCGTGCAGGGCCGGCCGACTGGCGGGTGGGCTCAGTTCGGGCCCGTCGCGACGATCGCCCGGCCCAGGCGGTAGAACGAGGCGACGTTGGCACCCCGGACGTAGTCGGGCCGCTTGCCGTTGCCCGAGTGCTGGACGCAGCGCTCGTGGATCTCGTCCATCACCTCGTCGAGGCGCTCCAGGACCTCCTTGCGCGTCCAGGGGTCCCGCGTCGCGTTCTGGATCATCTCGAAGCCCGAGACCGCCACGCCGCCGGCGTTCGCGGCCTTGCCGGGTCCCAGCACGACGCCGGACTCCTTCATGGCGGCGACCGCCGCGGCGGTGGACGGCATGTTGGCGCCCTCGGCGACGACGACGGTCCCGCCGGCGGCCAGGAGCCGGGCGTCCGGTTCGTCGAGCTCGTTCTGCGTCGCGCAGGGCAGGGCCACGTCGCACTCGATGCTCCAGGGGGTCGTGCCCTCGGCGAACTCGAGCCAGCTGCGGTCCTGCGCGAACGCCTCGAGGCGCGTCCCTTCCGCGGTGGCCTCCTTGATCTCGTCCAGCTGCTCCCGCGTCAGGCCGCCGTCCCCGAACCGGGCCGTGCCCTTCGAGTTCGAGAGGCTCAGCACCCTGGCGCCCTCGAGGATCGCGCGCTCCGCGGCGTACAGCGCGACGTTGCCCGCCCCGGACACGGTGACGCGCAGGCCGTCGATCTGACGGTCGAGGCGCTCGAGCATGCGCATCGCGAAGCGGACGGTTCCGTAGCCCGTGGCCTCCACGCGCCCCGGGATCCCGCCCAGCTCCTCCGGCTTGCCCGTCAGCATCCCGACGTGGCGGCCGGTCAGCTTGGCCCAGCGCCCGTACAGCCAGCCGATCTCGCGCGAGCCGACGCCGATGTCGCCCGCCGGGACGTCGACGTCCGCGCCGCCGTGGCGCACGTACTCGTCCATGAAGGCCTGGCAGAAGCGCAGCACCTCGTGCCTCGAGTGGTCGGACGTCCGGAAGCGCGCGCCGCCCTTGCCGCCGCCGAGGGGCAGGCCGGTCAGGGCGTTCTTGAGGCACTGCTCGAGCGCCAGGAACAGGAACTCGTCCTCGCACACGTTCGGCGCGAAGCGCAGGCCGCCCTTGTACGGGCCGATCGCGTTGCAGTACTGCACGCGCTAGGCCGGCGTGTGGTGGACCTTCTTCTCGTCGTCGATCCAGCGGACGGTGAAGCGGATCACCCGGTCGGGGTGGCGCAGGCGCTCGAGGACGTCGGCGCGTTCGAAGGAAGCGGGGAAGTCCTCGGACTCGACCTGGGTGCGGATCTCGTCGAAGGCCTGCTGGAAGAGGGAATGCGACATGACGGTCTCGGCTGGGAAACGGAAGGGGATCGGAGTCTCGGGGCGGTTCCCGCAAAAGGCAAGCGCCTGCAGCGAGAGGAAGACCGGCGAGGGTGCGCGGCGTACGAACTCGACCGTAGAGCTGGACAGCGGAGGCCCGTCCGTCGTTCTCGCGTCGCCCGGGCGAGGAGGTTCCGCGCTGCCGCGGTCGAGCTGGCGCCCGTCGCGCGGGCGGGCCGGATTCGCTACAACGCGCGCCGCCATGGAGCGGCCGTGCGACGGCGGAGCCGGGGCGAGGACCGCGACCGCGGAGGCGCGGGCCCGTGCGCATCGCGGACGCGACGCGTCGCGCCTCGCGTGCCCCACGGTGCCGTGATCGCCGCCGCGCCCGTCTGGACCGCGCTGGTCGCGGCGCTCTCGCCGCAGCTCCCGGAGCCGGCCGCCCCCGTCTCCGACGAGCTCCGCTGGTACGAACGCCTCTCCGTCAGCGGCTGGGTCGGTGGCGCGTGGCAGGTCCAGCGCGCGAGCGGCGCGAACGACGAGGGCGGCGCCCTGCTGCTGCGACCGTCCATCGAGCTCCGGGTGGGCGCGTCGGGTCGGCTCCACACGACGCTCGGCCTGCCGGTGGGGGAGTCCCTGAACGGCGACACGCCCTTCGCGCTCAGCCCCTGGGCCGCGGACCTGGAGTGCTCGGCGATCGACATCAACGGCACCGGTCGCGACTACCTCCTCACGGCGTGGTACGGCCACGAGCTCGGCCTCGGCGACGCGGGGACGCTGAGGCTGACCGGCGGCCTGATCGACGCGACCGAGTACCTCGACCAGAACGAGCTGTCGAACGACGAGCTGACGCAGTTCATGAACGCCGCGCTCGTCAACTCGCCCAACGGGTTCGCGCCGTCCTACGACCCCGGCGCCGTGGTCGAGTGGGAGCGCGGTCGGTTCGGCGTCACCGGCGTGGTGATGCGCGTGCCGGAGAACGACGCGGGCCGGCCGTACACGTTCCTGGGCTTGCAGGGGTCGTACCGGGCCGACACGGGGCTGGGCGAGGGACGCTACCGGATCTACACCGGCCATCGCGACGACGACAGCTCCGCCGCGGGCGAGCCCCGCACGGTCCTGATCCTGAGCGCGAGCCAGAGCCTCGGCGAGCGCGTCGCGGTCTGGACCCGGCTCGGCACCCAGGACCGCACCCGGGCGGGCGAGAACGCGCAGCTCGCCTCCGGGGGCCTCCAGCTCGACGGCCGGCTCTGGCACCGGCCCGAGGACGTGCTCGGTCTCGGCCTGGCCCACCTGTCGGTCGGCGGCAGCGGCCTGGAGTCCTCCGCGGTGCTCGAGGCCTACCTCAGCCTCGCGCTGCGCCCCGGCCTCGCCCTGACGCTCGACGCGCAGCACGTGCTGGACCGCCAGGAGGGCCCGACCCCCGACCTCGAGGGGTGGGTGTTCGGAGTGCGGCTCGGCTACTCGTTCTGAGCTGCCCGGGGAGCCCAGGCGCGCTCGCCTGCGTCGAGGCGGAGGACCCGCGGGCGGGAGCGGAGGCCCGCCCGCGACCCCGGCGGCACGAATTCGAAGACCCCCCCGCATCCGCCGACCGCGAGGATGCGAAGATCTTGGACAGTCGCCGATGCGCCCCCCCTCCGTCCTCGGCCGTCCCCTCCTCGTCGCGACCCTGGCCCTCGGGCTGGGGACGGCGCTCGCGTCGTGCTCGGAGGGGGCCCACGGCGGGCAGGCGGCCGACGCGGAGGAGCGGGCCGTCCCGGTCGAGGTGGGAACGGTCGAGCGCGGGCCGCTGACCTACCGGCGCACGGTCAGCGGCAGCCTCGAGGCCTCGGCCGAGTTCGGGGTCACGCCCGAGGTCGGGGGCCGCATCGCGCGGCTGCTGGTCGACCTGGGCGACCCCGTCGAGCGCGGCCAGGTCGTCGCGCGGCTGGACAACGACGAGTTCCTCCAGGCCGTGCAGCAGGCGGAGGCGGACCTGGCGGTCGCGCGCGCCAGCGAGCAGGAGGCGGAGAGCGGCCTCGAGTTCACGCGCCGGGCCCTGGCCCGCCTGGAGTCGCTGCGCGAGGACGGCGTGACGTCCGAGTCGCAGTTCGACGCCGCCCAGACCGACGAGGCGGCGGCGCGGGCGCGCCTGCAGGTGACCCGCGCCAGCGTCGCGCGGGCCGAGGCGCTGCTGCGCGCCGCGCGCATCCGCCTGGGCTACACCGAGGTGACCGCCGAGTGGAGCGGGGGGGACGGCGCCCGCGTGGTCGCCGAGCGCTTCGTGGACGAGGGCGGCAGCGCGCGCGCGAACGCGCCGCTGCTCACGGTCGTCCAGCTGGACCCGGTCGTGGCGGTCGTGTTCGTGGCCGAGCGCGACTACCGCCTGCTCGAGGTCGGCCAGCGGGCCGTGCTGTCCACCGACGCCTACCCCGGGCGGACGTTCGAGGGCCGCGTGGCGCGCATCGCGCCCGTGTTCCGCAGCGCCACCCGGCAGGCCCGCGTCGAGCTC
Source organism: bacterium (assembly GCA_030428395.1). Lineage (GTDB taxonomy): Bacteria > Planctomycetota > UBA1135 > UBA1135 > JAUIDW01. The sequence goes on along the minus strand of JAUIDW010000076.1, from coordinate 12,806 downwards.
GAGATCGCCAACCCCGACGCCGCGCTCAAGCCGGGCATGTTCGTCCGCGCCACGCTCGAACTGGAGCACGTCGCCGACGCCGTGACCGTGCCGTGGGGCGCCCTGGCCGAGCGCGGCGGCGAGGACGGGGTCCTGGTCCTGAACGAGCTCGACTCCCGGGTGCGCTGGCACCCCGTCGAGGTGAGCTTCCGCGAGGGCGAGCGCGTGCGCGTGCTCGACGAGGACCTGAGCGGGCGCGTCGTGACCCTGGGCCACGAGCTCTGCGACGACGGCGCGCTCGTCGACGTCGTGGAGCAGGGCGACGCGGCGACCGCGGGCGTCTCGGAATGAACCTCCCGCGCGCCAGCGTGGCCCGGCCGGTCTTCACGGCCATGGTGACGGCGATGGTCGTCGTGCTGGGCGTGGTGTCGCTGGGCCGCCTGCGCATCGACCTGCTGCCGGACGTCGAGCTGCCGACCGTGACGGTGCGGACCGAGCTCGAGGGGGCCAGCCCGGAGGTCGTCGAGCGGCTCGTCACCCAGATCGTCGAGGAGGTCGTCGCGACGGTGCCGGGCGTCGAGGAGATCTCGTCGGAGTCGTCGGAGGGCTCGAGCCGCGTCCGCGTGCGCTTCGCCTGGGGCACGGACCTCGACGCGGCCTCGATCGAGCTGCAGGCCCAGCTCGAGAGCGAGATCGACGAGCTGCCCGAGGAGGTCGGCCGCCCGCGCGTCTCCAAGTTCGACGTCGCGAGCTTCCCGGTCGTGATCCTCGGCATCTCCAGCAAGCTCGACCCCGTCGAGCTGACGACCCTGGTCGAGGACCAGGTGCGCTACCGCTTCGCGCGCGTGCCGGGCGTGGCCCAGGTGGACGTGTGGGGCGGCTTCAACCGCGAGGTGCGCATCGAGCTCGACCCGGACCGGCTGAACGCGCTCGGGGTGCCCTTCGACCGCATCCTGCAGGTGCTGCGCGACGCCAACCTGGACCGCCCCGCGGGCAAGCTCGAGGCCGGGCGCTACGAGGTCACGCTGCGCGCGCCGGCGGAGTTCGTGGACCTCGACGAGATCCGCGACACCGTCCTGCTCGAGCGCGAGGGCGCCGTGGTCACCCTGGGACAGGTCGCGACCGTGCGCGACACGTACGAGAAGCTGACGCGCCTGGTCCGCGTCGACGGCCAGCGCGGCATCCGCGTCGCCGTTCGCAAGCAGGCCGACGCGAACACCGTGGAGGTGTCGCGCCGCATCCTGGAGACCATCGACGACGTCAACGCCGCCTACCCCGAGATCCGCATCGTGCCGGTCTCGAACCAGGGCAACTTCATCGAGCGCTCGATCGCCAACGTCGCCCGGTCCGTGCTGTACGGCGGCGCGCTGGCGGTCCTGGTGCTGCTCTTCTTCCTGCGCAACGTCCGCAGCACGCTCGTGATCGCCCTGGCGATCCCGATCTCGGTCGTCGCGACCTTCGCGCTGGTCTACTTCGGCGGCCTCACGCTGAACCTGATGACCCTGGGCGGCCTGGCGCTGGGCGTGGGCATGATGGTCGACAGCTCGGTCGTCGTGCTCGAGAACGTCTTCCGCCGACGGAACGAGGAGGGCGAGTCCGTGCGCGACGCGTCCGTGCGCGGGGCCAGCGAGGTCGCGACCGCGATCGTCGCCAGCACGATCACGACGCTCGTGATCTTCCTGCCCCTGGCCTTCGTGCGCGGCGTCTCGGGCGTGCTGTTCCAGGAGCTCGCCTACGTCATCGTGTTCGCGCTGGCCTGCTCGCTGCTCGTGGCGCTCAGCGTGGTCCCCGTGCTGGCCTCGCGGCTGCTCGCGGGGGGGGCGTCCTCCGGCGGCGCGTCCGCCGAGGGCGCGGCGTCCCTGGCGCGCCGGGCGGACGCCGCGTACACGACCCTGGACGACGCGTACCGCCGCCTGCTGGGAACGGCCCTCGCGCGTCCCTGGACGACCGTGCTGGCCTCGGCCGCCGTGCTGGGCGCGAGCCTGCTGCTGGCGCCGCGCATCGGGACGGAGTTCCTGCCCCCGAGCGACGAGGGCGAGGTGCGCGTCACCGGCGAGATGGAGGTCGGCACCCGGCTGGACCTGGTCGACCGCCAGACGCGCCGCATGGAGGAGCTGGTGCTGCCCGCCGTGCCCGAGCTCGTGTCGTCGGTCGTGACCGTCGGCGCGACCTGGGGCAGCTCGTCGAACACCTCCGGGCAGATCAGCATGACGCTGTCGCCCGCGAGCCGGCGCGAGCGCTCGAACGTCGAGGTGGCCGAGGACCTGCGCCGGCGGGTCGAGGGCCGCATCCCGGGCATGGTCGTGCGCACGCGCGCGCCCCAGGGGCAGTTCCTGCTCGAGCGCGTGCTGGGCCAGCAGGAGGGCCTCGAGGTCGAGGTCCGCGGCTACGACCTCGACGCGCTCGGCGTCCTGTCCGAGCGGGCGGCCGAGGTCGTCCAGTCGGTCGCGGGCGTCACCGACGTCGAGATCAGCCGCGACGCCGGCGTCCCCCAGCGCGAGGTGCGCGTCGACCGCGAGAAGATCGCGGACGTCGGCCTGAGCGTGCGCACGGTGTCCGACGCGATCGAGACGGCCTTCGCGGGCTCGCGCGCGGGCGAGTACCGCGCCGGCGGGAACTCGTACCGGATCCTCGTGCAGCTCGCCGACGCCGAGAAGCGCTCGGTGGACGAGCTGCTCGACCTGACGCTGGGGACGCCGGACGACGAGCTGGTGGCCCTGCGCAACCTCGTGACCACCGAGGCGAGCCGCGGCCCGCTGGTGATCGAGCGCAAGAACCAGCAGCGCCTCGTGAAGGTCACCGCGGGCGTCGCCGGCCGCGACCTGGGCTCGATCGCCCGCGACGTCCAGGCGGGGCTCGACCGCATCCCGCGGCCGTCGGGGTACGGCCTCCAGGTGGCCGGCACGATCGAGGAGCAGGAGAAGGCCTTCGTCGAGTTGCTCGTCTCCTTCGGCCTCGCGCTCGCCCTGGTCTACATGGTGCTCGCCTGCCAGTACGAGTCGCTGCGCGACCCGCTGGTCGTGATGCTCTCGGTGCCCGTGGCGGCCGTCGGCGTGCTCGTGACGCTGTACGTCTCCGGCACGACCTTCAACGTGCAGACCTACATCGGCTGCATCATGCTGGGCGGCATCGCGGTCAACAACGCGATCCTGCTCGTCGACCAGGCCGGCCGCCTGATCGACGAGGAGGGCCGCGACGTGCGCGCCGCCGTCGCCGAGGCCGGCCGCCGACGGCTGCGCCCGATCCTGATGACCACGCTGACCACCGTGCTCGCGCTGCTGCCCCTGGCCCTGGGCGTGGGCGAGGGCGCCGACGCGCAGGCCCCGCTGGCCCGCACCGTCGTCGGCGGCCTGGCCGGCTCGACGCTGATCACGCTGGTCCTGATCCCCGCCGTGTACGTGCTGTTCCACCGCGACCGCGGCGCGCGCCGCGCGGCGGCGGCGGGATAGGTCGGCGCTCTCCCGCCTCCTCGCGGGCCGCCAGGATGGCGCCCCGCCCGTCCCCGCCCCGGAGGAGCTCCGCATGTCCCGTCGCGCCCACGCCGTCCCGTCCCTGCCGCTGCTCGCCGCCGCCGTGCTGCTCGTGGCCCCCGGGCGGGGGGCCCAGTCCTCGGGGGCCTCGGGGGTCTCGGGGGAGCGAGCCGACGAGCTGCGGCCCGCACGCATCTACGCCGAGATCCAGGTCCAGGAAGGGCAGCGCCTGCAGTACGGGCTGCTCGTCGAGTACTGGCAGCGGGTCGACGAGATGCACCCCGGGAAGACCGTCCGGGTGTACGCCAAGGAGGGCGCGACGGCGCCGACGCTCGTCTCCGTGCTGGACGCCGCGGGCCTGGCCGAGGTCGTCGGCACCTACCTGACCGACGACGAGGACCTGAACGCGCGCTACCACGCGGTATTCCGGCAGACCAGCGCGGCGAACCTGGTGGGGGCCGGCACCGTGCCGGGGGGAGCGGACCGCCCGGGGAGCGCCGACACGCTGCGCCGCACGTGCCGGGCGCGGCCGGGCGAGTTCCGCCGCGCGCGCGACCTGGCGCGGCGGCTCGTCGAGCACCTGAACCGCGAGTACGTCGAGCTGGCCGCCCGCGTCTACGTGCGCGAGACCGGTCCGTACGGCGCCATGGAGCTGTACGTCGACTACCCGACCCGCTGGCAGTGGGAGGTGTTCGACGCGCGCCTGGCGCGGGACGAGGCCTTCGTCGAGCTCGAGCGCGAGCTGCTGTCCACCATGATCGACGACAGCGTCCACGACGAGTGGTGGACCCGCGTGCTCTGAGCTGGCCTCGGCCCGGCGCGGCGCTCGGTCAGCGCAGCTCGATGCAGACGACCTCGGTGGTGGGGCGCTCGAGGGTCTCGCCCAGGGCCTCGAGGAGCTCGGCGTAGCGCGTGTCCTCGAGGAGGGCGCGGCGGGTGGCCTCCCAGCTGGTGGGGTGGCCGTCGGGGCTGCGCTCCCAGATGCTCTCGTAGTCGAGGATCAGGTACAGCTCGTACGGGGTCCCGAGGTCGTCGACGTAGGCGTAGGCGCGGACGTCGGGGTGGTTGGCGTTGAGGTGGTCGACCAGCTCGCGGGCGCGGCGCTGGGCGACGGCGCGGCGGAAGGGGTCGACCGGCGAGCGGGACAGGAAGCGCGCGAACCGCGGCGCGGGGGGCTCCGCCGGGCCGGCGACGGGCACCAGGATCGAGCGGAACGACCGCTCCTGGTCGGTGGTCTCGAGCAGCTCGTCGAAGCGGCTCGACCAGTCCGGGTCGGCGTTGCAGGTGTTGCGGTTCTCGAAGGCCGCGCGCAGGTCCCGGTGCTCGACGAAGCTCACGAGCGCCCGGTCGTCGGAGTAGATCTGCTCGAAGACGCGCATCTCGCCCCCCTCGAGGATCGTCGCGGCCTGGATCCGCAGGCTGCGGTGGTGGTGGGCCGCGTCCTGGAACCGGCCCTCCTGCGGCACGATGTAGTAGCACTCGAGCACGGGCAGGTGCGCGGTCGCCGCCGGGGCCGGCGGAGGGGCCTCCTGCCGCGTCGGCGCGAGGGTCGGGAGGGCGAGCAGGGGGGCGAGCGCGGCGATCGGGAGCTTCATGCGGCCGAGTCTAGCCGGAGCCCCGCCGGGCCGGCGCGGGGGGCGAGGTCCCCCGGCGCGCCGCGGGCTCAGCCCGCCTCGATCGAGATGGCGCCGGTCGCGAGGAACTCGCCCAGGCGCTCGACCTCGCGCTTCGGCGGACCGCTGAGCAGCTCGTGGGAGGCGATGGCCTCCTCGTTGGGGAGGCTCTCGCCGCCGGCGCGCCGCTCGAGCAGGTCGCGCGTGTGGTTCTCGCCGAAGGCGTTCGAGGAGATGCGCAGCTCCTCCTCCGAGATCAGCGGGACCAGGCCGAGGACCACCTTCGAGAGGGCCTCGGCGTCCTCGGCCGTCAGCTCCAGGCCGGCGGGGCGCTCGAAGGTCCCGCCTTCGGCGGGCTCCTCGGGGACCGAGCCCTCGGGGGGCATCCAGCCCGAGACGAGGGCGAGGTCGAGGACGGCGAGCCACACGTCGGTCTCGACCGTGTAGATCTCCCCGCCGCTCGTGAGCGTGTGGTAGAGCGGGTTGCCGTCGCCGCGGCGCTTCTCCGCCTTGCGCTGCAGCCGGCGCTCCAGCTTCTCCTTGCGCTTGAGCTGCTTGCGTCGGTTGCGCTGTCGTTTCTCGTGGGATTCGGGCATAGGGTCTCCGGGGCGCGGAGGGGGGGCGGTCGGGCGGCCGCCGGCGTCGAGCCCGGCGGGCCCGGCGGGGGAAGCGGTCGGGGCGGCCCCGCCGCGCGGCGGGGAGGGGTCCTGGCGCGTCCTCCAGCGGCCGCGGCGGGGCGAGCGCTGGGCTCCTGGGACACGGACGCCGCCGGCGGAAGGCCGCGGCACCACAGGACCCGCGGTGGGGGCCGCCCTGAGAAGGCAGGCCCGAGAGACTAACGAAGCCGGGGCGCCGAGTCGCGGGCGACGTGCGATCCCCGCGCGGGGTCCCGGGGTCGGGGCGCCCCCGGGGCCGTGCGCGCCGCGCCGGCGGGGTGCGCGCCCGGGACGGAGGGCCGCGGCTTGCGGTCGCCGCGGAGGTCGGGTACCCCCGCGGCATGATCCGATCCACCGCAGCGTCCCTGGCGCTCCTCCTGCCGCTCGTCGCCCCGTCGTCCACGGCTCCCGGCGAGCGCGTGACGGAGGTCCTGCGCTACGAGATCGAGGGGCGGACCTTCGAGAGCACCCTCGTGTACCACGCCGGCGGCGACGAGCCGCGACCCGGCGTCCTGCTGGTCCCCAACTGGATGGGGCCGACCGAGGCCGCGCTGGAGCGCGCCGCCGCCGTCGCCGGCGAGGACCGCGTGGTCCTGGTCGTCGACATGTACGGCGTCGACGTGCGCCCGCGGGACTCCGCCGAGGCGGGGGCGGCGGCCGGGGCGGTGCGCGCCGACCGCGCCGTGATGCGCGCCCGGGCGGCGCGCGCGCTCGAGGAGTTCCGCGGCCGCGCCGGCGACGTGCCCCTGGACGCCGACCGCGTGGCCGCGATCGGCTTCTGCTTCGGGGGCGGGACGGTGCTCGAGCTGGGCCGCTCGGGCGCGCGGCTGGACGCGATCGTCTCGTTCCACGGCGACCTGGCCTCGCCCACGCTCGAGGAGGACGCCGGCGCGACGCGCGCGCGCGTGCTCGTCCTGCACGGGGCCGACGACCCCTTCGTCCCGCAGGAGGACGTGCAGCAGTTCGTCGCGGCGATGCGCGCGACCGACGTCGACTGGCAGCTCGTGCAGTACAGCGGGGCGGTCCACTCGTTCACCGACCCCGCGGCGAGCCTGGCCGGCCGCGCCCAGTACGACGAGCGCACGTCCCGGCGCGCGTTCGCGGCCCTGGACGCGCTGCTGGAGGAGGTCTGGGGCGGCGGCGACTGACGCGCCGTGGCCCGGCCGCCGGCGCCCGCCCGGGCACGCCGTCCCGCGACCTTCCGGGGAGGTGCGCGCCGGGATGCGAAGAACACGTCGAGCCAGTGCGCACTCGTGCGTACGGGGTTGGGCTTGCCAGTTCCCGCGGATGCCGTAGATTCGCGCATCGCAGCCGGGAGGCCGACCACGAACGGAACGAGAGGATGCGCCGGAGGGAGCACGGTGGAGGGCGGCGCGCTGCGTAGGCGCGCGCTCCTCGCGCCGGCGGCCGCGGGCCTGACGGGCCTCGCGCTCGCGCACCTCGCGGGGTGCGCGGCGTTCGCGCCGCCTCCGGAGGACCCGGCCGAGGCCTACCGGCGCTTCTGGGAGCCCGGCGACGTCGTCGCCTCCGACGCGCCCGCGGGCGGGCTCGCCGCGCGCCCGGCGACCGGCGCTCCTCCCGCCGCGGGGGAAGCCGACGACGGCGCGGACGCCGCGGCCGCGAACGAGCCCAGGCGCGCGCCCTCCCCGACCTCGCCGGGCGCCGCGAACCTGGAGCCGCTGCGCGTCGCCGAGGACGACGACGGCGTCCCGATCCACGGCTCGCTGCTGCTGCGCTACCGCGGCCGCTGGACGGACGACGCGGACGACCAGGACGTGTACGCCACGCTGGCGATGGACATCGGCGACCCGGACGAGCACGCGGTCACCGGTCACTTCATGGGCCGGCTGTGGGCCGACGTGGGCGGGGACGACCCCAACGACATCTTCTTCGGCCTCGACAACACGTTCGGCGGGTCGCTGTCGGGGATCCTGTACTACGCCTACCTCGACGCGCACGGCATCGACGCGCTCGAGAAGCTGCGCGTCGGCCGCCAGCAGATCTGGGAGACGCCGGCCTTCATCGTCTTCGACGGCGCCAGGATCGAGACCGGCGAGCTCGGCGGGGTGACGTGGGGGGCCTACGGCGGCCTCCGCACGCAGTACTACGACACGTCCACGCCGGACGACCTGGTGGGGGGCCTGTACGCCATCGCCAGCCCCTGGGACGGCGGCCGGCTGCGGTTCGACTACATGTACCTGGAGGACGACGTCCGCCTGGGCAACGACCAGGACGACCTGCTGGGCGCGGAGCTGCGCCAGTTCGTCGGCGACGCGTGGACCCTCGAGGGCAAGTTCACCGCGCTCGAGGGCGACGGCCGCGACCTCAACCTGCGGGCGCACTACCTCGAGCCCGAGACGGACACGTCGCTGCAGCTCAAGTACTACAACCTGCTGCAGACGCAGAAGAGCCAGGCGCTCGAGATCGACCCGTACTTCACGTCCCTGATGGAGCTGTTCCCGTTCCAGCAGGTCGGGCTGCTCGCGTCGCAGGGAGTCTCGGACGACCTCACCCTGAACGCGGGGATCGACGTGCGGCGGCTCGACGACCAGAGCGACATCGGGGAGTTCAACCGCGAGTTCGAGCGGTACTACCTCAGCACGGTGTTCCACGACGTGCTCGTCCAGGATCTCGACCTGACCCTGGTCGGCGACGTGTGGGACAGCGACGACCAGGAGATGCAGACCTGGGGCGTGGACCTCACGCAGCAGTTCACGCCGAAACTCCAGGGGTCGCTGGGGTCCCACTACTCGCTGTACAAGTACGATCTGTTCCTCAACCGCGAGCGGGACGACGTCCGCACGTACTACCTCCGCACGCGGATCGCGCAGACCGCCTCGCTGATGTTCGACATGGAGCTCAACTACGAGGACGACGACTTCGAGCAGTACTTCTGGGTGAGGCTGGGGGCGCGATGGCTGTTCTGAAGCGCTACCCGTTCCTGCTCTCCCCCGGGGCGCTGCTGGCGGCCTTCGGCGTCCTCGTCATCGGCTGCTCGATCGGGCGGCAGTTCGGCGTCGGCGCGGCCGGTGACGACGCCCTCGTGTTCAGCCACCTGCTGCACTACGAGGAGGAGGGGCTCGACTGCTCCTCCTGCCACCTGACGTTCGACAGCGAGGACGACCCGGGCATGCCGTCGAAGGCCCAGTGCATGCTGTGCCACGCGGACATCGACGAGGAGAAGCCCCCCGAGCGGCGCATCGAGACCCTGTTCGACGGGGAGACGTACCGCGCCCAGCGCATCAGCCAGCTCTCGGACGAGGTCATCTTCTCGCACCAGCTGCACGCCATCGACGAGGCGCTGTGCGGCACGTGCCACGAGGGCATCGAGGAGAACGAGCGGCTGGACGAGCGCATGGCGGTGTCCATGGACGACTGCTCGCGGTGCCACGAGAGCCTCGGCGTGGCGAACGACTGCGCCACCTGCCACTCGCAGCTCGGCGAGGACTACCCGCCCTCGACCCACGACCAGAACTGGGACCGCTCCCACGGGCTCGTGTTCCGCAACGGCTCGACGCTGACGGCCAACCGCTGCGACATGTGCCACCTGGAGAGCGACTGCAACACCTGCCACTTCGCGGTGCAGCCCGCGAACCACACCAACTACTGGCGCCGCCGCGGCCACGGCCTGACGGCGCGGATGGACCGGCAGAACTGCTACGCGTGCCACCGCACCGACTCGTGCGAGGCCTGCCACCAGGAGGTCCTGCCGCAGAACCACACGGGCATGTTCGGCAGCCCGATGAACCGCCACTGCCTCAACTGCCACATCTCGACCACCGACGGCGGCTGCTTCACGTGCCACACGGGGACGCCCAGCCACCTGCTGGCCGCGCCGCAGCCGCCCGACCACACCCCGGGCATGAACTGCCTGCAGTGCCACGGCGTGCTCGCCCCGCTGCCGCACGTGCACAAGGGCGAGGACTGCACCATCTGCCACCAGTGAGCCGCGCGCGATCCGAGGAGTCCGCCTTGCACCCCCAACGAACCCACCCCGGCGCGACCGCCCTCCGGAGCCTGCAGGCCCTCGGAGTCGCGGCGGTGCTCGGACTGGTGTCCGGCTGCGTCGGCGACGACGGGGACCCCGGCCCGCCGGGCGGCGGGGACGTCACCACGCCGACGACGGTCGAGCAGGGCGAGGACCCCCCCGGCGTCAACGTCGCCATCGTCGGCCTGGCGGGCGGGACGGGCCCGGGCGGGAACCTGCAGGTGGGGGACTTCCTCCGCGTGACGTTCACCGTCCGCAAGGACGACGGCTCCGACTGGGACCTGGCGGAGATGTCGCGCGGCCGCGCCCTGGTGTCGGGGCCGACCTTCAACTACCAGCGCGTCCTCCCCGAGGTCTCCGACGTGCTGACCGCGTCGGTCCGCAACGCCGACGGGTCGTACACGTACAGCTTCGCCACCCCGATCCCGGCGGTGTACGAGCCGCCCTACAACGACACCCCCGCCTTCGGGCCGGGCGACGGCGAGCTGACCGGGCAGCCGCTGCTCGACGGGACGTACACCGTGGGCGTGTACACGACCTGGGACTACACCGTCGACGGCGCGAGCGAGCGCGACGCCGGCGACGCGACGATGGACTTCCTGTTCGGCGGCGCACAGACGCTGGCCGCGCGCGACGTGGTCACCCAGGCGAACTGCAACCGCTGCCACGACGACCTCAGCGCGCACGGCGCCATGCGCAAGAACGTGACGCTGTGCCTGCTGTGCCACACGTCGGGTTCGGAGGACCGCAACACGGGCGGCGCGACGCCGGGCGAGAGCGTCGACTTCCGCGTGATGGTCCACAAGATCCACAGCGGCAAGCACCTGCCGTCCGTGCTCGGGGTCGGGACGAACCCGAACGGGACGCGCGACTACACCGTCCCGCCGAAGCCCTACGTGCTGGCGGGCTTCTTCACGGTGGACTACTCCGACGTCGGGCACCCCGTGATGCCGAACCTCGTGCTGCCCCTGCCGCGGGACTCGGGATACTCGGGTCTGGCGCCGGCGGAGCAGGCCGTCGAGGACCTGATGCGCGCGGGCCCGGCGGACTGCAACGTGTGCCACGGCGACCCCGACGGCGCCGGCCCCGCGCCGCCGCCGGCCCAGGGGATGCTGGCCCTGTCCCAGCCGACGCGGCGCGCGTGCGGCTCGTGCCACGACGACATCGACTGGGACCTCCCGTACCTCGCCAACGGCATGAACATGCCACCGCAGGACAACGACTCGCTCTGCAGGTACTGCCACCCGATCACCGGCGACGAGCTCGCGGTCGTGGACGGCCACCTGCACCCGGTCCACGACCCCGCCGTGGACCCCGGGGTCGTCTTCAACGTCCGCACCGTCGAGGAGGCGCCCGGCGGCAACATGAACGGCGCGGTCGACCCGGGCGAGAAGATCCAGGTGACGATGTACCTGCGGGACAGCACCGGCGCCGAGCTCGACCCCGCCGACCTGGACTCGAACAGCCTGGTCGTCTCCGGCCCGACGTCGAACTCGAACCTGGTCCTGAACACGTCCGTCCCGCCCGAGGCGCTGGTCGGCCCGCAGCCCTTCACGTTCCTGGTGCCCGAGCGCCAGGACTACGAGTACCTCGGCGACTCCACCGGCGCGAACGGCGAGGTGTTCTCGACCGCCTTCACCCCGCACTGGAACGGGCCGTCGAGCCCCACGACCGTCTGGACGCGGCCGCTCGCCGGCGGCGGGACCACGCTCGCGAGCGCCGCGGCGCGCAACGACAACTTCGTGGACGTCGTCAGCGCGGCGGGCGTCGTGGCGAACGACGTCGTCGTCCTCGACGACGGGGCGCCGATGCTCGAGGAGTACCTGCGCGTCCAGTGGGTCGAGGGCAACCGCCTGTGGTTCGCCTCGCCGGCCCAGTCGGGCTACCGGCCGGGGCTGCGCAACGACCACGCCGCGGGCGTCTCCGTGCGCGTCGCGAACCTCACGGCCCGCACCGAGGGCGTGGACTACACTCTCGACGCGATGGCCGGGACCATCACCGAGCTGGTCGACTTCGGTGCCGCCGCGGTGGTCACGAGCTACACGAGCGACTTCGTGCTGCCCGCCACCTACGGCCTGACGCTCAACGAGAGCCCGGACCTCGACGAGTCCGACGGCGAGTGGACCGGCAAGAGCCTGGTCGACGGCACCTACACGCTGACGGCCTGGGGCTACCGCAACATCTCGGTGGACGTGCTGGGCGAGGTGACGAGCTACCGCGGGTCGTCCGTCGCCGACGGCGAGGACTTCCTCGTGGGCGCGGCGACGACGATCGAGCCCTACGACCTGGTCGGGGGCGCGGAGTCGTGCACCCGCTGCCACCAGGACCTCTGGTTCCACGGGGGCACGCGGCGCGGCTTCGACGGCTGCCTGGCGTGCCACGGGGTCGCCGGCGCCGAGGACCGGCCGCGCTACGTGGCCTGGGGCGCGCCGCCCACGACGGGCGTCCAGGTCAGCTTCCGCGAGATGGTCCACAAGATCCACATGGGCTCGGAGCTCACCAACGCCTCGAGCTACACCCTGGTCGGCTTCGGGCCCGGGGGGCCGCCGAACAACTTCAGCACGCACACCTACGAGGACGTGCTCTTCCCCGCGCTGCCCGGCGCCGCGCGGAGCTGCCAGACGTGCCACGACGCCAGCGCCAGCTGGCAGTCGCCGTCGGACCGCGACCACCCGACCGAGCAGGGCCTGCCCGTGCGGGTGTGGGGGACCGTCTGCGGCTCGTGCCACGACTCGGCGGACGCGACCCTGCACATCGACGGGCAGACCACGGCCGGCGGCGTCGAGGCCTGCGCCGTCTGCCACGGCCCCGGCAAGGAGCTCGGGGTCGAGAAAGTGCACAAGGCCTACTAGGGCCAGGGCCGGCGCCGTGGACCCACGAACAGGATCCGGCTCGCGCGCGCGCCTGCTCCTGCTGCTGTGCGTCGGGGCGCTCGCCTGCCTGGCGCTCGTGTACGGGCTGGGCGCGTGGTCGGCCGGCGCGGTGGGGGACGAGGCCGCGGCCTCGCCGCCCTCCCCGGGGCGTCTCACGGCGGCCGCTCCGCGAGGTGCGGCCGGCGCGCCCGCCCCGGACCCGCGCGTGGCCGCCGCCCCCGCTCCGG
>JAUIDW010000465.1 GCA_030428395.1 bacterium | reverse complement strand
GGCAGCGCGCCCGGCGCGTCGTCCAGGTCGAGCGAGGACTCGGCCTTGCCGCGCCGGCGGCTCAGCACGCCCTGGAGGCGGAAGAACGTCGTCCAGCCCGTGACGACCTTCCCGTCGGCCGAGGCCGGCCCGGGCAGGGTCCCGCCGGGGCACCAGGAGCGGTCGCCGCGGGGCGACCAGCTCACGCGCACGAACTCGCCCACCTCGTCCATGTCCGCAGGATCGGCACGGACGGGGCGCCGCCTGAAGCCCGCTCCGCGGGAGCCCCGCCGGGGGCGCGCGAGGGCCTCGCAGAGGGACGCAGGCGGCCTTCAGCAGCGGCGCCGCGGCGCTCGATAGGCGCTTCCATGGCGCCCCCCGAGCACCCCCGAGCCCCGCACGTCCCCGGCGGGCGGTCCGCGGCCGCGGACGCGCTGCCCGAGCTCCTCGAGGCCGCACCCCGCGCGGCGCGCCGCCCGCGACCCGTCGGCGCGCGCGTGCTGCCCAGCCTGGCGAAGGTCTCCGCCCTCTGGCTGTTCGCCTACACGTTCGTCTTCAACTTCTCGGTCGTGCGCGGCTCGTCGATGGCGCCCGGGATCCTGGACGGCGACCGCATCGTGGTCGACCACGTCACCCACCGCATCGCGGGGCTGCACCGCGGCGACATCATCGTGCTGCGCTACCCGGTCGACCCGTCGATCGACTACATCAAGCGCGTCGTCGGGCTGCCCGGCGACGAGGTGCGGATCGACGGCGGCTCCGTGTGGGTCAACGGCGACCCGATCGAGGAGCCGTACGTGGAGCGCGCGGACGTGAACGACCACGTGCGCGTCCGCGTGCGCCCGGGGCACTGCTACGTGCTGGGCGACAACCGGCCGCGCTCGTCCGACAGCCGCGAGTTCGGCCAGGTGCCGCTCGACTCCATCCGCGGACGGGTCAACGTCCGGGTGTGGCCGCCGAGCCGCCTCGGGCTGCTGTAGCCGCCGCGTCCTAGCGCCCCGGGCGCTCGATCCGCGTCGTCAGCGCGCCCACGCCCGACGCCCGGCACGTGACCGTGTCGCCGTGCTCGAGCGGGCCGACGCCCGCGGGGGTGCCCATCAGGACGACGTCGCCGGCGTGCAGGGTCAGGTGGCGGGACAGCCAGGCGAGGGCGCGGGGCACGTCCACGATCCAGTCGGTCGTCGAGGCGCGCTGGCGCAGCGCGCCGTTCACCTCGGCCTCGACGGTGACCGCGCCGACGTCGAGGTGGTCGCGCGGCACGAGGCAGGGGCCCAGCGGGGCGAAGCCGTCGAGGTTCTTGGCGCGGAACCAGGGGTGCTTCAGGCCGCGGTCCCGGCCCTGCAGCGTGCGCGCCGTGAGGTCGTTGGCGACGGTGTAGCCGGCGACGTGCTCGAGGGCGCGCTCGGGCTCGATGCGGGCGCCGGGGCGGCCGATCACCAGCGCCAGCTCGGCCTCGTGGTCGACGCGGCCGTCGTACCAGTCGGGGACGGCGACCGTCGCGCCGTGGGGGACGAGCGTCTCGGGCAGCTTGTTGAAGAACAGCGGCTCGGCGGGGACGTCCTCGCCGAACTCGGCCGCGTGGGCGCGGAAGTTCTTGCCGAGCGCGAGGATCTTCCCGACGCGCCCGCGGTCGACCGGGAGCAGGACCTGCTCGGGCGGCGCGACCTCGCGCAGGCGGCCGCGCGCCACGAGCTCGGCGAGCGGCTCCGGCGCCATCCACGGGCGCCCCGCCAGCCACACGGGGTCGTCGACGGGCCCGGGGTCGTGGGCGCGCGCGTGCTCGCCGACGTCCCACACGCGCCCGGCGCAGCGCAGCAGCACCGCGGGCCCCTTCGGTCCCGGCGCGCGCAGCAGCGCGGGCCGCAGCTCCGCCTCGGCCGCGGGGGGCGCGTCCGCCGGGCCGGTCGCGGCGCCGTCGCCCGGCCCGGCGGAGCGGTCGTGGTCCGCCACCGCGCTCAGTCCGCCGCCGGCAGCGCCGCGCCGAGCGTGAGCATCCCGTACGCCGTCGCCAGCACCGGGTTGCCCTCCCACCAGCGCGGGCTGTTCTCGTTCACCCAGGAGCCGCTCGCGCGGTCCTGGATCGAGATCAGGCGCCCGGACACCTCGCGGCGCCAGGCGTGCGCGGTACCCGCCGCGTCGACGAGCTCGTCCTCGCCGTACGCGTCGAGCGCCTTGGCCAGCGTGTAGAAGTAGTAGAAGAGCCCCTGGTACGCGGCGCGCGGGTCGGACGACGCCTCGAAGCCGGGGTTCACGTCCAGCGTGTAGTTCGCGCTGCACCAGTCCCAAGCGGCGCGCATGCGCGGGTCGTCCTTCGGCACGCCCGCGAGCACCTGGCACTTCAGCAGCGCGTAGGTCATCGAGCCGTAGGAGCGCGGCACGCGCGTCCCGTCGGCCAGCTCGACGAAGCCCGCCTTCGAGTCGCCCGGCGCGTAGCCGGCGCCGCCGTCGTCGCCGGCGACCACGACGAACTCGTCGGAGACCAGCCGCACGTCGTTCGACTCCGAGCGGTTCTGGCAGCGGTCCAGGAACACCTGCGCCTTGCGGAAGGCCTCGTCGCCGGGCTCGAGCCCGGAGGCCGCGAGCGCCTCGAGCGCCATCTGCAGGTTGGACAGGTCGGGCCGCTCGTCGCCGCCGTAGCCGATGCCGCCGTAGAAGAGGTCGCCCTCGCTGTAGCCCTCGCCCTCGTCGGCCTGCAGCGTCAGCAGGAAGTCGCGCGCGCGCGCGATCGCCGGCCGCAGCTCGTCGCGCCCGGCCGCCACGAGCGCCTGGACGGCGGCGGAGGTCGTGTAGTTGGCCAGCCGACCCGCGTGGATCGAGCCGTCCTCGTTCTGCAGCTCGAGCAGCCACGCGAGCCCGGCGTCGATCGTCGCCTGCAGGGCCTCGTCGCGCGGGGTGGGGACCTGCTGCAGGGCGGCGAGCACCATGGCCGTGATGCCGGGGTCGGGCTGGCCGGGCGCGCCCCAGCGCCCCTCGTCGGCGGCGGCCACCAGGAACGCGGCCGCGCGGTCCAGCGCACCGAGGGCCGCGGCGCGGTCGGGATCGTTCAGGATCGTGCGCAGGGCCGCGCGCATGGCCTCCCCGTCCTCGGCGAGGAGGTAGTCCTCGCCCGGGCGGAACAGGCCCTCGGCGTCGTCCCAGGGCGCGCAGACGAGGGGGATGCCGCAGGCGAGCGCCTCGAAGACGCGGATCGTCGGG
>JAUIDW010000075.1 GCA_030428395.1 bacterium | reverse complement strand
TCGACCTCGAGGTACAGCACGCCGAGGTTCTGGTACGCGTCGCCCCAGGCGTTCTCGAGCTCGAACACCTGGTCCTCGTCGAGGCCCGGCTGCTGGAGCTGCTCCGCGCCCATCTCGACGCAGCGCAGCAGCAGCTCCTCCGCCTTCGCGAGGTCGTCGCGCAGGTGGTAGACCTGGATCAGCGCGGTGTCGTTCACCACGCGCACGTCGTCGGGGAGCAGCTCGGAGGCCCGCAGGTACGCCGCGTAGCTGCGGCGGTAGCGCTCCTCCGCGCGGGCGTCCTGCTGCGCGGCCGCGGCCGTCAGCAGCTCCGCCTCGCGCTCGGTCCCGACGTCCTCGGCGCCGACGCCGGCGCGCTCGCGCAGGGCGCCCAGCAGCTCGGCGTCGTCGACCTCGCCCGCCGCGGCCCGGCGGAACGCGGCCGCCAGGGCCTCGTCCTGCGTCCCGGCGTCGCGGTTGAAGAAGCCCGCGTTGTTGGCCCAGGTGCCTTCCTCGGGCTGGTACTCGCGCAGGAAGTCGAAGACGTCGGCGGCCGCCCCGAAGCGCTCGGCCTCGTTGTGCGCGTTGGCCACGAAGAACAGCCCGTCGACGGCGGAGGGCAGGCGCCCCTCGATCGTCCAGAGCAGGCCCTGGGGCAGGACGTCCTCGCACGCCTTGAAGGCCGCCTCGGCGCCGGCGAGGTCCTCCGCGTGGTACGCGCACCAGCCCAGGCCGTTCTGGACCATGACCTCGTAGCCGAGGCAGTCCGTCTCGAAGGCCGGCTGGAGCTCGCGGCAGCGCGCGAACATCTCGCCCGCCTG
This sequence comes from bacterium, assembly GCA_030428395.1. Lineage (GTDB taxonomy): Bacteria > Planctomycetota > UBA1135 > UBA1135 > JAUIDW01. The sequence continues at coordinate 19,163 of JAUIDW010000075.1, read as the reverse complement.
GCGGAGCTCGTCCGCGGGCGAGTCGGTCAGGTTGTCGACCGCGCGGTCGAAGCGCGCGCGCGCGCCGTACCACCAGCCCAGGGCGATCTCGGCGTGGCGGGCGCGGTACTCGTCGAAGGCCTCGATCACCGCCGTGTCGCCGCCCTCCTGGCGCGAGACCTGGTAGAGCCGCTCGAGCAGCTCCGGGTTCGCCGGCAGGGTCTCCAGCCCGCGCTCGATCGCCTGGCGGGCGTCCAGCAGGCGGTTCTCCCACAGGTACAGGTTGGAGAGGTTCGTCCAGACCCAGGGGTCCTCGCCCTGGCGCGGCATCAGGCGCGTCAGCGCCTCCTCGGTCTTGGTGAAGAGCTCCGCCGCGCGCGCCTCGGCGGCGGCGGGGTCCTCGTCGCTCGCGGCCGCCGACTTCGCCGCGATGTAGGCGTCGAAGGAGGCCTGCGCGAGCGTGCGCTCGGGCGCCTCGGGCAGCAGCATCGACCGCTCGGCCGACTCCAGCGCGCTCGTGCCGGCCTCCGCGTAGCGCAGCGCCTCGTCGGTGCGGAACAGCATCCGCGCCGCCCGGCTCGCGCCGAGGAGCGCCTGCGGGTCGCTGCCCGCCTCCTCGAACGAGCGCAGCGCGTCCTCGAAGAACAGCGCGTCCCCCAGCCGCTCGCCGGTCGCCAGGCTGCCCTCGCCGTGCAGCACCAGCACCTCGGTGTCTTCCGGCGAGAGCACGAGCGCCTCGTCGAGCCACACGAGCGCCTCCTGCGGGGCGTCCTCGCGCAGCAGCGCGCGCGCGCGCTCGACGTAGCGGTCGACGAGCAGGCCGTTCAGCAGGTCGCGGGCGAGCTCGAGCTCGCCGCGGTCGATGGCCGCCTTGGCCTGCTCGACCACGGCGTCCGGGTCGCCCTGGCCGCGCAGCGGACCCTCGGTCGTCGGCAGCGCGGGCGGAGCGTCCGCGGCGTCCTGGCGGGCGGCGAGGGGAGCCGTCGGGGGGTCGGCGGCCTCCGTCAGGCTGCTGCACGAGAGGAAGACGAGCGGGAGCAGGCCGAGCAGGCGGGGTGACTCCATGGCGGTGGCGGGTTCCGTGGCGGTCTCGGGGAGGCGCACCCGGCCCGGGCGGCCGGGGAGCGCGGCGCGTGCGGGCAGGTGCCGGGTGGGTGGGCGGGTGCCGGACGGCTCGGGCCGGAGCGCCGCGTCGCGGGTGGGGCGTCGATCCGACGGCTCGCGCCGGCGCCCGCGCCGCGGGCGGGCGGCGCCCTGCGCGTAGCGGGCCGAACAGTCTAGCGGCGGCCCGCGCGGGTCCGCCGAGCTTTCGTCCTTCGGGGCCCCGCCGCCCGCGGTCCGGGAGGCGCCCGGGGCGCTCCGCGGAGCCCCTCCCCGGCGCCCGGGGCGGGGCCCGGCCGGGGCGGAACTTGCTCCCGTCGCGGCCTTTCGCCGGCCGGGCGGATCCGGGAAGATGCGCGGCTCCCGCGCGTCGGAACGGCCTCGGGGAGGGCCGCCGGGCCCGTTCGCGCCCTCGCCCGGCCCCGTCGCGCCCTCCCGGGAGCGCTCCCCCCCGACATGACCGCCGTCCGCGTACGACTCCGCGCCGCCCTGATCGCGGCGCTCCTGGCCCTGCCGTGGCTCCTCTCGGGCTGCGACAACCCCTCGTGCGTCTTCTCGGGCGACTGCGGCTCGGGCAGCGCGGGCAGCCTGGGGACCAACCCCGCCCAGCTGCCGCCCGACGGCACCTGGGTGCGCGCCGGCGCGCCGACGCTCACCACGTTCTCGCCCGGCGGGACGATGATCGCGTCGACCACGCCGATCGTGCTGCGCTTCTCGGAGTCGATGCTCGCCGGCACCCTCGGCGGGGCCTTCGAGGTGCGCCAGACCAGCGGGGCCGGCGGCGGGATGGTCCCGCTGGCGGGCGTCAGCACCGTGGCCGACGGCCGGCTCGTCGTGCTGCTGCCGTCGACGGCCCTCACGAACGGCCAGTCCTACGAGGTCTCGCTGGCCGACACGGCCGAGGTCACCGACCTGACCGGCACGCTGTTCGAGCCCGCCGACCCGGTGCTCGGGACCTTCACCGTGGCGGCGACCGACCCCACCGCGCCGCGGGTCGTGGCGACCTGGCCGGTGAACGGCTCGACGGGGGCCAGCACGACCACCGAGGTCGTGGCGGTGTTCGACCGCACCCTGAACCTGGGCACCGTCAGCGCGACGTCGTTCCGGGTGCGCGTCGACTCGAACGCCCCGACCTTCAACCCGGCGCCCACCGCGCTGACCCTGGTCGGCAGCGGCGGCTCGGTCGTGTCCGACTCGCGCGTGCTGCGCTGGCGCAGCGTGGACTCCTCGAACGAGGCCGTCTACCTGGGGCGGGGGCTCGACGGCGAGCTCACGATCTCGCCCGGCACGAACGCCAACGACACGATCCGCACGTCGGGCGGGACGGCCGTGGGCACCGTCACCGTCACCTGGGACTTCAACTCGATCGACGCGCCGGTGTCCGCCCGCATCGCGTCGGACCCCGACGACGCGATCGGGATCGCCAGCCTGGACGGGACCGACCCGCTCGAGGTCGAGGTCACGCTCGTCGACGGCCAGGTGGGGGACACGCTGACCACGCTGGTCTTCGGGACGCTGCCGGACACGAACCCGTCGCGGCTGGGCGCGCGCCAGCGGACGTACTCGCTGACCGTGGCGGGGACGCTCGTGACGCTGACCGAGGCCGAGCTGGACCTGGCCTCGTCGACCGCGCCGGTGACCGCGCGCTTCGACGACGGCCCGCTGGCCTTCGCCTTCTCCCTGACGCGCGGCGGCGCGACCACGCCCGTGCGCCGGCTGGACGTCGACCCGTCCGCGGCGGGGCTGCAGGACCCGTTGCTCGACGTCACCGCGCCGTCCCTCCAGGGCTTCGGCCTCAGCGGCACGAACGTGCTCACGTTCACCTCCGACGGGCGCGACCTGACGCTCAACGGGCGCGCCGACGAGGCGCTGCGCAGCCTGGTCGTCACGACGGCGATGGGGGACAACGCCCCGATGCCCCCCGTGGTGGGGGACGGCGCCGGCGGGCTGCTGCCGCCGGTGGTCGGCGCGCGCGAGGCGGGCTCGTTCGTCGCGCGGCCGGTGCCCCTGGGCCTGCTGGACCCCGGCGCGGGGCCCCTCGCGTTCGACGCCACGGCCTACGACCGCGCGCTCAACCCCGCGCCGCCGGTCTCGGCGACCTTCACCCAGGTCGGGACGGTGCGCGACTCCAGCGCGGTTCCCGCCGGCATGCTCGAGGTCCACGCCTTCGACGCGGGCACGCTGCTGCCGATCGCCGGCGCCGTGGCCTACGTGCACCAGGACGGCGGCGGCGGGAACCTGACGTTCTCGAACAGCGCGCCCGCCGACGTGACGGGCTCCGCCCTGCTGATGGACCCCGGCGGCACGCTCGTGGTCACGGTGGACGCGGCGGGGTACGACCTGTTCACGCTGCACGGCGTCGTCACCAACCGGATCAGCGTGCCGCTGGTGCCGACGGGGACGACGTCCGCGTTCCTGCAGGGCGCGGTCGAGACCCCGAGCACGCAGCTCGGCACCCTCGACCGGCGCCTCGGCGACGCGCGCTACCGCCGCGGGGACGAGCGCCTCGGCATCGTCAACGCGTGCACGTTCGACGCCGGCAGCGGGCTGTTCTCGTGCTCGTTCGGGCCGCTGCCCGTCGTGCCCGAGCGCCTGGGCGCGCTGGGCTTCGTCGCCGTGTCCGTGCCGGCCGACGTGATGTTCTGGTCGCACCTGACCTTCCTGCGCGCCGCGGCCTTCGTCGCGCCCTCGCCGGCCATCGCGCCCGCCCTGGTCGGGACGGAGACGGTGCCCGTCGCCGGCCTCCTGAACGCGGCCGGGGCCGACCCCGAGGAGCTCCCGATCGACGGCCCGCAGCCCGTGCTCAACGCGTCGGCGGCGGCGCTGGGCCTGGGGACGCTCGACGGCGACCCGGGCATCGTGGTCGAGGCGCGCGTGCCCGGAGTCCCCGGGACCGTGCCGGTCGGCGCGGGCGTCGCCTTCGCGGCCGGCGCCAACGCCTGGGACGTGCGCTGCGCGTACCCCGGCGCCGCGGACTTCCTGCCCGCGGTCGGTCAGCTCGGAAGCCTCGTGACCACGGGCGCGATCGAGCAGGAGCTCCTGCTGCGCGCCGAGGTGCGCGACACGCTCGGCGCCGTCGCCGGCGCGCGGCCGACGGTGTCGTCCGCGCCGGTCTCGCTGCAGCCGCTCGCGATCCCGCTCGTGCAGCCGCCCCTCTGCACGATGGCCCCGGGGCTCTGCGGCGGCAGCTCGGGCGCCCCGCCCTACGCCATCTCGTTCGGGGACGTGATCTCCGGGACTCCCGGGATCTACCGGGTCGACCTCACCGGCCCGCTGGGCCGCGGCTGGACGATCTGGCGCGCCGACGGAGGCGGGGCGACGGCCTCGGTGGGGGTCCCCGCGGACGCGGCGGGCAACCCGTTCCTGCCGGACGGGACGATCGCGTGCGAGGTCTCGGCCTACGCCTGGCCGGGCTTCGTGCCGACCTCGTTCGCGTGGACCGACGTGGAGCGCCGGCACGCGGGCTTCGCCCACGCCTCGCCGATCCAGTACGCGCAGCCCTGAGCCGCGCGGGCTCCCGTCCGCCGCGGGGCGCCCGCGGGGCCGCCCGGCGGGCGTGGACATCCCCGGAAACGGCGTGGGGTGCCCGCGGGAAGCCGGATAGAATCGGCCGCCCGGGGGGTCGGAGAGGCGGCCCCTCGCCCGTCTCCGAACCGCTTCCACCGTCCACGCTCGATTCCGGGAGCCGACCATGCACCGCCCGACGTCCCCGCTCCTGCGCGCCGCCGCCCCGCTCCTCCTGGCCGGCGCGCTCCTCGGCACCGCCTGCCAGCAGCTCCCCGAGCACCGCGGGGAGAGCGTGGACATCGTCCAGCAGAACGCCTCGATCCAGCCGGTCGACGTGATCGTGGCGCCGGTCCGCAACGAGACCGAGCGCACCGACATCGACGTGGACGCCCTGCGCCAGCGGTTCCAGACGGGCCTCGTCGTCCTGCGCTACAGCCCGCTCGCGCTCGACTACGTCGACCGCAACTACGTCGAGGCCTCCACCTCGCCCTCGGCCCTTGGCGTGGAGGGCGTGTTCGAGGTCGTGATCAAGCGCTGGGACGAGAGCAAGCTCTCGCGCCAGGGCCTGTTCGGCGTCACGGCCGACGTGCGGATGCTGGACGCCGCCGACGGCCAGACCGTGATCTGGGCGGCCGTCGTCGACCAGGAGTACGACCTGTACAGCGAGGTCCCGACCCGCTCGCTGCCGCTGCTGCGCAAGCAGGCGCACGTGAAGCTCGCCGAGGAGATCCTCGCCGCCCTGCCGCCGCGCGACCCGCGCGGGACGGCGCAGCCCTGACGCCGGCCCCGGCGGCCGCGACGTCCCCGGGGTCCCCGCCGGGCGCCCCCGGAGCCGCGCGGGGCCCGCTCCCCGCCTCCGCGAGCCCGTCGCGGCGCCCCCGTCGTCCGGCGGCCCCGTCCCCGCGGTTGTGCCGGGCGGACCGCGTCCCTACACTCCCTGGCTTCCCGCGGCCTGGACCGGGCCGGAGCGACCCCCGCGGGACCGAGCTGACCCTCCGGCACACCCCGCCCCGGGGCACCTTTCCCTGGGGCGCGGGCGAGACGAAGAAGGTCGACCGCAAGGGAGATTGCCATGGCAATCGCTGCCGATCGCAAGGCCGAGATCATGAAGGAGTACGCCACCTCCGAGGGGGACACCGGGTCCGCCGAGGTGCAGGTGGCGCTGCTCACCGAGCACATCCGCAACCTGACCGAGCATCTCAAGGTGCACCGCAAGGACTTCACCACGCGGCGCGGCCTGCTGACGATGGTCGGTCAACGCAGCCGGATCCTGCGCTACATGCGCAAGAAGAGCCCGGAGCGGTACACGCGGATCGTGCAGCGTCTCGGCCTGAGACGTTGACGACAGACGATGCATCCGGACGAGGCGCCTCGCCGTCCCCGAGCGGTTCCGCGACGAGCGGCCGCGCGGTGGGGTGGGCGGCGCCTCGGGCCGACTCGACAGGCTCCGCGCTCCCCTCGTGACGAGGCGGCCGGAGCCCACGAAGGCGCGCGCCCCCGCCCCGCGGCGGCGTGCGCGCCCCTCCCCGGGGTTCGCGCCCATGCCGCACAGGTCGCCCGCCTCCCCGCGGCCGGCCCGGCGGACGGAGGGCTTCCCGCCCTCCGCGTGCGACCCCGGATCCGCGCGCCGCGACGCGTGAGGAAAACACGGCGGCGCGCCTCCTGACGGAAAGAGACGCAAGGAAAGCGAAGCAGATGATTGGAAACTACGTGCGCGTCGAGCGCGACATCGCAGGCCACCAGCTGACCCTCGAGACGGGGCACGTGGCCCGCCAGGCGATGGGGAGCGTGATCGCCACGCTCGACGGAACCAAGGTGTTCTCGGCCGTCGTGTCGAGCCCCGGCCGGGAGGACGCCGACTTCTTCCCCCTGACGGTCGACTACCGCGAGAAGACCGAGGCGGCGGGCAAGATCCCCGGCGGCTTCTTCAAGCGCGAGGGTCGTCCGACGACGAAGGAGATCCTCACCATGCGGCTCACGGATCGCTCGATCCGGCCGCTGTTCCCCGACGGGTTCCGCAACGAGGTCCAGGTGATGAGCCAGGCCCTCTGCTACGACGGCGTCACCAACGCCGACGTCGTCAGCATGATCGCGGCCTTCGCCGCCGTGCGGATCTCGGGCCTGCCGTTCTACGGCTCGCTGGGCGCGGTGCGCCTGGGCCTGCTGGACGGCCAGCTGGACGCCTTCCCGCCGGACGACCGGCGCCGGGGCGAGTCCCGCCTCGACCTCGTCGTCGCCGGCCACGAGAAGGCGCTGTGCATGGTCGAGTGCTCGGCCACGGAGCTGCCCGAGGCGGAGATGATCGACGCCCTCGAGTACGCCCACACGATCGTCCGCGAGATCGCGGGCGCCCTCGACGAGCTGGCCGAGAAGGCCGGCAAGCCGACCATCGAGTTCACCCCGCCGGAGGTCGACGCGCGCCTGAAGGACGCCGTCGCCGCCTTCGAGGACCGTCTGCGCGAGGCCTCCCGCACCCAGGGCAAGCACGAGCGCCAGGCCGCCATCACGGCGCTGCGCGACGAGTGCGTCGCGGGCCTGACGGACTCGATCGCGGACGACAAGGAGCGCTACCTGACGACCAAGCTGGTCAAGAACCTGTTCGGTGACCTCTCCGCGAAGGTCGAGCGCGAGCTGATCCTCTCGGGCACCCGCATCGACGGCCGCGCCCACGACGAGATCCGGCAGATCGACATCATCCCGAACTTCATCCCGCGCCAGCACGGCTCGTCGCTGTTCACGCGCGGCGAGACGCAGGCGAACGTCAGCGTCACCCTCGGCACGCCGGACGACGAGCAGATCATCGACGGCATCGACGAGGAGTACCGCAAGAACTTCTACCTGCACTACAACTTCCCGCCCTACAGCGTCGGCGAGACCCGCCGCATCATGGGGCCGGGGCGCCGCGAGATCGGCCACGGCATGCTGGCCGAGCGCGCGCTGCAGGCGGTGCTGCCGCCGCCGGAGGCCTTCCCCTACACGATCCGCATCGTGTCGGACATCTGGGAGTCCAACGGCTCGTCCTCGATGGCCAGCGTGTGCGGCGGCTGCCTGTCGCTGATGCTCGCGGGCGTCCCGATCACCCAGCCGGTGGCGGGCATCGCCATGGGCCTGATCGAGGACGGCGACCGGGTCGCCATCCTGTCCGACATCCTGGGCTCCGAGGACCACCACGGCGACATGGACTTCAAGGTCGCCGGCAGCGGCCTCGGCATCACCGCCCTGCAGATGGACATCAAGATCCAGGGTGTGACGCGCGACCTGCTCGAGCGCGCCCTGAACCAGGCCCGCGAGGGGCGCATCCACATCCTGCGCAAGATGCTCGAGGCGGTCCCTGGCCCGTCGGACGACATCTCGAGCCACGCGCCGCGGATGGAGAAGATCAAGATCCCCTCGGAGAAGATCGGCTACCTGATCGGGCCCGGCGGCAGCAACATCAAGGGGCTGCAGGAGAAGCACAAGGTGCGCATCTCCATCGTCGGCAACGACGGCGACGTGCTCGTCTCCGGCGTGAACAGCGACAAGGTCCTGGCCTGTGTCGACGAGATCCAGGGCATGTGCCAGTCCCCCGAGGTCGGCTCGCGCTTCACCGGCACGGTCAAGGCCGTGAAGGACTTCGGCGCGTTCATCGAGATCCTCCCGGGCGTCGAGGGGATGTGCCACATCTCCGAGCTCGCCGAGGGCTACGTGGACCGCGTCACCGACGTCGTGGACGTCGGCGACACGATCGAGGTCGTGGTCATCAACGTGGACGACCGCGGCAAGATCAAGCTGTCCGCCAAGGCGGCCATGGAGCCCGCGGGGGCCGACGCCTAGGCGTCCGACCCCAGCGAGCCCGGCGCGTCCCACGCGCGCCGGGCGGGCACCCCGGCCGACGGGGACCGCGCCCGCCCCTCCCCGGCCCCCGCGGCCGCCGGGGGGGCGGGCGCGGGCCATTCGAAGGGGGGCGGGCGCGGGCCATTTGAAGAGGGGCGGGCGCGGGCCATTCGAAGAGGGGCGGGCGCGGGCCGTTCGATGGGGGGCCCCCGCGGGGCGTCAGCGCGCCCCGAAGATCTCGCGCGCGGCGCGCCACGTCCCGGCGTGGGCCTCGACGGAGGCCTCGATCGGCTCCGCGTAGCCGCCGCCGAGCGTGGCCGCGGCCGGCACGCCCCGCCGGCGGAGCTCGCCGAACACGTGGGCGTCCCGGCGGGCGACCCCCGCGCGCGTCAGCGCGAGCCGCCCCAGGCGGTCCTCCGCCAGGACGTCCACGCCGGCCTGGACCAGCGCGAGGTCCGGCCGCGCGCGGTCGAAGGCCGTCGCCAGACCGCGCTCGAACGCCGCGAGGTACGCGTCGTCCCCCGTGCCGTCGGGCAGGGCCACGTCCAGGTCGCTGCGCGCCTTGCGCAGCGGGAAGTTGCGCGCGCCGTGGATCGAGAAGGTGAACACGCGCGCGTCGCCGGCGAACAGGCGCGCCGTCCCGTCCCCCTGGTGCACGTCCACGTCGATCACGAGCACGCGGCACGCCCACCCGTCCGCCAGGGCGTCCAGGGCCGCCACGGCGAGGTCGTTGAACACGCAGTAGCCCGCGCCCTCGGCGCGGTCCGCGTGGTGGGTGCCGCCCGCCAGGCTGCCGGCGAAGCCGCTCTCCCGGGCCGCGCGCGCGGCCGCCAGGGTGCCCCCGACGCTGGCCAGCGTGCGCGCCACCAGCGCGGGCGACCACGGGAAGCCGATCCGTCGCATGGCCCGCCCCGGCAGGGCGCCCGCGAGGAAGGCGCGGACGTAGGCGGGGTCGTGGGCGCGCTCGACGGCCTCGAGCGGGGCGGGCGGAGCCGGCGCGATGGCCGCGGCCGGGACGATCTGCTCGCCCACGAGGCGCCGCCGCAGGCTGGCGTACTTGCCCATGGGGAAGCGGTGCCCGTCGGGGAGCGGCACGGGGTGGTGGTCGGTGGCGAAGAGCTGCACGGCGTCCGCTCCCTCTCGTCCAGCCGGGCGGGGACTCCAGTCCGCGGACCCGGCCGGCTCGAGTGCCGGAACGCCGGCCGGGGTGCTCGATCGTAGGTCCGGGGCGAGTTCGACGCAGGTTCGAGGCGGTCCTCGACCGATGGAGGACCCCGGGGAGACGCGCCGTTCACGCCGGAGCGGCACCGCTCGCCAGGCGCCGTCCTAAGAAGCTGCATAGAAGCGGCTTACGGGCGTCGCTCGCTCGAAAGCGCGGATTCGAGGCAGCGCGCTGTTTCGCGTTTGCGTTGAACACGGATGGGAGCACCGGTCGCGTTCCTTGCCAGACGCGAGCGCTGCTCGGCTCGCCCGGGTCCCCCGCGGACCCAGACCGGGATCCGAGGCCTCGGATCCCCAGCATCGAACCCCGGACCCATGAGTCTCGTCAGCCTCCCGCTCCTCGTCGTCGGCTTCCTCGCCGCGGTCTCCACTCCGGTGGATCGCACGGGGAGTACGAACGAGAGTCCGGCCGTGACCGCGCCCGCCCCCGGCTCGCCCGGGGACGCCGCGCTCCCGGCCGGTGAATGGATCGCCAGCTCCTCGGACAACATCTGCGGACTGCGCGATCTGGGGCAATTGTCGAACCCCGCCAGGGTGGACCACCCGAGGCTGCTGAAGGCCACGCCCGAGCTGAAGCGGCTTCGCGACGAGAAGATCGACCCGAACTCCCCCGAGGGCATCCAGCTCCGGGAGAAGGCGGTCGATCGCGTGCGAGCGGCTTGCGAGCAGGTCCGGAGGCGGGAGGGTAACTGCAGCGTCTGGAGAGCCATCAGGAACCGCGACGGGCGGCAGGTCCCCGATCTCACCGGTCGGGTCCTGGGCGAGATCTGAAACGGCTCGAGGACACCGGAGGTGGGGCCGGTCCCGGGGGGGGCCGGCCCCCCTCCAACCTCCCTCCCGGCCCCCCCGCTGGCCTCCCCGCTGGCCTCCTCGGGGCGACGGCGTCGCGCGGCCCCGGACACCCGGGCGCCGGCGTCCCCAGAACGGTCCGGGCGGTCCCCGACCGGAAGGTCTTTCTCATCGATCGGCCCGCCGGGGTCGATACCCTGCCGGCAGGCCCGCCGCTTCCCCGCGCGGCCCCTCCGGAACCGGCTGCCCCCGTCCCGGGGGGCCGGCCCGTGACTCCATGACCTCCTCCCTGCTCGGACGGCGCCTCGGCACGTCGGTCTGCCTCGGCGTCCTCGCCACCGCGGGCTGCGTCGGGCCCTCGAGCGTGTCCGAGACCGGGGGGAAGGAGCTGACCGCGCAGGAGCTCGAGAACATGCTGTCGCAGGGGCTCATCGAGCCGGTGACCCAGCTCGGCGACGAGGCCTACGCGCAGTTCGCCGACGAGGGCGACGAGTTCCTGACCGCCCCGCCCGAGGCGCTCGACCCGAGTTTCGCGGCGGTGGACGAGGACGGCTTCCCGCTCCTGCCGGAGCTGCAGGCGCCGGAGGAGCCGGAGATCGAGCGCAACCCCTACGTCGTCTTCGGCCGGCGCATCAAGGCCAACCCCGACGGGACCATCGTCAAGCCCTTCCCGCTGCGCGCGGGCACGGGGTCGAAGATGGTCAAGCTGATCGAGGACTACGGCAACTTCCCGCTGTGGACGGAGGCCCTCGGGCCGGGACCGTCGACGGTGGACACGGTCAAGCTCGACCTGATCGAGTCCCACGACGTCGAGCTGTACCAGGACCTGCGCAACCCCGCCTTCGGGGACGCCAAGCCGGTCACGCTGGCGGACTGGCTCGTGGTGACGACCGGGTTCGACCTGCTGCTCGAGGTCGAGGGCTTCATCAACCTCTTCGCCGCCGGCGTCCCGCAGGTCGAGATCGAGGCCAAGATCGTCGAGATCTCGTTCCGCGAGAGCCTCGACTGGGGCATCACCCAGGACGGCAACACGCCCATCTTCCAGGGGCGCGGGAACACGTTCTTCCGGGACTTCAGCTACCAGCTCCCCAACACCGCGGACATCCCCAACGGCATGGCGACCATCGGGGGCATCCTCGACGGCATCCAGTTCAACGCCGTGGTGCAGTTCCTCGCGGGCCAGGACAACGTCTCGATCATCTCGCAGCCCAAGATCGCCGTGCGCGAGGGCGGGCGCGCCGAGATCATCAACCGCGAGCGCATCCCCTTCGTCCAGGTCAACAGCATCAACCCGACCGGCGGGATCAACGCCTCGCTGGACTACGTCGACACCGGGATCCAGCTCTACGTCGTCCCGCGCGTCGTCGGCACGGACACCGTCGCGCTGAACATCGACATCGAGGCCGCCCAGCAGAGCGGCTCGGTCCCCACGGTGGTCACGACCGACGCCGACGACAACGAGAACCTGATCGAGACGCCCGTGGTCGCGACGCGCAGCGCGCGCACGATCGTGTACCTCGAGCCGGGGCAGGCCGTGATCCTCGGCGGGCTGCTGTCGGAGCGGAACGTCGAGCGCGAGCGCAAGGTCCCGTTCCTCGGCGACATCCCGCTGCTGGGGTACCTGTTCAAGTCGAAGTACATCGAGAAGCAGCAGACCAACGTGCTGTTCTTCATCCGGCCCCGGATCCTCCAGGGCAGCGACCTGAACCGGGCCTTCTAGGCCCCGCCCGCGCCCCGGCCGACCCGCCGGCGGCCCCCGGCGCCGGCCCTCGCCGCCCCGCCCGCGGGGGGCTGGCCTCCGGGGCCCCGGGCGCCGAGAATCGGCCCCCCCGCGGGGAAGAGCCCGCCCCGCGCGTCGTCCAGCCCCAGACCGTGAAGCCGCTCCGACCGCACGCTGCCCCCGAACGCCGCGGCACCGCGCTGCTGATGGCGCTGATGGTGCTGTTCGTGCTGGTGGCGATCGTCATCCAGATCAACATCACCACGCGCACCGACTCGCGCGTGGCGCGCAACGACGTGGCCCTGACCACCATGGACCTGGCGATCGAGTCGGGCCTGATGCAGGTCTACCAGGAGCTGATGGACGACGGCGAGGCGGACGCCTCGGCCGACGACTCCGAGGGCGCGGCCCCGGGCGGCGCGGTCGGCGGCGAGGGCGGCGCCGGCGGCGTGACCGGCGAGGACGGCGGCGGCTCCGAGCCCTCCGACTCGCGCATGGACACCTGGGCGCAGGTGAAGCGCCCCGTCATCAACGAGATCGAGCTGCGCGTCCTGGTCCAGGACGAGGACTCGAAGATCAACCTGCTCGGCATGCTGACCGAGGACGAGGAGGAGGCGGAGAAGGTCTACGAGCGCGTGGTGCGCGTGCTCGACACCTGCCGCGAGGACACGTCGGCCGACATCGACACCGGCGACGCGCGCCGCATGGCCGACGAGATCCGGCGGTACCTGTCCCAGCGCGACCAGTCCGAGCTGCCGCGCCCCGAGCTCCTGACCGACGACCCCGAGGACGAGGATGTCGGGCTGCCGCTGTCCCTGCGCGAGTTCGTCGGGCTCGAGCCCTTCCACGAGGGGCACTTCCGCGACTTCCGCGACGAGGACGGCACGATCGTCCACTCGCTGGAGTCGTTCCTGACGATCTGGAGCTCGCCGGGGACGGTCGATGCCCTGCGCGAGCGCCAGGGCGAGGACGGCGACGACGACGGGGCGGACGACGACGACGAGGACGGCTCCGGCGGCGGCGGCTCGGGTGGGGGCGGCTCGGGCGGCGGCTCGGGCGGCGGCGGCTCCGGCGGCGGGGGAGACGGGGGCGGAGGCGACGGCGGCGGCGACGGCGGGGGCGATGGTGGAGACGAGGGCGACGAGGGCGAGGGCGCCGCGGGCGCCGGCGAGGGGGAGGAGACGCCGGCCGGCGAGCCCGGCGTCGCGGTCAACCTGAACACCGCCCCGCCGGTCGTGCTGATGGCGCTGATGGACGACCGCGACGTGCCCCACCGGCTGTGGGACCGCGTCGTCGAGTACCGCAACCTCGAGGAGGAGGAGGAGGACGGCGAGGAGGTCGAGCCGATCTACGACGAGTTCGGCGAGGAGCAGCTCCGCCGCAAGTTCTTCGACTCGCTGGGCGAGCTGGACGAGGTCTACGGCTGGGGTGACCTGGGCCCGACCGTCCGCGCGGAGGTCGAGCGCCTGCTGACCACGCGCAGCCAGGTCTTCTCCGTCACGATCACCGCGCGCAAGCTGACCGCGGCCAACAAGGAGCAGTTCTCCGGCTACCTCGGCGCCCCCACGGCGGAGGAGGAGGAGATCGCCCGCGCCAACGCCCTGACACGCACGGTGCGCTCGATCGTGTGGCGCTACGAGGGCCCCGACGGCGTCGAGATCCTGCCTCTGATCCGCTGGGAGGTGCTCGACTACACGCCGTGGGAGGTCCTGGACTACCCCGACGAGGAGCGGTGAGCCCCGCGCGGCGACGCAGCCGGGGCGCGGCCCCTGGCGCGGCCCCGGGCGCGGCCCCGGGCGCGGATCGGCCCGCGCGCGACCTCGTGCGCCTCGAGGTCTTCCACCACCTCTTCGCGGCCGCCGCCGAGGAGATGGGGGCGGCGCTGATGCGCGCGGCGTTCTCGCCCAACATCAAGGAGCGCCGCGACTTCTCCTGCGCGCTGTTCGACGGCGCCGGGCGCATGATCAGCCAGGCGGCCCACATCCCCGTGCACCTGGGCTCGGCGCCCCTCAGCGTGGCGGCCGCGATCGAGCACCTGGACCTGGGCCGCGGCGACACGGCGGTCCTGAACGACCCCTACGCGGGCGGGACGCACCTGCCGGACGTGACGCTGGTCACGCCGGTGTTCCTGGGGGACGGGGACGCGCCGGACTTCCACGTCGCCAACCGCGCCCACCACGCCGACGTCGGCGGCCCGGTCCCCGGCTCGATGGCGCCGGCGGCCGACGTCCACGGCGAGGGCCTGCGCATCCCGCCGGTGAAGCTCGTGCGCGCGGGCGAGCTGGACCGCGACGTGCTGGCGCTCCTGCTGGCCAACATGCGCGTGCCGCGCGAGCGCGAGGCGGACCTGCTGGCGCAGCGCTCCGCCAACCGCATGGCCGAGCGCCGCCTGGCCGAGCTGGCGGACGAGCACGGGCGCGCGGAGCTCGTCGCACGCGGCGCCCAGCTCATGGACTGGACGGCGGACCTGCTGGGCGCGGCGCTGCGCGAGCTGCCGGCGCGCGAGGCGACCTTCGAGGACGCGCTCGAGGGGCCCGACGGCGACGTGGGCATCCGCGTCCGCCTCCAGCGCCGCGGCGCCCGCCTGGTGGCCGACTTCACCGACAGCGACGACCAGGTCGCCGGCCCCGTGAACGGGCCGCGCGCCGTGCTGCTGTCGGCGGTCTTCTACGTCCTGCGCACGCTGCTGCCCGCCGGCACGCCGACCAACGACGGCCTGCTGCGCCGCGTGGACGTGCGCTCGCGCCCCGGCAGCGTGGTGCACGCCACGTACCCCGCCGCGGTGGCCGCGGGCAACGTCGAGACCAGCCAGCGGATCGTCGACGTCCTCCTGGGGGCCCTGGCCCGCCTGGCGCCCGACCGCGCGCCCGCCGCCAGCGCCGGGACGATGAGCAACCTGTCGTTCGGCTCCGCCGGCCCGCGGGGGCAGGGCGCCGACGGCGCCTGGGCCTACTACGAGACGCTGGCCGGGGGCGCCGGCGCGTCGGCGCGCGGGCCGGGGGCGCACGCGCTGCACACGCACATGACGAACACGCGCAACACGCCGATCGAGGCCTTCGAGAGCCAGCTGCCGGTGCGCGTGCTGTCCGCGACCGTGCGGCGCGGCTCCGGCGGCGCGGGCGCGCGGCCCGGGGGCGACGGCGTGGAGAAGCGCCTGCTGTTCCTCGAGCCCGCGCGCGCGAGCTGGGTGGCCGACCGCCAGCGCCGCGGCCCGTGGGGCCTGGCCGGCGGCGGCGCGGGCGAGCCCGGCGGCGCGACCCACGTGTCCGGCGGCGCGGCGCGCGAGCTGTCCGGCTCGGCGAGCTTCACGCTGGCCGCCGGCGACGAGCTGCGCGTCCGCACGCCCGGCGGCGGCGGCCACGGCCGCGCGCGCGGCCCGCGGACGCGACGCGGCCCGGCCTAGCGCCGTCCCGCGCCGCGCGCGCAGCATCCCGGCGACGGAGGTCGCCGCGCGGATGCTCCGGTCCGTCCTTGTGGGGCCCCCGGCGAGCCGCGACAATCCCCGCGCCGTGCGCGCCGAGCGGAACTCCCTCAGCCTGTTCGGAGCCCAGTGGGGCGACGAGGGCAAAGGCAAGATCATCGACCACCTCGCGGCCGAGGTGGACGTGGTCGTGCGCTACCAGGGCGGCGCGAACGCCGGCCACACGGTCGTGGTGGGGGACGAGAAGTACGTCCTGCACCTGATCCCCTCCGGCGTGCTGCACCCCGGCAAGGTCAATGTGATCGGCGGCGGCGTGGCGGTGGACCCGCTGAAGCTGCTGGAGGAGCTGGACGGCCTGGCCGAGCGCGGCGTCCACGTCGGCCCCGACGCCCTGCGGCTGTCGGCCTCGGCGCACGTCATCCTGACGCACCACCGCCGCATCGACGGCGCGGCCGAGCGCTGGCGCGGCATGGGGCGCATCGGCACCACCGGGCGCGGCATCGGCCCGTGCTACGCGGACAAGGCCGCGCGCACCGGCCTGCGCGTGTGCGACCTGATCGAGCCGGCCCGCTTCCGCGAGCGCCTGCGGGCGGCCCTGGCGGAGAAGAACGCCCTGCTCGAGCAGGTCCACGGCGAGGCGCCGCTGTCGCTGGACGAGGAGCTCGAGCGCTACGCCGGCGTCGCCGACCGCCTGCGCCCCTTCGTCGGCGACACGGGCGCGGAGCTGCGCCGCTGGGACGCCGAGGGCCGCCGCATCCTGTTCGAGGGCGCCCAGGGCGCGCTGCTCGACATCGACGCGGGCACGTACCCGTTCGTCACGTCCTCGAACACCGGGACCGCCGGCATCGCGGCGGGCGCGGGCTTCCCCTCGAACCGCCTCGGGCGCGCGGTGGGCATCGCCAAGGCCTACTGCACGCGCGTGGGCGAGGGCCCCTTCCCCAGCGAGGAGCACGGCGAGGTCGGCGAGCGCCTGCGCGCCGCCGGCGGCGAGTACGGCGCGACCACCGGGCGCCCGCGGCGCTGCGGCTGGCTGGACGTCCCGGCGCTGCGCTACGCGCTCGAGCTGAACGGCGCCCAGGGCTGGATCATGACCAAGCTCGACGCGCTGAACGGCTTCGAGGAGATCCCCGTCGGCGTCGGCTACCGGCGCCGCGGCGGCGCGGAGTCCGGGGGCGCCGAGGAGCGCTGGGACACGTGGCCCGCGCACCTCGCCGACGTGGGCGAGCTCGAGGTCGTCTGGGAGCGCCTGCCCGGCTGGACCGGCGACCTGTCGGGCGCCCGCCGCCTCGAGGACCTGCCCGAGGCGGCCCGCGCGTACGTGGCCTGGGTCGAGGAGCGCGTCGGCACGCCCATCGTCGCCATCTCCGTCGGCCCGGCCCGCGACCAGATCATTCGGCGCGGTCTCTGAGCGCCCGCGGACCCCGAATGGCAGAATGGCGCCCGCCCGCGGCGCGCCCGCCGGTCCACGCCATGGCCCTGGAAAAGGTCGTTCGACCCGACCTCGGGGGACCCTTCCCCGAGCACCTCGCCGTCATCATGGACGGCAACGGCCGCTGGGCGCAGGAGCGCGGGCTGCGCCGCATCCTCGGCCACCGCGAGGGCGTCGACTCGGTGCGCGAGATCACCACCGAGTGCGCGCGGATGGGCGTGAAGAGCCTGACGCTCTACTCGTTCTCGGTCGAGAACTGGAAGCGGCCGCGCGGCGAGGTGCGCTACCTCATGCGCCTGCTGCGCCGCTTCCTGATCCGCGAGCGGCCGACGCTGATGGACAACGATGTCCGGCTGAAGGCGATCGGCCGCATCGACGACCTGCCGGCCGAGCCGCTGGCGGCGCTGCGCGAGACCGAGGAGCTGACGCGCGGGAACCCCGGCATGGTGCTGCGCCTGGCGCTGTCCTACGGCAGCCGCTCGGAGCTCGCCGACGCCCTGCGGCGCGCGACCCGCGACGCCGTGGCGGGGCGCCTGGACCCCGGGTCGATCGACGAGGAGACCCTGCGCGCCTACCTCTACGACCCGGACACGCCGGACCCCGACCTCCTGATCCGCACGGCGGGGGAGATGCGCATCTCCAACTTCCTGCTGTGGCAGATCTCCTACTCGGAGTTCCACGTCTCCGAGGCGTGCTGGCCGGAGTTCCGCAAGCCGCAGCTCATGGAGGCGCTGCGCGACTACGCCAGCCGCGTGCGCAAGTACGGCGGCCTGATCGCCGACGCCGCGCCCACCGACCCGGCCCGCGAGGCCGCCGGGCGCTCGGCCTGATCCGCATCGGGGACCGCCCACCTTGGCCGGCTCGCGCGCCCGCAAGATCCTGATCCGCACGGCGGTCGGCGGCGGTCTGGCGCTGGTGCTGGCGCTCGCGCTCGCGTGGGTCGGGCGCTCGCGCTCGGGCGACGTCGTCTTCTACGCCGGGTGGCTGCTCTCGGCCCTGGCGGCCTGGGAGCTGCACGCGATGAAGGCCCTCGCCGGTCGCCGGCTCGGCCTGGCGCTGGTGCCCGCGCTGCTCGTCACGGGCGGGCTGGTCTGGATGCGGACCCATCCGGTCGTGCCGTGCAGCACGGGGTTCCGGTGCGGCGGCGTCCACCCCGTCCTCCTGGCCGAGGCCCTGGCGCTCCTCGCGCTGCTCCTCACCTGCCTCCGCATCGGCGCGGGCAAGGGCGTGCCGCTCGGCGGTGCCGGCGGGCTGCTGATGGCCGCCGTGCTGGGGGCCTGGGCGCTCCTGCCGCTCCCGTGGCTCGGCCACGTGTGGTGGTCGTTCGGCCTCGCGGGGCTGGTGGCGCTGCTGGTGCTCTCCAAGATCGGCGACATCGCCGGCTACTACGTGGGCAACGCGATCGGCCGCACGCACCCGTTCCCGCGGATCAGTCCCGGCAAGACGACGGCCGGGTGCGTGGGGTCGCTGGTGACCGGCGTCGTGGCCGGGGGGGCCTGCGTGGCCTTCGGGCTGCTGCCCGAGGGGCGCCTGGGGGTCCTCGGGGGCTGCCTCGCGGGGCTCCTGGTCAACCTCGCGGCCCAGGCGGGCGACCTGTTCGAGAGCTGGGTCAAGCGGCGCGCCGGCGTGAAGGACTCGGGGAAGTGGTTCGGGCCCTCCGGCGGCGTCCTGGACCTGGTGGACAGCCTCCTCTTCACGGTCCCCGTGGCGCTCCTGGCGTGGCCCGTGCTGTTCCCGGGCGGCTGGTTCCCCGACGGCCAGCCCCCCATCCTCCCGCCGGGTTCCGGGTAGGATCTCGGTCCGTCGGACCCGCTCGAACCGGAGATCCCGCGCACTTGACCGAAGTCACGATCCCCCTGCGCTCCCACGACGAGGCCTTCCTCGTCCTCGGCCCCTACGACCGGTACGCGAAGCTGCTGCGGCAGGCCCTCGACATCGAGGTCTACGCGAAGAGCGG
Source organism: bacterium (assembly GCA_030428395.1). Taxonomy (GTDB): domain Bacteria; phylum Planctomycetota; class UBA1135; order UBA1135; genus JAUIDW01. Next base: position 226 of record JAUIDW010000075.1, on the reverse strand, counting down.
CAACCTGCGCCTGAAGGGCGGCGACGAGGCGGTCGCCGAGGCACGCCGGCGCGTCGAGCACCTGCTCGGCAAGGCGCGCAAGGGGCGCGACCTGGAGCCCCGCCGGATCGAGGCGATCCTGACGGGCACGTCCGCCGACGCCGAGCCGCCGCGCGAGGGCGCCGCGCCGCGCCCGCGGGAAGCGGGAGCGCGCGCGCGCGAGGCCGGCCCGCGCGGGGGGGCGACC
>JAUIDW010000464.1 GCA_030428395.1 bacterium | reverse complement strand
GCGCGCGGCGCCGGCCCGGACGACCCGCCCCGGCCCGCGGCGCGCCGCCACCCCTCGACCCTGCGAGCCACCGGCGGGCTGGTGACCACGGCGGGCGACCTGCACCGCTTCGCGCGCGCCGTGCAGACGGGCGCGCTGCTCTCGGAGGGTGCGCACGAGACGCTGCTGCGCCCCGTCCTGGGGCGCCACGCCTGCGGGCTGATCGTCTACCGCCACCCGTGGACCGGGGCCCGCTTCGCGCGCCACGCCGGGAACATGGACGGCGTCGCCGCGCACCTCGTGTTCGGGCTGGACGACGAGCGCGTGTGCGTGGCGCTCGCCAACCTGGCGCCGACGGCGGTGAACGACCTCGACGACGCGCTGCTGCTCGCGACGCCGCCGGAGGCCCCCGGCGACGGCGCGGAGGCGCGCTGACGCGCCCCGTCACTCGAGGCTCAGGCCCTCGCAGGCGAGCACCAGCTCCTCGATCGCGACGTCGTCGCTCGCGCGACCGGAGAGCGTCGGCCCGACGTACTTCACGGGGCGGGCGTTCCGCAGGACCCACGTCAGCGCGACCCCGGAGCGGTCCTCGCTCAGGAGCTGGACGGTCACGGTGCGCAGCGCGTCCTGGGCGCCCCCGGCGACCGCGTCGAGCCACTCGAACAGGTCGGTGGCGCCCAGCACGCCGCGCTTCAGCGTGACGTCCCCGACGCGGTGCAGCCCGGTCACCTTGCGGGGCGCGTTCGTCTTCTCGTTGCCGGCGCGGTACTCGATCACGTCCACCTCGAGCTCCAGGCCGGAGACCTCGCAGAAGCCCGCCTGGGGCGTCCCGGGCTCCAGCTCGTCCCAGGAGACGAGGTAGTTGAAGCGGCCGTAGGGGCGCTCGCGGAACTCGGCCATGACGTCACTCCTTCTTCGACGGGGGGTTCGCGCCGGCGGGCGTCAGCCACTCGACGCGCTGGAAGCGCAGCTCGATCTCCTCCTCCGCCACGCGGGCGGCGAGGGCGTCGAGCGTCGGTCCGCTCCACCGCACGGGGCGGGCGGCGCAGAGCCTCCACGCGACCACCGGCTCGCCGCCGGGTCGGTCGAGGAGGTGCACGAGGACCTCGCGCGGCTCCGCGCGCCCCTCGGCGGCGGCGCGGCGCCAGGCGAACAGGCGGTCGTCGGCCCCCACCGCGCGCCGCAGGACCAGGCCCCGCAGGGCCGGACGCTGCGCGCCGTCGCCCGCGGGGGCCGGGGCGTCCTCGGAGACGATCGGGCCGACGTGCGAGCAGGCGAGCTCGACGCCGTCGACCGCGACGCGGAAGCCCTGCGCGGCGTGCGCCGCGGGTCCGCCCGGCCGCGGCGCGAAGCCGGACATCCGCAGGCGCCCGTCGCAGCGCGCCCGCAGGCCGGCGAGGCGCGCCCCGGCCGCGGTGGCGTCCACGGCGAGCAGCAGCGGCCGGCGCCGGCGCGCGAGCCCGCGCAGGACGCGCGCGGCGTTCTGGCCCGCGCGGCGCTCCTCCGGACGCGGCTCGCCGCCCTTCGCCAGCAGCGCGCCGGCGCCGTCGAGCAGCGGCAGGCGCTTGCAGCCGGCGGCGGCGGTCCACAGGGCGGCGGCCTTCCGGGGCGCGCGCTTCAGCAGCGCGGGCACGTCCAGCGGGGCCAGCTCGAGCCCCAGCTCGTCGGCCAGGCGCTGCGCCGCGAACGCGCGCTCGCCGGCGTCGGCGCCCTCGAGCAGCACGCACGCCGCGGCGCCGGACCGCCACCACGCCGCGACCTCCGCGATCGCCGCGGCGGGTCGCCCGGGGTCGTAGTCCACGACCCGCGCGGGCGCTCGATCCGCTCCGCCCCTCATCTCCTCCGGCGCGCCGCGTTCCCCGGCGCGGCCCCAGGCTACTCGCCCCCGCCCGCGGCGGTCCAGCCGTCCACGGCCGGGGCGAAGCCGTCCGGACCGAGGTCGGGGGGCCGGCGGACCTCCAGGCCCCGGCGTCCCTCCCCGTCCGCGCCGAGCCGCAGGCGCGCCGGGCACGTCGCGAAGGCCAGCTCGTCGTTCGCGGCGGGGAGCGCGACCAGGCGCGGGCCGCCGGGGTAGCGCACGCGGAGCGCGCCCCCGACGTCCTCGACGACGAGCTCGCCGCCGCGCCAGGCGTAGGCGCCCGCCCAGGCGGCGCGCCGCGCGTCCGTCAGGGGGACCGCCGCCGGCGGCGGGGTCCGCGCGATTCGCAGCATGCCCCGGCGCTGGTCGAAGGTCAGGGCGCAGTCGCGCAGCAGCCCGAACCCGATCAGCCGCTTCGCGCTCGCGCCGGCGGCCGAGAAGTGCGCGTACACGGGCTCGAGCCGCTCGCCCGCCAGCACCACGGGCGCGGCCAGGTACGCCCCGCGGATCGCGTACGTCGAGTACACCGTGCGCGCCCGCCCGATCACCGGGGCGTCGCCGTGGACGGGCAGGGTCTCGAGATCCGCCTCGGCCAGTCGCAGCGCCGCCTCGGCGCCCGTGTCGACGCCGCACACGAGCTCGCGCCCGCCGACCCGCAGCCGCACGTCGGGCGCGCCGTCGGGGGCGTCGTACGGCAGGACGCCCGGCGCGTCCGCCCGCAGCTCGCCGCGCCGGAGCACGAGGCGCTCGCCGGGGTAGTCGACCGTCAGCAGCAGCTCGCGAAACAGCGCGAAGCCCAGGATGCCCTGCAGCGAGCCGCCCTTCGACGTCGGGACCATGTCGTAGTCGTCCACGAGCGCGCGCAGGCCGCGGAACGTCGCGCCCCCGAGGCGCAGCTCGTCGACGGCGACGAACTCGACGGTCCGCGTCGTGTGGCCGTCGCTGTTGCGGCCGGTCCCCACCACCGGCAGGTCGAGCTCGGCGACGAGGTCGTCGTCGAGGCAGACCTGCGTGCTCGCGTACGTGTCGACCTGGAACCGGAACGGCCCGCGCTCGCCCAGCCAGACGTCGACGTCGGTGTGCCGCCGCGACGTGTCCATGGGCACGACGACCTCGTCGCCGTCCAGCACGAATTCCACCGGTGCGCCGGGGGGAGCGCAGGGCGGTACGGCCAGGACCAGGAGCGGGATAGCGGCGCGGACGTGCACGGGGCGACCTCGGGTGCGCCACCGACCGGTCGCAGCCGATCGCGCCGGGGCGGCACCAGCAGCAGCGTTCGCGCGGACCGCGGAGCCATGCTCCGCCGGACCGGAAATCTTCGAGCCGCGGGCGCCGGGGAGCCGCCGCCCGGGCGA
>JAUIDW010000463.1 GCA_030428395.1 bacterium | reverse complement strand
TGACGTTCACGCAGGGCAGCTCGGAGCCGCTCGAGCTGGTGTGGGACGGGTGGCGCGCCCCGCGGCGCACGTCGGTGGTGCCGCCCCTCGCGGCCATCCTGCTGGCGATCCTCCTGCGGCGGCCGGTGATCGCCCTGCTGGCGGGCGTGTGGGCGGCCACGGCCCTCCTGCGCCTGGGCGAGGGCCTGGCCCCGGCGAAGGCGGTCGCCCTCGCGGTCGGGGACGTGGGCACGCGGCTCTTCTGGCCCAAGTTCGTCCACCTGGAGAACGCGCAGATCGTCGCCTTCGTCGTGCTGATGCTCGCGATGGTCGGGGTCATGACGCGCTCCGGCGGCATCCGCGGCCTCATGGACCAGGTGGCGCACCTGGCGCGCAGCGCGCGCTCGACGCAGCTCGCCACGTACCTGATGGGGCTCGGCATCTTCTTCGACGACTACGCCAACACGGTTCTCGTCGGCTCGACCATGCGGCCGCTGTCGGACCGCTTCCGCGTGTCGCGCGAGAAGCTCGCCTACATCGTCGACAGCACGGCCGCCCCCGTCGCCGGCCTGGCCGTGCTGAGCACCTGGATCGCGTTCGAGGTCTCCACCTTCAGCCCGCAGCTCCCCGCGGCGGGGCTGTCGTCCGCGGACGGCTACGGGGTGTTCCTCCAGACGCTGCCGTTCCGCTTCTACTGCCTGCTGACGCTCGTGGCCGTGCCGATCGTCGCCCTCACCGGGCGCGACTTCGGCCCGATGCTGAAGGCCGAGCGACGCGCGCGCGAGACCGGCGAGGTCGTCGCGCCGGGGGCGCGCCCGATGGTCGGGCACCTCGCCACGCGCCTGGAGCCGTTCCCCGGCGTCACCCCGCGCGCCCGGCGGGCGCTGCTGCCGCTGCTGACGTTCGTCGGCGTGACGCTGGTGACGATCCTGCTGCGGGGCGGCGCCTTCTCCATGGCGCCCGCCGAACTGCTGTCCCTCGCCGGGCTGAGCCAGGTGCTCTACGACGGCAGCGGCGCCTTCCCCATCCTGGTCGGGTCCGCGACCGGCTTCGCCCTGGCGGTCTCGCTGGCCCTCGCGGCCGGCCTGGGCGCCGAGGTGTTCCGGGCCGCCTGGACCACGCTGCGCGGGATGATCATCGCGCTCGTGATCCTGTACCTCGCGTGGATGATCGGCCTGGGCTGCGAGCTGCTGGGCACGGCGAGCTACCTGCGCGCGCTGCTGGGCTCGTGGCTCGCGCCGGAGTACCTGCCGGGCATCCTGTTCCTGATGTCGGCGGCGGTCGCCATCTCGACCGGCTCCTCCTGGAGCACGATGGGCATCCTGCTGCCGCTCGTCGTCGGGCTGGCCTACGACCTGGGCGAGCGCGGCGACATCGGGGGGCACCTGCTGCTCCTCATCTCGATCGGCGCCGTGCTGGACGGCGCGATCTTCGGGGACCACTGCTCGCCGATCTCGGACACGACCGTGCTCTCCTCGACGGCCTCGGCGTCGGACCACATCGACCACGTGCGCACCCAGGCGCCCTACGCGGTCCTGACGATGGTCGTCGCGCTCGTGGCCGGCTACGCGCCGTGCGCCGTGCTGGGCTGGAGCCCGTACGCGATGTTCTTCGTGGCCGCGCTGCTGCTCTTCGTGCTGTACCGCGGCATGAGCAAGCCGGTCGAGCCCGTCCCCGTCCCCACCCGCGACCCCACCTCCTGACGTGGCGCTCCCCGCCAAGATGACGCGCCGGATGCTGGCCGGCGTCGTGTTCGGGATGCTGGTCTACGTCGGCATGGCCGTGTGGGTCGACGTGCGCGACCTGCGCGACTCGCTGGCCGAGATCCCGCTGTGGGTCCTGCCGGCGACGATGGGCCTGTCGTTCCTGAACTACGTCATCCGGTTCTGGAAGTGGCAGCGCTACCTGAAGCTGCTGGACGTCGAGCTCGAGCGCGGCACGTCGTTCCTCGTGTACCTCTCCGGCATGGCGCTGTCGGTGACGCCCGGCAAGATGGGCGAGGTCTTCAAGTGCTGGCTCGTGCGCAAGGTCAACGGCACGCGCATCCACCGCACGGCGCCGATCGTCGTGGCCGAGCGCTTCACCGACCTGCTGGGCTACCTCATCCTGGTCGCCGTCGGCGGCATCGCGACCATGCCGGAGTACGCCTGGGTGTTCTGGGCGACCCTGGGGCTCTGCGGCGTCGGCCTGGTGCTGGCGGGCTCGAAGCGCTTCTCGGACTTCACCGCCGGGACGTTCCGCAAGCTGCCCTACGTGTGGCGCCTGGCGCCGCGCATCGAGGGCTCGTTCGCCAGCACGCGCGTGCTGCTGTCGCTGCGCGAGGTGCCCCTGCCCACGCTCGTCTCGGTGCTGGGCTGGGGGTGCGAGTGCCTCGGCTTCTGGCTGATCGCCAACGCGCTCGTGCCGGAGGGGCACCCGCCCGTGCCGGTGCTCTTCGCCATCTTCACGTTCGCCTTCAGCGCCGTGGCCGGCGCGGTCCTGATCGTGTTCCCCGGCGGCCTGGGGGTCACCGAGGGCTCGATGGGCACGCTGCTGCGCCGCAAGTACATGGAGCTCGTGCCGACGTGGACCCAGGAGGCCGCGCGGGGCCCCGCCGCGGCGGCGGTGATCCTGGCGCGCCTCTGCACGCTGTGGTTCGCGGTCGTCGTCGGCCTGGTCGCGACGGCGCTCTTCACGCGTCGCTTCGGCGAGGTCGAGCTGGGCGACGAGCCCGCGAGCGAGTGAGCGCGTAGAGCCCCGCGGCGAAGGCCGCCGCGATCGCCAGCGGCCCGGTCAGGGACGCCGCGCGCCGGTCCGCTCCGCGCCCGCCCGACGCGGGCGCCGCGCTGGCTCCGTCGCCGGCCGCGCGGCGCTCGGCCAGCGCGACCGTGCCCGCCGGCGGAGCGGCCGTGCGGTCCAGCAGCTCGGCCCACGACACCGCGAACGCCGCCGCGTCTCCGCGCGGCTCCTCGAGGCCGGCCGGGCCGACGAGGACGAGCCCCGGACGGGTCCCCGGCGAGGTCCCCGCCCGCGCGCGCACGAGCACGCGCTCCCCCGCCCCATCGGCCCCGTCGGCCAGCAGCCAGGCGGGCTCCGTCCCCGCGATCGCCGCGAGCGGACCCTCCACCCACCAGCCGTCCCGCCCCGCGCGCCCCGGCGCGGGCGGCGCCGCCGCCGGCGCGCGCTCGACGCGCAGCACGGCGCGCGGCCCGGGCGCGTCCGGACCCGGCAGGGTCTCCG
>JAUIDW010000462.1 GCA_030428395.1 bacterium | reverse complement strand
CGTGGCCCGCCCGCGCGGGTCGTGGTAGAGGTCTCCCTCTTCCCCCGGCGTCCGCGAGGTCCCCGCGTCCGCCCCGGGGTCCGCCCGATGGTCACCTCCAGCCCGAACACGTCCCGGCGCACGCTCGCCGCCGCGGCAACCATCGCCGCGGGCGCCCTGACGCTCCTGTTCCTCGCGCTGCGCATCGAGGAGCCGGTCGCCGGAGGCCCACCCGTGCAGGTCGAGGGCTCGGTCGCCCCGGCGGGCGACCTGGTCGCCGTCCGCGTCGCCGCCCCCGGGGTCTCGTTCGGCGGCCGCCGCCAGGGCGGCCTGGACGGCGCCTCCGACGACGAGGCCGACGTCGTCGCCACCGCCAGCGCCGCCGTGCTGCGCGCGCGGGTCAAGGGCCGCGTGCTGCACGCCAACGGCCGCGCGCCGATCTTCGGCGTGCCGCTGGGGCTGGCGGGCGAGGCGTCGCACGAGATCGTCGGCTGGAGCGCCGCCGAGGGCCGCTTCGAGGTCGAGGTCGACCCCGGCGAGCAGGTGGTCGAGACCCACGGCAGCAGCTGGGCCACGGTCGTGGCCGCGCCGCTCGGCGAGGATCCCGCGGCCGTCGACGCCGTCCTCGTGGCGGCGCCCGCCATGGACGTGGCCGGCTTCGTCGTCCGCGCCGACGGCTCGGGCGTCGCCGACGCCGCGGTGCGCCTGGCGCTGCCGGCCGAGCTGCTCGAGGACCTGCCCGCCGGCGCCGACCCCGCGGGGCTGCGCGAGTTCGCCACGAGCTCGAGCCAGCGCGGCTACTTCGAGCTGCTGTCGATCCCGGCCGTGCGCGGCGCGACCGTCGAGGTGACCGGCGAGGGCTTCGCGCCCAAGTCGTTCGAGCTGCCCACCATCTCCAGCTACGACAGGACGTGGGTCGTCGACGACCCCGCGCAGCCCGCGCCAGCGCCCGCCGTGGAGGAGGGCCCCGTGCTGCGCGGCACCGTCCTGCGCGCCGACGCCGAGCCGGCCGGCGACGCGCGCGTCCGGCTGGGGGCGCTCGAGACCACGTGCGACTGGCAGGGCGCCTTCGCGCTGCCGCTCGAGGAGCTGGTCGAGGGCGCGCCGCTCTACGCCTGGCTCCCCGGGCTCGAGCCGGCCTTCGTCCCCGGCTTCGCCACCGTGCTGGCCGAGCGGCCGCCCGACGAGGACGCGCCGCTCGTGCTGCAGCTCGGCGGCCCGCTGCCGACGCTGCGCGGCCGCGTGGTGGACGCCGACGGCGCGCCCGCGACGAGCTGGGTCGTCGCCCCGGTCTCCGCGCGCGGCGCGTACCCCGCGCTCGAGCCGCCGCTCCTGCTGGAGGAGCTGGTCGGCGGCGGGAAGCTGCCCGAGGCGACCACGGACCTCGAGGGCGCCTTCGAGCTCGCCGGCCTGCTGCCCCGGGACTACCGCGTGCGCGCGTGGGACCCCGAGACGCTCGTGTCCGTCGCCGCCGACGTGTCCGTCCCGCCGCCGACCGCCGACGGCGCACCCGCCGAGGGCGCGCCGGAGGCGGCGCTCGAGCTCGTGGTCCCCGCGGACGCGCTGCTCGACCGGCTCGCGGGCCGCGTCGAGTCCGCCGCCGGCCGACCGCTCGCGGGCGCCACGGTCCGCCTGCGCCTGCTGCGCGCGCGGACCTCGGCCGGTCCGGTGCACCGCGACGGCGCCGCCGCGATCGCCGACGCCGAGGGGCGCTTCGAGCTGGCCCGCGTGCCGCGCTCCGGCGTCGAGCTGGTCGTGACCGCGGAGACCGTGGACGAGCGCGCCTTCCCGCTGCGCGCGCTCGAGCGCGACGCGGAGGGCGACCTGCGCGTGGTCGTGCCCGAGCGCGCCGAGCTGCGCGTCGAGTCGGACGATCCCGACGCGGTGCGCGTCGCGCTGCTCGGTCCCGAGGGGGCGCCGACGCCGCTCGCGGCGACCCGCGACGACGTGCGCGTGGTGCAGCCCTACGCGGAGCTCGTCGACGGGACCACCGCGGTGCTGACCGCCGCGGAGGGCGCGTGGACGCTGGTCGTGTACGCCGACGGGGGCGTCGAGCTGGGGCGCGCCGCCGTCGAGCTGACCGCGGGCGAGCGGACCGTCGTGAGCGGGCCGCCCGGCCCCGAGGACGCCTCGCCGCACGACGCGCCTCCGGCGGAGGCGGCGCCCGCGCCCGCGGAGCGCGCGCCGGAGGCCTCCGGCGCGGACGCGGGGGAATCCTCCGGCGGCTGAGTCGCGGAGCGCGCGCGGCGCTATCCTCGACCTCCGCCCGGCGACCGGGTCGCACACCCGGCGCGACGACCCCGAGGAGGCCGAACATGACGTCCGTGACCGCGCCGCTCACCGCCCTGGCGGTGCTCGCCCTCGTCCCCGCTCGCCCCGCAGCCGCGCCCCAGGACGGGCCGGCGGCGGACGGCCCGGCGCCGCGCGTCGCGGTCGCGCAGGCGCACGACCTGACCGACGAGGTCGAGCTCGCCGGCACCTTCGCCCCGGCCGACGGGGCCGAGCTGGAGCTCTGGCCGGGCGAGTACGGCGGCGAGCTGGTGTTCGTCGAGGTGCTCGCGCACGGCACCTACGTCAACGCCGGCGACGTCGTCGCGCGCCTGGATTCGACGAAGATCGACCGCCAGCTGGCCGACGCCGAGGTCGAGCTGCGCTCGGCCGAGATCGCGCACGCCGGCGCCGCGGAACGGGCGGGCATCGCGCGCGAGGCGGACGCCGCCAAGCGCGGCGAGGCCGAGCGCGCGCTGGGGCGGTCCGTGCGGGCGCTCGAGGGCTTCGAGCAGCACGAGCTGGAGCTGCAGCGCCGCTCCGACGAGCTGTCCGCGAGCTACCGCGAGCACGGCATCGAGGACCAGGCGCACGAGCTGCGCCAGCTCGAGGCGATGTACGGCGACGACGAGCTCGTGGACGCCACCGAGGAGATCGTGCTGCAGCGCTCGCGCCGGAACCTGGCGCGGTCGCGCGCCGCGGCGACCATCGCCGACGACCGGCTCGAGTACGAGCGGGCCTACGAGCGCGCGATGAAGGCCGAGCAGAAGCGCGAGGCCGTCGAGTCGCAGCGCGGCGCGCTCGAGCGCCTGGTGCGCGGCCAGGAGGTCGAGGCGCGCAAGCGCGAGGACGAGCTGCGGCGCGGCGCGCGGGGCGTGGACGAGCGCCGCGCGGCCCTCGAGCGCCTGCGCGCCGACCGCGCGTCCTTCGACCTGCGCGCGCCCCGCGACGGCGTGCTGCTGC
>JAUIDW010000461.1 GCA_030428395.1 bacterium | reverse complement strand
TCCTCGTACGGGGCGCTGAACCACGGCCACAACCACCCGCGCGTCGTGCGCGCCGCGCGCTGGTTCGACGAGCGGGGCGAGCCCGACCTCTGCAAGGAGTTCCCGTCCCCGTACGCCGCCGCGCTGGCGCACAACCTCGCGTGCCTGGCGCCCGGCGACCTCGACGCCGTGTTCCTCTGCAACTCCGGGACGGAGGCGGTGGAGGGGGCGCTGAAGCTCACCATGCGGTACTTCCGCGGCCAGCGCGACCGCTTCGTCCACACCGAGAACTCCCTGCACGGGAAGACCCTCGGGAGCCTCTCGGTCACCGGCCGCACCAAGTACCGGGCGCACGTCCGGCGCTTCGAGGACTGGCCGATGATCCCGTTCGGCGACGCGGAGGCGCTCGCCCGTGAGCTCGCGGCCGACGTCGACCGGCGCATCGCGGGCGTCGTGCTGGAGCCGATCCAGGGCGAGGGCGGCGTCGTCGTCCCGCCCGCCGGCTACCTGGCGCGCGTGGCCGAGCTGTGCCGCGCCCACGGGGCGCTGCTGATCCTCGACGAGATCCAGACCGCGTTCGGCCGCACCGGGACGATGTTCCGCTGCGAGGCCGAGGGCGTGGTCCCCGACGTGCTGTGCGTGGCGAAGTCCCTGGGCGGCGGGGTCGCCGCCGTGGGCGCGACCCTCACGCGCCGCGACGTCCACGCCGAGGCGTACGGCGCGATCCGCGACTGCCTCGTGCACACCTCGACCTTCGGCGGACGCTCGCGCGCGTCGGCGATCGCGATCGAGGCGCTGCAGGTCGCGCTCGACGAGGACTTCTCCGGGCGCGCGGCGCGGGAGGGCGCCTGGCTCCGCGGCGAGCTCGAGCGGGTCCGCGAGCGCCACCCCCGCCTCGTGCGCAGCGTCCGCGGGACGGGCCTGATGCTCGGCGTCGAGCTCCAGCCCCTGTCGCTGAAGGGAGCCCTCGCCGGCTTCGGCCTGCGGGGCTTCGAGGACCTCGTCGAGGGCCTCCTGCCCGGCATGATCGGGGCGGAGCTCCTGGAGCACCACGACGTCGTCGCCTCGTTCCTCCTGAACGACCCGAACGTGCTGCGCGTCTACCCCGCGCTCGTGGCGAGCCGCGAGGACCTCGAGCGGATCCCCCGGGCGCTGGACGCCGTGCTGTCGAAGGGCACGGCGCGCATCGTGGCCGAGCGCGTGGCGTTCGCGGCCCGCCGCCTGGGGATCGGACGCGTGAAGGAGCTGCTGCGCCGTGGTTGAGCGCCTGGTGCGCTGGTCCCGGGCCGCGGTCGAGCACCCGCGCGCGACCGTGCTCGCCGGCCTGCTCCTGACGGCGGCGTGCGCCGCCCTGGCCGCGGCGCGCCTGCGCGTGGACAACGAGATCGACTCCTGGCTGCCCCGGGGCGACGCGGCCATCGCGCGCTACGAGGCCTTCCGGGACACGTTCGGCTCCGACGCCCTGTTCGTGGTCGGCTGCACGGGCGTCCCCGTCGACGGACCCGGCGGCGAGCGCGTGGCGGAGCTGCAGGAGACGCTGGCCGCCCTGCCGGGCGTCGCCCGGGTCGTCGGCCCGTTCGACGCGGCGGGTCGACCCGAGGCGCCCGCGGCGGCATTCCTCCTTTCGGGCGACCGCGGCGCCGCCGCGTTCCTCGTGCACCCCGAGGCCGGGCTGGACCGCGCGTCCCGCGCCCGCCTGTTCGAGGACATCGCCGGTCTGGCGCACGCCGGACCCGGCGAGCTGCACGTGGCGGGGCCCGAGGCGATCAACCACCACCTCGACGTCGGCTCCCGCCGCTCGTTCGGCGGGCTCTTCCCGGTCGTCGCGACCGTCCTGGCGCTGGCGCTGCTCCTGGCGCTGCGCGATCCGCGCGGCGTGGCGGCCGTGCTCCTGCTGGCGGCGGCGTCGACCGCGGGGACGCTGGGCGCGCTCGCGCTCGCCGGCCGCAGCCTGAACATGGTCGTGTCGAGCCTGCCGGCCCTGCTGCTGGTGGCGGGGACGGTGGCCTCCCTGCACCTGCTGGACGCGCGCCTGCGCCAGCAACGGGCCGGGGGCGACGGCGCGCCGGGCGCCGTGGGCGCCGACGACGCCGCCGCGTGGGGGCGGGCCCTGGGCGAGATGGCGCGCCCGTGCCTCTACACCGCCGCGACCACCGCGGCCGGGCTCGGGGCGCTCGCGCTGGCGCCCCTGCCGCCGCTGCGCGACCTCGGGCTCTTCGGCGCGCTCGGGATGCTGGTGAACGGGGCGCTCGTGCTGTTCCTGTTCCCCTCGCTGACGAGGCTCCTCGGCGGCGGGCGGACGCGCGCGGCCGTCGCCTGGGCCGGGGCCGGAGCCCTCGCCGCGTGCCTCGGTCGCCCCGCGGTGCGACGGTCGATCCTCGGCGCGGCGCTGGTCGTGGCCGTGGTGGGGGCCGCGGGCGTCGCGCGCCTGCGGGTCGAGTCGGACGTGCTGACGTTCTTCCCCGCGGACCACGCCGTGGTCACGGCGACGCGGGAGCTCGAGGAGCGCGTCCAGGGCCTGACCCCGGTCGAGATCTGGTTCTCGGGCCCGGCGGGCGCCGTCTTCTCGCCGCCGAGCCTGGCGCGCGCGGCCGCGCTGGCCGCGGAGATCCGCGCGCTGCCGGGAGTGACCGGGCTCTTCGGACCGTCCTCGCCGGACGCGTCGCCCGCCGCCTGGCCCGGACACCTGCGCCTCTCCGCGGAGGGCGCGGACGTGCGCTGGACCGTCGCGACGCGCACGACGTCCATCGAGCGCAGCGACCAGCTCGTGTCCCGCATCGAGCAGGCCGTGGCCGCCGCGGCGGTGCCCGGCGTCGAGGCGCGCGTCACCGGCTCGATGCCGATCCTGATCCGCATGCAGGCGCTGCTGCTCACCTCGGCCGTGCGCTCGTTCTCTGCGTCGCTGGGCCTGGTGACGGTCCTGGCCTCGGTCGCGTTCCGCTCGGTCGGCACGGGCCTCCTGAGCCTCGTCCCCAACGTCCTGCCGGTCCTCGCGACGCTCGGCGCCATGGGGTTCCTCGGCGTGCCCCTCGACGTGGCCACCGTGACGGTCGCGAGCATCGCCCTGGGCCTGGTCGTCGACGACACCATCCACTTCCTCGAGCACTACGTGCGCGCCGGGCGCGCGGCGCGGGCCGTCGAGACCTGCCTGCGCCGGGCCGGCCGGCCGATCCTGATCAGCTCCCTCGCCGTCGCCGCGGGCTTCGCGGCCTTCGCGGCGGCGCCCTTCCGCCC
>JAUIDW010000074.1 GCA_030428395.1 bacterium | reverse complement strand
GGCCAGGAACGGGCGCAGCGCCAGCTCGATCGTGTTGTCGTCGTCGGGCGGCGTCAGCTTCGCCCACAGGGCCTTCGGCACGACCCCCCACATCGAGCCGCCGTCGAGCCGCAGCGTGCCGTCGGTCAGCGCGGTGAGCCGCCAGCCGCCGGCCTGCACGGACGGGGGCCGGGGCGCTTCGAGGGGAGTGGCGCTCATGGGGAGAGGATAGCGCGCGCCCCCCGCGCACTTCCCCCTGGACGGCCCCCGCGCGGGTGCGGATGCTCGGCCCCGTGCAGGAACTCGACCCCAGGCGGAGCGGCGAACCGCGGCAGCGGCCCCTCCCGGGCGGCTACGCCTGGGCCTGCGGCGGCGTGATCGCGGCCGGGATCGTCCAGGTCCTGCTCGGGGCGGCGATGACCGCCATCATGTTCGTCGGGCTGTACGTCGAGGGCTCTCCGCAGGACCTGAACGAGGACGGCGGCCTGCCGCCGGGACTCGCTCCCGAGGTGCTGGCGGCCTGGCTGGTCGCGCTGTTCGCCGGCACGAGCCTGGGCGGCCTGGTGCTGGTCGCCGGCGGGCTCGCGGCCCGGCGGCGCCGGCGCTACCTGCTGGCCGTGATCGGGGCGATCTTCGCCATCGGGCTGCAGGGCCTGTACCTCTGCCCGATCGGCCCGGTCTTCGGCTTCTGGCTGCTGGTGCTGCTGCTGCGCCACGAAGTGCGCGAGGCCTTCGCCGAGGGCGCGCGCGGCCCGGCGGCGGAGGACGACCCGCACGCCTGGCGCTAGCCTCCGTCCCGCCCGACGCCCGCCCGCGTCCCGCCGGGCGCGAGCTCACGGGGTCAGCACGATCCGTCCACTCCTACGGACCGATCGTGAACTGCAGGGCGTCGGTCAGGGTGTCGCCGAAGCCGGTGGGGTCGGCGGGATCGCGCTGGCGCCACTGTGTCCGCACGATCTGGCCGGTGGTCAGGGCCGGGTCGGATCCGTTCTGGATCAGGGTGTTGAAGTTGCGCTTCAGGACTCCGGCGCAGGGTTGCACGCCGCCCACCTTCGCGAGCTTGGCGGGCAGCACGCGGCGGAAGGGTGACTTGATGCAGAGCGTGCCGCCGTGGAAGGGCAGGCTGGTCTTCGCGAAGCCGTAGAGGAGCAGGCCGAGCTCTCCGGGGACGGCCTCGTGCGCCACGATGCGGAACGGCTCCGTGCTGCTGACGCTGGGCAGGCCCTCGGCGGCGATGAAGGGGACGCACCCGAGGGAGCTGGTCTTGCCCTGGCAGTAGACCGTGGGGGCGCCAGGCCGGAACAGGTAGGCCGAGCCGCTGTCCGAGCCGTGGTCGTCGTCGCCGGGCGAGTGCGCGACGACGACCCCGTCCGAAATGGCCACGGTGAGGCCGAAGCCATCGAGGTCCGCCACGTCCGACGGCTGGAGAAAGGACTGCTGCACCCAGCCGTCGTCACCGGATCGAGAGTAGACGAAGGCGGCACCTCGAGCGTTGCCCGAACCCGCAAGGGGCTCTCCCACGAGGATGTTGTCGTCCTCGAGCGCGACTGCCTCGCCGAACTTGGCGGTGAATCCGCCGTTGAGGTCCGGAGCATCGATCTTGGCCGTCTCGACCCATGCGCCTACGACACGCTCGTAGACGTAGACGGCTCCAGCTCTGTCCCTCGGTGCGCCCACCACCAACCGGGTTCCCTCGATCGCCAGGCTGCGTCCGAACCGATGACCGGCTCCGAGATTGGCCGGCAAGATCTTCTCCCGCTCGACCCAGGTGTTGCTCTGGAGCTCGAACCGGTACAGCGCCCCCGCATTGTCTCCTCGTTCGTCGTCGCTGGGCACACCTACGAACAGGTCTGTTCCCTGAATGGCGACGCGGCCGAATGCTGCATCCATCGATGCATCGCTGGCGACGAGCTTCTGCTGCTCGATCCAGAGATTCGGAGCCAGTTCCCGAAACATGTAGACGGCCCCCGACTCCGTGCCCGGCGGGCCATTGCCGTCCTCGAAGGCGGCGCCCACGGCCAGCCAATCACCCGACAGGCTCAGGGAAGTACCGAACGCGTCTCCGAGCTGCGCATCACTCGCGAAGAGCTTGCCCCGTTGCACCCAACTCGTGCCCGACTGGTCGTACACGTATACCGATCCGGCAGCGGGGGCGACTTCGCTGTCTTGCGGAGCCGACACGAGGAGCACGTCTTCGCGGCTGACGAGCGAGAATCCGAACTGTGCGAACGGCGCGGTGTCTGCCGGAACGATCTGCGCCTCCTCGACGACCATGCCCCCCGATCGGCGCAGGACGTACACGGCCCCGGAGTCCTGCCCCGCGAGGTCGCTGCGCGGCAAGCCCAGGACGATCCGTGGACCGTCCATGGCGATCGTCCAGCCTCCATCGTTGCTGCTCAAAACGCTCGGGAAGAACTTCGTGACCTCCGTCGTCGGGCTCTCGACGAAGCTCAGGGCCGGCACCTCGAGCGAGGCGACCATCGCGACCACGAGACCGATCCCGAGCGCCTTGCGGCCCCTGCGGGTCACGTACGAATCGGGTTGCCTCACGCCAGGGGCGGGCGCGAGGGCACACCCCGATTCGACTATTCGATCACGGACAGATGCGGAACTCCACGGCATCTGTCGACTCCTTGTTGTCGGCCGGCGGCATTCCCGTGGGCTCGAACTGGTTGTCGAGGATCCACTGTGCGTTGACCCTAACACCGGCCTCGAGTTCGGGGTAGTCCCCGGACTGAATCACCTCGTTGAAGTCCAGGTTGAGAGTATACCCGCATGGGGACACAGGCGGGCACGACCCGCCGAAGACCTCGAACAGTTCCGGCCTCGCGCGGAAGTAGCTCTTGACGAGAATCGTCCCGCCGTTCCCGAAGGAGAGGGAGCTACGGCCCGACACGCCCCAGATCAGGGCGCCGGTGCTCGAGCATCCTCCTCCCAGGACAGACTTGAACGTCACGTCGTTGGCCTCGATGAGGAACGGGTCCGCATCCGAGACACTGGGGATGCCGGTGATGGTGAGGTACGAGCCGGTTCCAGGTCCGGTGCAGTCCTGCCCGGTCGCCTCGGGAGTGCCGTAGAACTCGTGTGCCTCCGGATAGAACGGTGCGAACACGTATGCCGCGCCAGCGTTCGATCCCTGAGAAGTATCGTCGAGAGGAGCCCCGGCCAGCACGCGTCCCGTCGAGCAGGCGACCGCGAGGCCGAACCTCGCATTGGAGACGGCGTTATCCGTGTAGAGGGCGGGTACGACCCCACTCCAGACCGTACCAGAGTTCTCGAACACGAAGGCCTGCTCTGCGAGCAGGGATCCCACAACAATGGTCGTGCCGTCGACATCGACTGAACGGCCGAATCGGTCATCGTCGTCACCTCCATTCCCATTGTCCCCGAAGGAATCGACCAGTCGGGCATCCAAGTTCCAGCTCGATCCATTGTTAGAGAACACGTAGACGGCCCCACGATCCGAGTCCGGCCCCGCGTCATCCTCAAGGCAGGCGCCTACGACGATCGTCGTGCCATCAAATGCCACCGAGCAGCCGAACTGGGCGTCTTCTTCGATGTTTGACAGCCCAGCATCGAGCGTTGCGCGCTGGGCCCAAGCAGTTCCTACCCCGCTCGGATCCGAGAAAACGAAGGCGGAGCCTGCGTTAGAAAGAGAGGGCAGGTCGTCGAGCTTTGCCCCGACGACTACGGTTCTGCTGGCTTCGTCCACTGCCACTGCCGATCCAAAGTTGTCATTCGATGCACCAAACGTAGCCAGCAACTTGGCCTGCAGGTTCCACGTCGTTCCCGAGCGCTCGTACACGTACGCTGCGCCGGTTTGGGCGACCGTGGGTGTCGAACTGTCGTCGTCGTCCTGGATGGCTCCTACGACCGCCAGGTCCCCGTCGATTGCGACGGAAATGCCGAAGAACGCTCCATTGACGTCGTTCGTCGGGGCAAGCGTTGCCTCCAGGCTCCAGCTACTGCCCGACCGAACGTAGACGTGAGCGCGACCTGTCAAGACGAATCCCATGGGCTCGTCGCCCGGTGCGCCGGCGATCACCGTATCGCCCGAGATCGCCACCGCCTGACCGAACATGTCGCCGCCTGCGGAGCCCCGCTGGGTGTCCTCGATCTCCCAGCGCTCGCCGAGGTCCTGACTCCCGTCCCGCGCGTAGAAGTACACGCCACCCACGTTCAGGAGGACTCCAGCCGGCCCATTGAGTTGAGAGCCGCCGACCACCGCGAAGTCACCATCGATGTCAACCGCCTCACCGAACAGGGAGGCCGTGGGGTTGGCATCCTCACTAGGGCGGAGCTTCTGCTCCTCGCAAACCTGGGCGACAGCGGTCGCCGGGACGAAGCCGATAATCAGGGTTAGAAGAACTCTCGATCTCGCTCTCGAGAGAGACTTGAGACCGTTGAATTGCATGACACTCTCCTTCCGTGATCCGGGGGGGAGGGGTCACGCCATCGTGCCGTGAATGCCGCGAACCGCGCCATACGCAGTTTGTCGAGCCATTGTGCGCTCTTGGCACCAGGCCGCCTGCCCGCTGCGGCTGGGGGACGACGGGAGGGAATCCGCAGGATGGCGTCGCGGCGGGTGTGGAAGCGTGTGTCCGCGGTCGCGGGTCCCCGCATTTCGCCTCCGATCCGAAGGCTCGAACTCGGAAGCCGTACCGGGCCGGGGACGCCCTCTAGCTAGCCCTTGTCCTGGTTGTACCAGGCGTGCAGGCGCGCCGGCTCGAGCCCGACGGCGGCGGCCGCCAGGATCGCGGCGTCGATCATGGCCTGGCGCGCGACGCCGTGGCGCAGGAAGCGGCGCGGGCTGGCGGTCGTCCGGCCGCGCGCCAGCCGCAGCCGGCCGAGGCGCCGCAGGCGGCGGCACAGCCCGGCGTCCTCGAGCAGCGTGCGCGCGGGGAAGCCGCCGGCGCGCGCGAAGGCGTCCACCCGGACGAAGATGCCCTGGTCGCCGTAGTAGCAGCGCGTGACCCGCATGCGCACGCGGTTGAAACCCTCGATCGCCGCCAGCAGCCCGCGCGGGAGGCCGCGCGTGCCGGCGTAGTCCCAGGCGAAGTCGAAGGCGCCGCCGACGACCCGCGGGTCGGCGAGGACGTCCGCGATCGCCTCGTCCCAGCCGTCCGGCGGCAGGGCGTCCGCGTGCAGGAAGAGCAGCGCGTCGAGCGCGCCGTCCGCGTCGAGGGCGCGCGCGGCGCCGGCGTTGAGCGCCGCGGAGCGGCAGGAGAGCTCCGGCCCGGTCACCACGTCCGCCCCCGCGGCGCGCGCGAGCGCGCGGGTGCCGTCCGCGCTGCCGCAGTCCGCGACGACGAGGGCGGCGGGGCTGCCGCGGGCCGCGACCGCGCGCAGCGTGGCGCCGATGCGCGCCTCCTCGTCGAGCGTCGGGACGACGACCGCGGTGCGCACCTCAGGGGCCCGGCGGCGCGTGGGCCGCGTCGTTGATGGTCCAGTCGTACGGCAGGAACTCGATCCCGTCCGCCGCGGCCGCCAGCAGCTCGGGCAGCCGGGGATCCCCCGCGAGGAAGCGCTCGAGCACGCCGGTGAGGCCTCCGACCGCGTCGAAGTCCTCGCGGTACCAGTCGAAGATCGACGACATGCGCAGGGTGCCGTCGTCGGCCAGCACGACGCCGTCGGGCTCCGCCAGCCAGCGGCGCCCGAGGGCCTCGAGCTGCTCGTCGAGGCGCGCGCCGGCGAACGGCTCCTCGAGCAGCGGCGGGCAGCCCAGCGCCCCGCACACGAGCGCGAAGTGGATGCGCGGCTCGCCGAAGTCGGGGCGGATGCGGTCCTGCTCGAGGGCGTGGAGCGTCGTCCAGGCGCCGTCGACGCGCCAGCGGTTCCACACGAACCAGAGCTTGTTCACCTCGCGCCCGTCGAGGCCCTCGCGCGCGCCCGCGTCGGAGGCGAGCCAGCGGCGCAGCATCAGCGCGTTGTACGCGTTCAGGTAGTAGGCCAGGCGGTCGGCCTCGGTCGGGAACGCGGCGGGCGTCGAGGTCGGGCCGAAGCGGCCGAGCGCGTCGAGGTAGCGCTCGAGGTCGCCGGCGTGGTCGCGCCGCAGCGCGGCGTAGTCCACCAGCCCGTCGCGCACCGATCCCGCCAGCACCGCGCGGTACGGGTCGTCGGCGTACGCCGCGAGGCGCTCGTCCTCGGGGACCTCGATCGCGATCGCGCGGCAGCCCGAGGCGGCCGCCAGCAGCGCCAGCGCCACGAGCGCGGCCGCCAGGCCGGACCACGCCAGGCGCCGGCCACGCGGCGGCGCCGCCGGCCGCGCGGACGGTCCGGTCCGGGCGTCCACGGTCGCGCTAGCGTTCGCTCAGGATGTGGCGCGAGATCACCAGGCGCTGGATCTCGCTCGTGCCCTCGCCGATCACGCACAGCTTGGCGTCGCGCCACATGCGCTCGACGGGGTACTCGCGGCTGTAGCCGTAGCCGCCGTAGATCTGGATCGCGTCGTACGTGATCCGCATGGCGGCCTCCGAGGCGAACAGCTTGCCCATCGCGGCGGCCTTGCCGAACGGCTCGCCCAGGTCCTTCAGGCGCGCGGCCTCGTAGACGAGGTGCTTGGACGCCTCGATCTGCGTGGCCATGTCGGCCAGCTTGAACTGGACCGCCTGGAGGGCGGACAGCGGCTTGCCGAAGGCCTCGCGCTCCTGCGCGTACTGCTTCGCGCACTCGTAGGCACCCTCCGCCAGACCGAGGGCCAGCGCGCCGATCGAGATGCGGCCGCCGTCGAGGGTCTTCATGAAGGTGATGAAGCCCTCGCCCTCGGGGCCGAGCATGTGGTCGCGCGGGATGCGGCAGTCCTCGAACACGAGGCTGGCCCAGTCCGAGCCGCGCATGCCGAGCTTGCGCTCGCCCTTCTCGATCGAGAAGCCGGGCGTCTCCCGCGGGATCACGAAGGCGCTGATGCCCTTGGAGCCCAGCGACCTGTCGGTGACCGCCGTGAACACGAACGTGTTCGCGTGGTTGGCGTTCGTGCAGAAGCACTTGCGGCCGTTGATGACGTAGTGGTCGCCGTCCGGCACCGCGGTGGTCTGCGTGCCGCCCGCGTCGGAGCCGGCGTTGGGCTCGGTCAGGCCGTAGGCGCCCATGAACTCGCCGGTGACGAGCTTCGGCACGTAGTCGCGCACCGTGTCGTGGCCCCAGGCGTACAGCGGGTACGTGCCCAGGCTGACGTGGGCGGCCAGGGTCAGCGCGGTGGACCCGCACACCTTGGCCAGCTCCTCGATCGCGAGGATGTAGGACAGCGTGTCGCCGCCCGAACCGCCGACCTCCTCGGGGAACGGGATGCCCGTCAGGCCGAGCTCCACCATCTTCTGCCACGTGTCGGTCGGGAAGCGGTGGTTCTCGTCGATCTCGGCGGCCTTGGGCGCGACCTCGGCGCGCGCGAAGTCGCGCACCATGTCGCGGATCATGCGCTGGTCCTCGGTCAGCTCGAGGCCGTGCCGGATCTCGGGGAGGGAGGTGGAGGCGGTCGTCATCGTCGTGCGGTCGCGAATTCGCGGGAGGGAGGGGGGGAGGTGCGGGGGCGCGGCCCCCGACGGGTCACTCGTACTCGATCTGCCAGCCGGCCGTGCGGCGCTTGCGGGGTCGGCCCTGGGGCCGGGGAGTCTCCTCGGACGCGTCGGACGCCTCGCGGTAGAACTCGCTGCTGCGCCCGCTGCCGACCCAGTCGATCAGCGCCTGGCGCGAGAACTTCCACTCGCGGCCGATCTTCCGGGCCGGGATGTTCTGCGAGTGCAGGACCTTGTTGAAGGTCTTGATGCTGACCCCGAGCAAGGCCGCGGCCTCGTCGATGTTCAGGATCTCGCGGTCGGGGCTGGCACTCATGACCGACTTCCTTCCTGGGCTTCCTCCCGTTGCCACTTGCGCTCCATCTCTCCCTGGATCCACTCGGCGATCTCGGTCGTCGGGGTCCCCGGACCGAAGAGCCGCGCGAATCCCTCTCCCTCCAGGGCCGCCATGTCCTCCTGGGGGATGATCCCGCCTCCGACCAGGAGCACCTCGCCCAGCCCGCGCGCCTGCAGCTCCGCGCGCACGCGCGGGAACAGCGACATGTGCGCGCCCGACAGGATCGAGAGGCCGACGACGTCGACGTCCTCCTGGGAGGCGACCTCGGCGATCATCGCCGGGGTCTTGTGCAGGCCGGTGTAGACGACCTCCATGCCGTGGTCGCGCAGGGCGGCGGCCACGGTCTTGGCGCCGCGGTCGTGGCCGTCCAGACCGGGCTTGGCGACGAGTACTCGGATCTTGCGCTTCAAGGGTCTCCTCGCTCCTACAGGATCATCGGCTCCACGTACTCGCCGAACTCCTCGCGCAGCACGCCGGCGATCTCGCCGAGCGTGCAGTAGGCGTGGGCGGCGGCGACGAAGCGTTCGAGCAGGTTCGAGCCGTCGCGGCAGGCCGCGCGGACGGCGTCCAGCTCGCGCCGGACCGCCGCGTCGTCGCGCTTCTCGCGCAGCTCGGCCAGGCGGCGGTGCTGCTCCTGCTCGACGGCGGGGTCGATGCGGTGCAGGTCGATCGTCGGGCCCTCGTCCCCCTCCACGTAGCAGTTGACCCCGACGACCTTCTTCGAGCGCCGCTCGACGGCCGCCTGGTACGCCACGGCGGAGTTGTGGATCTCGCGCTGGATGTAGCCGGCCTCGATCGAGGGCACGACGCCGCCGCGCTTCTCGATCTCGGCGAAGTAGCGCTCGGCCTCGTCCTCCAGGCGCTTCGTCTGGGCCTCGACGAAGTACGAGCCGGCCAGCGGGTCGACGACGTGCGCGACCTCGGTCTCCTCGGCCACGATCTGCTGCGTGCGCAGCGCGATCTTCACGGCCTTCTCGGTCGGCAAGGACAGCGTCTCGTCCATCGAGTTCGTGTGCAGCGACTGCGTCCCGCCCAGCACCGCGGCCAGCGCCTCGTAGGCGGTGCGCACGATGTTGTTCTCGGGCTGCTGCGCCGTCAGCGAGACCCCCGCGGTCTGCGTGTGGAAGCGGATCATCCACGACTTCGGGTTCTTCGCGCCGTACCTGTCGCGCAGGCGGCGCGCCCAGATCCGGCGGGCCGCGCGGAACTTGCAGATCTCCTCGAAGAAGTCGATGTGGCTGTCGAAGAAGAACGAAAGCCGCGGCGCGAACTCGTCGACGTCCATCCCCGCGGCGATGCCGCGCTCGACGTACTCGAAGCCGTTGGCCAGCGTGAAGGCCAGCTCCTGGGCCGCCGTCGAGCCCGCCTCGCGGATGTGGTACCCGCTGATCGAGATGGTGTTCCACTGCGGCACGCGGCGCGCGCAGTAGCCCATCACGTCGGTGATCATGCGCAGCGCCGGGTCGGCGGGCACGAGCCAGGCGTGCTGGGCCTGGTACTCCTTCAGGATGTCGTTCTGGACGGTGCCGCGCAGCTGCGCGGGGTCGACGCCCTGGTTCTCGCCGCAGGCGATGTAGAACGCCAGCAGGATCGGCGCCGGGCCGTTGATCGTCATGGACGTCGACACCCGGTCCATCGGGATGCCGTCCATGAGCGTCTCCATGTCCGCCAGGCTCGAGATCGCCACGCCGACCTGCCCGACCTCGCCGACGCTCATGTCGTCGTCGGAGTCGTAGCCCATCAGCGTCGGGAAGTCGAAGGCCACCGACAGGCCGGTCTGGCCGTGGTCGAGCAGGAACTTGAAGCGCTCGTTGGTCTGCCGAGCGGTGCCGAAGCCGGCGAACTGGCGCATGGTCCACAGGCGCCCGCGGTACATGTTCGCGTGCACGCCGCGGGTGAACGGGAACTGGCCGGGGTAGCCCAGGTCGCGCTCCGGGTCGAGGTCGACGTCCCCGGGCCCGTACAGGGGCTGGAGCGGCGCGCCGCTGACCGTCGTGAACTCCGCGTCGCGGCGCTTCGCGGCGTCGTAGGCCGCGCGCCAGCGGGCGGCGGCGTCGGGCTCGGCCCCGGACGCGAGCCGGGTGCGGTCGTCCGTCCGCTCTCGATCGTGGGACAGGGTCATGCTCCGTTCGCTCCTCCCGGAGCCGCGCCGGCGGACGGCTCCGACTCAGGGTACGGGATGGCGGCCAGAATGGGTTCGAGAATGGCCGCCGCGGCGGCGTAGGGCGTGGTCTTCGCGTCGAGGCGGCCGGCCAGGGCGCGGCCGAGATCGCGCGAGCCCCAGAGCGTGTCGAGCAGGCGCTCGGCGACGACGTTGCGCACCTGCTCGACGCGGCGCTCGCCGCGGCGCTGCTCGAGGCGCCCGCCCTGTTCGAGGAAGGCGCGGTGGGCGTCCACCGCGGCGACGAGGTCTCCCAGACCCTCGCGCCGCTTCGCGCTGACGCGCACGACCGGCGGCGTCCACGCGGGCCCGGCGTCGGCGGTGTTGCGGTCGGGGCGCAGGCTGGGCCGCAGGCGCACGTGCACGGCCTCCTCGAGGTCCAGCACGAGCTGGTCCGCGCCCGGCAGCTCGCCCTTGTTCACGACCAGCACGTCGGCGACCTCCAGCAGCCCGGCCTTCATGGCCTGGATGCCGTCGCCCGCGCCGGGGTGCACGACGACGAGCACGGTGTCCGCCGCGCCGACGACCTCGAACTCGGCCTGCCCGACGCCGACGGTCTCGAGCAGGATGCGCTGGAACCCGAAGGCGTCCATGGCGTCGCAGGCGTCGACCGCCGCGCGCGCCAGGCCGCCGTGGCCGCCGCGGCTGGCCATGCTGCGGATGTACACGCCCGGGTCGAGCGTGCGCTCCTCCATGCGGATGCGGTCGCCCAGCAGGGCGCCACCCGTGTAGGGGCTCGAGGGGTCGACCGCCAGCACCGCGACGGTCTCGCCCGCCTCGCGGTACAGCCGCGCGAGCTCGTTGGTCAGCGTGCTCTTCCCGGCGCCCGGCGGACCGGTGATGCCCAGCCGCCACGCGCGCCCTACGCGGTCGTACACCGCCTCGAGCACGCGCGCAAAGCGCGGGTCGCCGTTCTCGGCCCACGAGATCGACCGCGCCAGCGCGGCGCGGTCGCCCTGCAGCAGTCGCGCCGTGAGCTCGCCGGGGTCCTTCAAGGTCGTGCCGTTGCCGGGCGCGGGCCTAGGCCAGCAGCTTGCGGGCGATGACCAGGCGCTGGATGTCGGTGGCGCCCTCGTAGATCTCGGTGATGCGCGCGTCGCGGAACAGCCGCTCGACGTGGAAGTCGTCGGTGTAGCCCGCCCCGCCGTGGATCTGCAGGCACTCGTCGGCGGCGAAGTTGCACGCCTGCGAGGCCAGCAGCTTGGCCTGGGCCGCCTGCTGCGAGCAGGGCTCGCCGCGGTCGCGCAGCCACGCGGCACGCTGGACCATCAGGCGCGCGGCGTCGAGGCGCGCGGACATGTCCGCGAGCTTCCACTGGATCGCCTGGAAGTCGCCGATCGGGCGGCCGAACTGCGTGCGCTCCTTGGAGTACTTGATCGACGCCTCCAGGCACGCGCGGCCGATGCCCACGGCCTGGGAGCCGATGCCGATGCGCCCGCCGTCCAGCGTCTCCAGCGCGATCGGGAAGCCGCGGTCGACCTCGCCCAGCACGTTCGCCTTCGGCACGCGCAGGTCCTCGAGCAGCAGCTCGACCGCCGACGAGCCGCGGATGCCGACCTTCATCTCCTTCTTGCCAACGGTCAGGCCGGGGGCGTCGGTCGGGCAGAGGAACGCGGTGATGCCGCGGGACTTGGACACGTCGGGGTTCGTGCGCGCGTACACGACGACGAGCCCCGCCTCCTTGCCGGTGGTCACCCAGATCTTCGTGCCGTTCAGCACGAAGTCGTCGCCGTCGGCGACCGCCGTGGTCTGCAGCGCGGCGGCGTCCGATCCGGAGTTCGGCTCGGTCAGCGCGTAGGCGCCGATGACCTCGCCCGACGCCAGGCGCGGCAGCCACGCCTGCTTCTGCTCGTCCGTGCCGTACTTCAGGATCGGCGAGCACACCAGGCTGTTGTGGACCGACACGGTGACGCCGGTCGCCCCGCAGGCGCGGTTCAGCTCCTCCAGCACGACCGCCAGGGCCAGGTTGTCCAGGCCCGCGCCGCCGAACTCCTCGGGCACCGTCAGGCCCCAGAAGCCCAGCTCGGCGATCTTGCCGAACAGCTCGGGGTCCAGCCGGGCCTCGCGGTCGTGGCGGTCGGCGCGCGGCGCCAGCTCCGCGTCGGCGAAGTCGCGCGCCATGTCGCGCACCATGCGGAGCTCTTCGGAGAGTTCGAAGTCCATGCGGTCGATCCGTCGGTCGTCAGGAGGAGTAGTCGTAGAAGCCCTTGCCGGCCTTCCGGCCCAGGCGACCCGCCGCGACCATGCGCCGCAGCAGCGGGCACGGCCTGTACTTCGAGTCGCCCAGCTCGCGGTGCAGCACCTCGAGGATGTCGAGGCACACGTCGAGCCCGATCAGGTCCGCCAGGGTCAGCGGCCCCATCGGGTGGTTCATGCCGAGCTTCATCACCGTGTCGATGCCCTGCTCGTCGGCCACGCCCTCCATCAGGCAGAACACGGCCTCGTTGATCATCGGCATCAGCACGCGGTTCGAGACGAACCCCGGGTAGTCGCTGGCCTCCACGGGCACCTTGCCGAGGGCCTCGGTGCAGGCGGTGATCGTCGCGGTCGTCTCGGGCGAGGTCTCCTGCCCGCGGATGACCTCGACGAGCTTCATCAGCGGCACCGGGTTCATGAAGTGCATGCCGATCACGCGGTCGGCGCGTCCGGTCGCGGCGCCGATGCGGGTGATCGAGATCGACGAGGTGTTGCTCGCCAGGATCGCCTCGGGCCCGCAGGCGCGGTCGAGCTCGCCGAAGACCTCGGCCTTGACCTCGACGCGCTCGACGACGGCCTCGACGACCAGCTGGGCGCCGGCGGCCGCGGACAGCTCGCCCGCGGAGCTCAGGCGCGCGAGCGCCGCGTCCGCGTCGGCGCGCTCGAGCTTGCCCTTCTCGACGAACTTGCCGAGCGACTTCTCGATGCCCGCGCGGGCCCGCTCGAGCGCGGCGGGCTGCACGTCGATCAGCGCGACCTCGCTGCCGTGGGTGGCGAACGTCTGGGCGATGCCGTTGCCCATCGTGCCCGCGCCGACGACGGCGACCTTCTCGAAGAACGGCCCCGCCACGGCTACAGCGCCTCCACGGCGACCGAGACGGCGTTGCCGCCGCCCAGGCACAGGGAGGCCATGCCCGTCTTCGCCCCGCGGTCGCGCATGGCGTAGAGGAGCGTCGTGAGGATGCGCGCGCCCGTCGCGCCGATCGGGTGGCCGAGGGCGACCGCGCCGCCGTTCACGTTGACCTTCTCGGGGTCGAGGTCGAGCTTTCGCACCAGCGCGACCGCGGCGGAGGAGAAGGCCTCGTTGATCTCGTGCAGGTCGAACTCGGACGGCTTGCGGCCGAGCTTCTCGGCGGTGGCGCGCACCGAGCCCTCGGGCGCCATCATCACCCACTCCGGCGCGCAGCCGCTCGTCGAGTACGCGTCGATGCGCGCGAGCGGCTTGACGCCGTGCTTCGCGGCCGCCTCGGCGCTCATGACGACCAGCGCGGAGGCGCCGTCGCTGATCTGGGAGGCGTTGCCGGCGGTGACGGTGCCGTCCTTGGCGAACGCCGGGCGCAGCCTGGCCATGCCCTCGGGGCTCGCGTCCGCGCGGATCCCCTCGTCCTGGCGCACGCGCAGCGGGTCGCCCTTGCGCTGCGGCACCTCGACCTCGAACGTCTCGGCCTCGAAGCGCCCGGCGGAGGTCGCCTCGGCGGCGCGGCGGTGGCTCTCGGCGGCGAAGGCGTCCTGCTGCTCGCGGGTGACCTCCAGCTCGCGGGCCACCAGCTCGCCCGTGTTGCCCATGTGGAAGTCGTTGTAGACGTCCCAGAGGCCGTCGTGGACCATCGCGTCCACCACCTCGCCGTGGCCGAGGCGGATGCCGTCGCGGGCCTGGGGCAGCAGGTACGGCGCGCCGGTCATCGACTCCATCCCGCCGGCGACGATGACGTCGGCGTCCCCCGCGCGGATGGCCTGGGCGGCGAGCATCACCGACTTCAGGCCCGAGCCGCACACCTTGTTCACGGTGAACGAGCCGACGGTGTTCGGGATCCCCGCGTGGATGGCGGCCTGGCGGGCCGGGTTCTGGCCCAGGCCGGCCTGGAGCACGTTGCCGAGGATGACCTCCTCGACCGCGTCCAGGGAGATCCCCGCGCGGGCGACCGCCTCGCGGACGGCCAGGGCGCCCAGGTCGGGGGCGCGGAACTTGGCGAAGGCGCCCTGGAACTTGCCGATCGGGGTCCGGCAGGCGCTGGCGATGACGACTTCCTTCAAGGGAATGGCTCCGGTTCGGGGGGCGGCCGGCGGTTCTCCCGGAGGGCCTCCGGGGGCTCTCGGCGGGCCGGGGCCGAGAAGCGGGCCGCACACTATAGATCCGACCCAGGACGCGGCCTAGCCCGGGCGGCCCCCGGAGGACGTGCGCGGGGCGCCGGGGAGCCCGTACGGGCCCGCACGACTGCCAGGCGCGCGCCCGCGCGCGGACCCGCGCGGCGCGCCGGCCCGATTTCCGGCCGCCGCCCCGACCGGGGCCGGCGACCGGGGGTAGGTTTTCGGCGTCGGAGGGGTCTGTTGCATTCCCCGGGGCAGCCGCGTATGCCGGACGTGGGGAGCACGAGCGGGATCGGAGGGAACCTGGCGGACCGGGGTCCGCATTCCATGGACGATCTCGAGCTAGTCGAGGGGCTGCGCGCGCGCGACGAGGGCACCGTCGAGACGTTCCTCGAGCGGTACCGGCCGCTGCTGCACCACTGCATCGCGCAGTTCGAGACCGACGCGACGGCGCGCGAGGACCTGCTGCAGGACCTGCTGGGGCACGTGTTCGAGCGGCTCGACCGCAACACGTTCGACCCCGTGAAGGGCTCGTTCGGGACGTGGCTCTACCGCGTGGTCTGGTGCCGCTCCGTGGACCTCAAGCGCAAGCAGAACGCGCGCCGCGCCCTGCGAACCTCGACACCCGAGGAGGAGCTCGAGGAGCAGGTCGACGACGGCCCCGAGCCGGCGGAGATGCTGGGCGACCGCGAGCTCGCCGGCCTCGTCCGCGCGGTGGTCGACGAGCTTCCCGATGCAGAGAAAGCGCTGATCCGCATGCGCTTCCTGGAGGGACTCACCCTCGCCGAGATCGGGAGGCAACAGGGCATCTCCCTGGAGCAGACCAAGTACCGCCTCCGGCGGGCCCTCGCGGACATGCGGGGTTCTCTCCTGCAACGCCTTCCCCGTGGTGAGACGGTCGAGTGAGGCGCGCGTGATGAGCCCGATCTTGGTGGAAAAAATCGCCCCCGTGCGGCCGGATTCTCGGAGTCACCAGCGGGTATGACGACCGTGGACACCAGGGGTGGACCCCCCCCGGACGCCTGCCTGCGCCGCGACGTCGCGCGCAAGCTGGTGTACTGGGACGGCCTCGAGCGAGGCGAGCTCGCGGAGGTCGAGGGCCACGCCCGGGAATGCCCCGTCTGCGGGCCCCGCCTGGCGGTCCTGAAGCGCTCCCAGGTCCTGCTCGAGGCCGCCGGAGCCGACCCCCGGGGCTGCCCGTCGCCGGAGGAGCTGTACGACTTCGGCCGCGGCCCCGGCCACGGTCCCCTGCCGGTGGAGCGGCTCACGGCCATCCAGGCCCACACGGTCGGCTGCCCCGACTGCCGGGCCCTGCTGGCGACCCTCGAGTCGCGCCCCCCGCTGCCCCTGGACGTGGCCGACGCGGCCCCCGGGGCGGAGGAGGGCCCCGCGCCGCGGCGCCTGCGCCTGGTGCTCCCGCCCCTCGCGGCGGCCGCCGCCGTGCTCGTCGCCGCCCTCGCCTGGCAGGTCCTGCGCCAGCCCGGCGGCGCGGGCGACGGCTCCGCCCTCGCGACCAGGCCCGGCTACGTGTACCCCGAGGCCGCCGCCGTGCGCGGCCTGCTCGACGGTCCGCTCTACTACCCCCGGGGCCCGGTCCTCGAGGGGCCCGAGGGCGGCCTGCTCCACGGTCTCGAATTCGAGATCCAGGCCCAGGCGGGCGCGACGGAGTACCGGGTGCGGCTCTACCGGCAGACCGAGGACGTCTTCGTCCCCGGCGAGCAGATCTCGGTGCTGCGCAGCACGTCCCCCGTGGTCCAGCCCCCGGCCTCGCTCAGCGAGCGGTTGACGCCCGGCGGCTACACGTGGGAAGCTTGGTGCGTCGTCGACGGGCTCGACAAACCCTTGGGGCGTCGGGACTTCGACGTGGTCCGCAATCCGGACCTGCTCGCTCGTTTGAAGAGACTGGAGAGCCTGGAGGAGCCCCAGCAGGGCAATTCCATCCTGACCCTCCTGCATGGGAACCACCTCGACACGGACCTGCGCGCGTTCGCTCGCGGGCTGCCGCCCTCGCCGGAGCGCGACCGCTTCCTCGCGCTCCCCGAGTAGGCCGCGGCGCGCGGCGCTCGTCGCCGCGCTGGTCGGGCTCCCCGCGCTCGCCGGCCCCGCCACGGCCGGCGACCCGGGCGCGGTCGACCCCGTGGACCTCGCGCGGACGCCCGTCGAGACGCTGCCGCGCGACGAGCTCCTGGTTCGCTTCGTCGAGGAGCTGGGTGCCCTGCGCGCGGGCGAGGACGCCGCGGCCGCGCCGCTGATCGCCTGCGCCGAGCGGCTGTGCGACGAGCTGGGGCGCTGCGACCCGGTCGACATCGCGGCCTACTACGCGTCCCTGGACGCCGCGGACCGGCGCGCGGGCCTCGCGCTGGAGGGCCGCTACGCCGAGCTCTTCCTGCGCGTGCACGCGGCGGGCGAGCTCTCGGCGGCCGAGTGGGAGCTCGAGCGCCCGGCCCTGCGGGCGGACCTCGACGCGCTGCTCGACGACGCCCGCGCCGCCGCCGACGGCGTCCCCGCGGGCCGCGCCCTGAGCCTGTCGGCCATCCTCCTGGAGAGCCGCCTGGGCGGGGACGCGCTGGACCCCGGTGAGCGCCAGCGCCTCGCCCGGCGCGCCGAGGCCGAGGCCCGGGAGGCCATCGACCTCCTCGACCGCGCCGGCATGGTCAAGGTCGCCCTGGAGCCCCGCGAGACCCTGGCGTCGCTGCTGCGCGACCGCGGCCAGCTGCGCCAGTCGCGCGCGCTCTACGGCCGCGTGCTCGAGGACGCGGGGCGGGTCGCCCACGACGACTTCCGCGAGAAGGCCCTCGTGGGCCTGATCGGCCTCTCCCGCCAGACCGGCGACCTGCGCGAGGAGGAGCGCCACATCCGCACCCTCGCGACCTTCCGCGACCCCGCGGACAGCTGGCTCCTGGCCCACGAGCACGGCTGGCACCTGCTGCTGACGGACAACGCGCGCGAGGCCATGGCCTTCCTCGAGCGCAACCGGCCCCGGGGGGACGCCGACCGCGACGCGGTCGAATGGAACTTCCTGATGTCGATGGCGGCCACCTGGGCGGGCGAGCCCGACCTGGCGCAGTCCTACCTCGACGACGCCCCCTTCGACGTGCCCGACCACGAGCCGTACGTGCTGGCCCAGGCGCGCATCCACCTCGCGCGCGGCGACCACCACGCGGTGCTGACGCTGCTCTCCGACGCGTACCTGCTCGACGAGCTGCGCCCGCGCGAGCAGGTCGTGGCCCAGACGATGCTCGGCGAGGCGCTGCTGCGCACCGGCATGGTCGAGGCCGCCGTCGAGGAGCTGGAGGTGGCGCTCGAGCTCTGCGAGGAGTGGACGGGCCAGGTCGAGGAGGAGCACGCGCTGACCACCGGCCCGCTCGGCGTCATCGGCGAGTGGATGGGCCTGCACACGATCGCGCTGCTGGCCGAGGCCTACGCGGCGCTGGACCGCGACCTCGACGCGGCGCGCGTCATCGAGGACTGCCAGTCGCGCTCGCTGCGCACCGACGCCGACCTCGCCGAGCTGCGCCGCCACGTCGGCCAGCCCGCCGGAGGTCCGCGCCTCACCCACGCCGACCTGCTGGCCTGGGCCGCCGAGGCCGAGCTCGGCCTGGTGACGTGGGTCGTCGGCGCCGAGCACACCGTGGTCGTGCACGTCGCCCCGAGCGGCGAGGCGCGCGCCCGCGTGACGCGCCTCGGGCGCAGCGAGATCCAGGAGGGCGTGCGCAAGCTGCGCGACCGCGCGCGCTCGGCCGCCCGCGAGGCCGACGTCGCGCGCCTGGCGGGGACCGGCTCCGAGCTGGCGCGCCACCTGCTGCCCGACACGCTGCTGCGCGCCCTGGCCGCCGGCGGTCCCGAGCGCGGCCTGCTCGCGCTCGTGCACGGCCCCGTCGAGTCCCTGCCCTTCAGCCTGCTGACCGTCGACGGCCTGCCGCTCGACGAGCTGTGCACCCTGCGCGTGCTGCCCGGCGTGCCCGCGAGCCGCCCCGGCGCGGCCGCGCCCCTCGACCTCACCGCCTGGTCGCTGCTGGGCGCCCCCGACGTGCAGGACGGCGAGCTCGACCTGCCGGCCGCGCGCCGCGAGCTCGAGACCCTCGTGCGCCGCTACGGCGCGGAGCACGCCGCGGTCGGCGCGGACTTCGTCGCGGCCGAGGTCGAGCGCCTGCTCCCCGCCGGGCGCCCCGCGCACCTGTCGACGCACCTGCTGCCGACCGACGAGTGCTCCTCGGGGCGCTTCGCCGACGTGGGCCTGCTGCTCGCCGGCGGCGAGGTCCTGTGCCTCGAGCGCCTGCGCGACATGGCGCCGGCGCTGCCGCTCGCCGTGCTCTCCGCCTGCGGGACGGGGCTCGGCGAGGCCTACGACGCGGAGGGCCAGCAGAGCGTGGCCCGCGTGCTTCTCGAATCCGGGACGCGCAACGTCCTGGTGACGCTGTGGCCCGTCGAGGACGAGGCCGCCCGCAGGTTCTCCGAGCGCTTCCACGACGCGCTCGCCGGCGGGGCGACGCCCGCCGAGGCCGCCCGCGACGCGCGCAGCTCCCTGCGCCGCGCCGGAGCGCCGGCCGACGCGTGGGCCGTTTTCCGGCTCGTGGGACGCGACTAGCGCATCCCCGGAACGCGCCGGAATTCCGAGCTTTTCGGCCGAGCCGTGCGTGCCCCGAGGGGGCGCGGGTACGCTCGCGCACGTGAGCTCCCGCGTGACTTCGAAGAAACGCGTTTCGAGTTGGGGAAACGTCCGTCGCGACGCTCAAGCGTTTCCACCGGGGGCTCGAACAGAACGCTGCCGGATCTTCCACCCGGCGCAAGGAGGCCCCGATGAACTCCGTCCTCGCCCTCGCCGCCGTTCTCGCCCCGCTCGCCGCCGACCCCGTCGCGCCGCAGCAGCCCGAGGTCAGCATCCGCGTCCGCCCGACGTCGATCACGTTCCTCAACCCCACGACCGAGCCGCGCCTGCTCGTCTTCGAGCCGACCGCCGGCGCGCCGCGCGCGACGCGCTGGCTCGCGCCGCGCGGCAGCTACAAGGCGCAGTTCGCGCAGGGCACGCTCGACGGCATGCGCCTCGAGGTCCTGTACCCCGCCGAGCGCGGCTGGCGCTCCAGCGAGGCGCTGGGCCTCGGTGACCTCGCCCCCGCCGGCGACGGGCTGATCGACCTGCTCGACCTCGGCCCCCGCTCGCGCTTCCTGTCGCACACGCCGCGCGGTCCGCGCTTCCTCGAGACGAGCGGCTCGCTCGTCCCCGACCTGCCCGGCGCCCTGGGCGGGACGATGAACAGCACGGCCACCGGCTCGGGTGGGTGCGGTCACGTCCCCGTCGTCCCGCCGCGCGAGCGTCGCGCCGGTGGCGGCCCGCCGAAGGTCGGCGGCAAGCCCCTGCCGCCCGTCTGATCCGCGCGCCGCGGCCGGGGGCCTGACGCACACGGGCCGCCCCTTCCCCGCAGTCGCGGGGCGGCCCGCCCGTCGAGTGAGAGAGAAGGAAGGAACCGGCGACGGCCTCCCCGGCCGCCGCCGGTTCGCGTGGATGCGGCGCCGCGCGTAAGCTGACCCCGTCGCACGGCGCGCGCTCGTGGGATTGCGACGCGTGCGCGTGCGGCGAGGTGAGGAGCGCATGGCTGCACGCACGACCCGGACGGCCGCCGGAACCGCCGCCCTGGTGCTGGCGCTGGTCGCCGCCGGGACCTGGCTCGCCTCGCGCGACGCCCGCCGCCCCGACGCGGCGCCGGTCGCGCCCGGTCCGGCCGCCAACCGCCACGATCCAGTCACCCGCCTGCGTCGCTTTTTCCGACATCTCCCGTGGGATCAAACCGACGTTGCCACAATAAACCAGTGGATTTCCCAGGTAGCGCGGATCGAAATAGACGGCGCCGTTGACGGTCGGAATCCCCATCCGATTGCCGTAGTCGCGTACGCCGGCAACCACGCGTTTCATGACGCGGCGCGGATGCAACACGCCGTCCGGCAAGCTGTCGGCCGAGGTCTCCGGCGGGGCAAAGCAGA
>JAUIDW010000460.1 GCA_030428395.1 bacterium | reverse complement strand
CCGGCGTCCTGGCCGACCTCGGGGTCGGCCGCGGGGACCGCGTGCTGATCTACATGCCGATGGTGCCGGAGGCCGTCGTCGCGATGCTCGCGAGCGCGCGGCTCGGCGCCGTCCACTCGGTCGTGTTCGGCGGCTTCGCGCCCCGGGAGCTCGCCAGCCGGATCGACGACGCGGAGCCGACCGTGGTCGTGTCCGCCTCCTGCGGCATCGAGCCGAACCGGGTCGTCGAGTACAAGCCGCTGCTCGACACCGCCCTCGAGCTCTCCCGCCAGCCGGACACGCGCTGCGTGGTCCTGCAGCGCGACGCCGCGCGCGCGGAGCTCGTCCCCGGGCGCGACGTCGACTGGGACGAGGCCCTGGCGTCGGCGAGGCCGCGCGACTGCGTCC
This sequence comes from bacterium, assembly GCA_030428395.1. Taxonomy (GTDB): domain Bacteria; phylum Planctomycetota; class UBA1135; order UBA1135; genus JAUIDW01. Next base: position 2,838 of record JAUIDW010000460.1, on the reverse strand, counting down.
CGGTCGCCGCGACGGACCCGCTGTACATCCTGTACACGTCGGGGACCACCGGGCAGCCCAAGGGCATCGTCCGCGACAACGGCGGCCACGCCGTCGCGCTGCACTGGTCGATGAAGCACGTCTACGGCGTCGACCCGGGCGAGACGTTCTGGGCCGCCTCCGACATCGGCTGGGTCGTCGGCCACTCGTACATCGTCTACGGGCCGCTGCTGCACGGGAACACGACGGTGCTGTACGAGGGCAAGCCCGTCGGCACGCCCGACGCGGGCGCCTTCTGGCGCGTCATCGCGCAGCACCGCGTCGCCACGCTCTTCACCGCGCCGACGGCGTTCCGCGTCATCAAGCAGCACGACCACGCCGGCGAGCACGTCGGGCGCCACGACCTGTCGAGCCTGCGGGCGCTGTTCCTCGCCGGCGAGCGCTGCGACCCGGACACGCTGCACTGGGCCGAGCGCCAGCTGGGCGTGCCCGTGATCGACCACTGGTGGCAGACCGAGACCGGCTGGCCGATGACCGCCGTCGGCCTCGGCATGGAGGACCTGCCGATCCGCGCCGGCTCCGCCGGGCGGCCGATGCCGGGCTGGGACCTGCGGGTGGTGGACGAGAACGCCGTGCCCCGCCCGCCCGGCGAGATCGGCGAGATCGCCTGCAAGCTGCCGCTGCCCCCCGGCAGCCTGCCGACCCTGTGGCGCGCGGACGACCGCTTCCGCGAGCGCTACCTCACCCGGTACCCCGGCCACTACCAGACCGACGACGCCGGCTACTTCGACGAGGACGGCTACGTGTTCGTGATGTCGCGCATCGACGACATCATCAACGTCGCCGGCCACCGCCTGTCCACCGGCGCGATGGAGGAGGTGCTCGACGAGCACCCCGACGTGTCCGAGGCCGCCGTGGTGGGCGTCGCCGACGAGCTGAAGGGCCAGCTGCCGCTCGGGTTCCTCGTGCTCGAGGGCGACACGTCGCGCAGCCCCGACGAGGTGGTCGCGGACGTGGTCCGCCTGATGCGCGAGCGCATCGGGCCGGTGGCGTCCTTCAAGCAGGCCGCCGTGGTGGAGCGGCTGCCGAAGACGCGCTCGGGCAAGATCCTGCGCGGGACGATCCGCAAGCTCGCCGACGGCGAGGAGGCGGCCGTGCCGCCCACGATCGAGGACCCCGCGGTGCTCGACGAGGTCCGCGCCGCGCTGGCCGACCTCGGCTATCCGCACCACCGCGCTCCGGACGCCTGAGGGACGTCACGCGTTCGGGTTGCGTGAACCCGGTCCGCGGGCGGCAACCGCGGCGGCGGGCGCGGCTACGGTGCGCGCCGAGCCGAGAGGAGGCCCCATGCACGCATCCCCCACCCGCGGAGCCGCGGTCCGCCCCCGCGACGAGATCCGGTCGCAGGACCCGGTCGACACGCCGGAGCCGAGCAACACGGCGGAGCCGGTCGACCCGGAGGCCGAGGTCGAGCCCGGCGTCGTCGTCCGGCGCCGCTCGTTCTTCGGGCTGTGCGCCGCGGCGCTGCTCGCGCCGCGCGGCCCGCGCGCGCGGTTGCCGCGGCCGGAGGAGGAGCCCCGGCTCACGCTCGACGAGTTCCTCGACGAGGTGCTCCCGGTCGCCCGCGAGCTCCGCGCGGGGCTCGCCGCGCGCCCGGTCCGCGCGGCCGAGGACCGCTACCTGCACGTCCTGGCCGCCCACGCGGTGCGCCTGGGCGACGTCGCGGTCCCCGAGCTGCGCGCGAGCTCCCAGGGCGACGGCGTCGAGATCGGCGCGAGCTGGGCGGGCGACCCGTTCGTCGTGCTGCACTGGCGCCTGCGCCCCGGCGCGCGCGTGAGCATCCACGCGCACACCTACGGCAACGTCTGCACGGTCGGCCTCGAGGGGCGCGCCGTCGTCCGCAACTACGAGACGGTCGAGCCGCTCGACACGTCCGCCGAGGGCCCCGTGGCCGTGCGGCGCACCGCCGAGCAGGTGCTCGACCCGCACGGGATCAACCTCGTCCCGCTGAGCCACGGGTTCTGCCACGGCCTCGAGGCCGGGCCGGACGGCGCGCGCGGGCTCGACATCACCACGCGCCTCGGCGAACGCGCCCCGACGCCCTATCTGGAGCTGGACGAGCCCGCCGGGGCGCCGGCCGGGGCCCCGCTGCGCGGGCGCTGGCGCCTCGAGTAGCCCCCGGCAGACGGGGCGGCACCCGCGGCCTACCATGGAGAGCGTCCCGATGAAGGTCGCCCCGCTGCCCCCGACCGAGGACGCCCGCCTGCGGGCGCTGCGCCAGACCGGCGTGCTGGACACGGAGCCGGAGGAGTCGTTCGACTACCTCACCGCGATGGCCGCCGAGATCTGCGGCACGCCCATCGCGCTGATCACGCTGGTCGACGTGGACCGCCAATGGTTCAAGTCGAGCGTGGGCGTCGAGATCGCCGAGACCCCGCGCGACGTCTCGTTCTGCGCGCACACGATCCTGCAGAGCGACCTGCTGGTGGTCGGCGACGCGCTGAAGGACGACCGCTTCGCCGACAACCCGCTCGTCACCGCCGACCCGCGCATCCGGTTCTACGCCGGCAGCCCGCTGGTCACCCACGACGGGCACGCGATCGGGACGTTCTGCGTCATCGACACCGTGCCGCGGCGCCTCAGCGAGCAGCAGGCGACCGCGCTGCGCGCCCTGTCGCGGCACGCGGCCGCGGTGCTCGGCCTGCGGCGCACGCGGGAGCTGCTGCGCGAGCACGCCGAGCAGTGGGAGCGCAGCGCCGGCGACCCGGCGGCCCGCAGCGCCGCGCTCGAACGCCTCGACGAGGACCTCACGTCGATGATCCGCGACCGGGAGCGCGCCGAGGCGACCCTGCGCCGCCT
>JAUIDW010000073.1 GCA_030428395.1 bacterium | reverse complement strand
GGGCTGCACGACGAGCTGGCCGCGTGGCGGCGGGCGGGCGTCCCCGCGGACGCGTGCCTGCGGGCGGCGACCCTCGGCGCGGCGCGGGCCCTGGACCTGGCGGACGAGCGCGGGGCGGTGGCCCCGGGCCTGGCGGCCGACCTGATCGCCGTCGCGGGCGACCCGCGCGAGGACCTCGCGGTGCTGCGCCGCCCGGAGGTCGTCGTCCTGCGCGGCCGGGTGCTGCGCCGGGCCGAGCTCGACGCCGTCCTCGAGGCGCTGGCGGCCCGCCACGCGGACGCCGCGCAGCCCCGCGAGATCGACGCGCGCCCCCCGGCGCTGCCGGACGGTGAGCTGCTGCTCGCGGGCACCTCGACGACCAGCGCGGTCGGCGCGCGCCTCGCGGTCGAGAGCTGGGCGGTCGTGCGCGAGCCCGCGGGCGCGCTGGCCTTCGTCGGGCGCATGGTGATCCCCGGCGCGACGGAGCGCGACGACGCCGTCGTGCGCGTGAAGCAGCGCGTCGAGCGAGGGCGGCTGGTCGAGTTCCGCGTGACCTGGCGCTCCGGCGGCCACGAGCTGCTGGCGCGCGGCCTCGTCCTGGGCGGCAACCTGCGCGTCGAGCGCCGCGTCGACGGCGGCTTCGTCGACAACCGCGTCACGTCGGCCCGCGTCGTGGCGCTGGACGTGGGCAGCGTGACCACGCCGATCCTGCTGGGGCACCTGCGCGAGCGCGACGGCGCCTTCCCCGTGCTGCGGCTCCACGAGGGCCTCGAGTGGGAGGCCGTGTCCTGGCGGCTGACCCTGGAGGAGGGCGGCCGGCACGCCTTCGCCACGCCGGGCGGGGCCAAGCTCGCGCTGTACCGGGCGGACGGCGCGCTCCAGGACCTGGTCGAGCAGCGCGGCAGCGGGCTCACGCGCACCTTCACCGAGGACGTCGAGGCGCCCGGCGGCGGCCTGCCCCTGCCGGAGGGGAAGGTACCCGCCGAAGAGGGCGCTTCCCTGGTCGAGACGCGCTGAGGGCCCGCCGGGTCCCGCGTCGATCCCGGGCGGCCCCGCCGGGCGCCCTTGTGGCCGCCGGGCGGTGGCCCAGAATGGGCCGATGGACGCCGCCGAGAACGGGACCCCGCCCGCCAGCGGGCGCTTCGCCACGCCGCTCAACCGCGACGTGCCGCCCGCGGCGCCCGGCGAGTTCGAGCCGCTGCGCCTGCGGAACCTGCGCGTCTGGCCGCCGGTCGTGCTGGCGCCCATGGCCGGGGTCACGAACTACCCGTTCCGCAGCCTGTGCCGGGAGTTCGGCGCGGGCCTGTACGTGTCGGAGATGATCACGGCGCGCGGGTACCTGAACGACAACGCGCTGACGCACCTGCTGGCGAGCTCGCCGCCCGAGGAGCAGCCGCGCTCGATCCAGGTGTACGGCTCCGACCCCGTCGACGTGGGCGAGATGGTGCGGCGCCTGGTCGACGACGGCGTGGACCACGTCGACCTGAACCTGGGCTGCCCGGTGCGCAAGGTGACCTCGCACGGCGGCGGGGCCGCGATCCCCGCGAAGCCCCGCCTGATGGCGCGCCTCGTGCGGGCCATGGTCGGCTGCGCCGGCGACGTGCCGGTGACCGTCAAGGTGCGCAAGGGCATCGACGAGGGGATCGACACGCACCTCGACGCCGGGCGCGTGGCGCAGGAGGAGGGCGCGAGCGCCATCGGCCTGCACGCGCGGACCGCCGCGCAGCTCTACGCCGGCGACGCCGACTGGGGCGCGGTGGGGGAGCTGAAGGCCGCCGTGTCGATCCCCGTGCTCGGCAACGGCGACGTGTGGGAGGCGTGGGACGCGCTGCGGCTCATGCGCTCGACCGGCTGCGACGGCGTCATCGTCGGGCGCGGCTGCCTCGGGCGACCGTGGCTCTTCCGCGAGCTGGCCGACGTCTTCGACGGGCGGGTGCCGGCGCCGCCGCCGAACCTGGGCGGGGTCGTGGAGGTCCTGCGCGACCACTCCGAGCGCATGATGGCGTTCTTCGGCGAGCGCATGGGCCTGCGGCAGATGCGCAAGTGGGCCTCCTGGTACACGAAGGGCTTCCGCGGGTCCGCCGCGGCGCGCGGCCGGCTCATGCGCGTGGAGACGCTGCCCGAGCTGCTGGCCGTCCTGGGCGAGCTCGACGCCGACGAGCCGTTCCCGCTGGCCGCCGTGCGCGCCAGCCGCGCGAAGGGCGGGCGCACCCAGCGGGTGCGGCTCCCCGACGGCTACCTCGACGACCGCGACGACGACACGCCCCCGCGCACGCCGCATTCCGCGGACGAGCTCGCGGCCTGGGAGCGCGCGCTGCAGGCGGGCTAGGGTCCGCGTCCGCGCGCGGGCGCTCCCCGCCGGACGGGGACGCGAGCCGCGCCCGCCGGACGTGGCGAGGGGCGCCGAGCCGTCGCTCGCGCGCCCCTCGCGGTGGGATCGTCGTGATCCCGGACGTGGCGGATCCCCGGGCGTCCGGAACACCGCGGGAATCGTCCAGTTCGAGCCTGGCGCCGGACGGTTCTTCGGAGGGCGGGGACGGCCGTTGCCACGGGCCCGTCGGCCCGCACGCGGAGGATCCCCGCCGCTCGTGGAACCCGCACGGCGCGTCGCGGGCTCGACCTCGAACCTACGCGCCCGGCGCGGGGCCGCAAGGGGGCGAAAGGCGTGCCGCGCGGCCCGAATCCGACCCGGCGGACGCGAGATCGTCGGCTCGTCTCCCGCGGGGGGGACCCGGTCCACGGCCGGCGGGGGCCGCGGGCCCCTAGCGGCCGGTCTCGGGCGGCGGCGAGGGCCGCTTGCGGCGGTCGAAGGCGCCCATCTGGCGCAGGATCCCGACCCAGAGCGCCCGCACTCGTCGCTCGCCCTCCGCCAGCAGTTCCCGCCGCTCCCGTGCGGCGCCCACGAGGCCGGCGTCCTTCTCGACGCGCATGGTCGTCTCGTAGAGGAAGTCCTCCCAGCCGTCCGAGCCGGGCAGCCCCTTGGCCAGCTCGCGCGGGTCGTCGCCCGCCTCGAACCAGAGCGCGTGGAAGCGGTCGGTGTGCGGGCCGTAGGCGTCGCGGTGGACGGGCTCGCCGATGGCGTACGTCCGCGCGAGGGCGGCGCGCAGCGCGCGGTGGCGGTGCGCGCCGACGAACGCCTCGCCCACGGCCGCGTAGAGCGAGTCGTGCTTGCTCGAGGGGACCGGCGCGACCCAGCGCCTCCACTCGTCCAGCACGGTGTGCACGACGCCGAGGGTGTCGACGTCGGGCATCTCCATCTCGGTCCCCGAGGCCCACCCGTCGTACAGCGTGATGCCGCGGTAGGCGCGCCCCTTGCGGTCGGTGTAGGTGTGCTCGAAGGCGGCCAGCGCGACCTGCTGCACGCCGTCGTCCAGCAGCGACTCGGCGAGCGCTTCGGCGAAGTCGAGCTCGGGCCCGAAGCCCTGCAGCGCGTTGGCGGCCACGTGCTCGGGCGCCAGGTCGTCGGCGAAGCGCACCACGCGGCGGGTGCCGTACTCGTAGCGCCAGGCGCAGACGAGGCGGCGCTCGGGGACCGCCTTGAAGAAGCGCTCGTGCTGGCGCTTCCAGGTCCGGTCGTCCGGCTCGACCCACTTGCGGCGGATGACCTGGCCCGGCGAGTGCTTCTCGGGGTCGAAGTACGCGGGCTCCGAGGGGCCGGGGAACGTGCCCGGGTCGCGGTCGACCAGCGCCTTGACCGCGTTCACGAGCCGGTTCTGGTAGGTCCCCAGGTGGGCGGCCTCGGCCGCGAACCACTGGCAGGCCTCGGCCTGCTCGTCGGGCAGCAGCATCTCCCACGCGCGGCGCACGGCCTCGTCGTCGGGGGGCGGCTCCTGCACGGGAGCCGGCGAGAGCAGGGCGGGCAGGGCGAGGAGCGCGGCGATCATGCGCCCATCGTGCCAAACCCCCTCCCGCCCGGGACCCCGCCCGCCGTCGGCGGGGGATCGGCGTGGACAGCGGACCCGCGGGTCCGGCACTGGGTCCCCGCCGAACGGAAAGGGGAGGGACGGCTGGCGCTCGGTCCCCACCGAACGGAAAGGGGAGGGACGGCTGGCGCCGTCCCTCCCCGGGGGAGAGAGATTCCGAATCCATCGAGAGAGAGCCCGACGCGCGGCGAGGGCGGGTGCCCGGGCCCCTCCCCGCGCGGGACGCCGGTCGCGACGGGCTCCCAGCGAGCAGCGGGGCCCCCGTCGCCGGCGTGCCCGGAGGGGCCGCGGCCGCGGTCGAACACCGAAAGCTACCCCGCGATCCGGCGCGGGGCGGGGAAGGGCCTCAGTCGTCTCCGGGATCGTCGTCCGCGTCCTCGCCGGAGCCCTTGCGGCGGCTCCGGGGGGGACGCCGGCGCTTGCGGCGGCGCCGGTGGCGGGCGTCGAGGACCTCCTCGTCGCTCGCCTGCTCGGCGCGCGCCGAGCGGGCCAGCCAGCCCTCGTAGACGTCCCAGCCCTGACCCGTGGCCATGCACTCGAGGCGGAAGAGGGTCAGCGCCTCGGGGAACTCCTCGCTGCGCATGAAGAGCAGCGGGCTGAAGCGCTTGCGGGAGCGGCGCACGAAGCGCGGCAGCAGCGAGATGACGCGGCGCGCGCGGTGGCTGTCGCGCCGCGACAGGCGGGTGTTCTGGCCGAAGGGCTCGAGCACGTCGGAGGCCGCCGCCAGGAGGTCGCCCGAGGTCGGCTCGGGGTCCTTGCGGCCGGGCGGCACGAGCTCCTCCGCGCGGGCCTCCACCAGGGGCAGGAAGAGCAGGGCGATGGCAACCGCGTTGCTGGGCATGCGGCCGGCGTGGACGTCGGCGTCCAGGGCCTCCAGCAGGCCCCAGAAGCGCTCCTCGCGGTCGTGCTCGCCGCCGGGCTGGTCCGCCTCGCGCAGGAAGCGCTCGATCGGGGGCAGCAGGACGCGCAGGGCCCCGCACTCGCGCAGCATGCGGAAGGCGCCCAGGGCGGAGCCGGAGCGCAGGAGGCGCAGGATCTCCTCGAGCACCCGCGGCTTGGCGGCGCGCTCGAGGTCCGGCGCGTGGTCCTTCATCGCCTCCCAGGTGCCCTCGTCGATCCGGAAGCCCAGGCGGGTGGCGAACTTCACCGCTCGCATGATCCGGACCGGGTCCTCCGCCATGCGCACGTCGGGGTCCCCGATGGTGCGGATCAGCCCGTGGTCGAGGTCCCGCAGGCCGCCGACGTAGTCGAGGATGCGGTTGCGCGTCGGGTCCAGGAACAGGCCGTTGACGGTGAAGTCGCGCCGGCGCGCGTCCTCCTCGGCGGTGCCGAAGACGTTGTCCTCGACGATCAGCAGGTCCTCGCCGTCGCCGGTGCCGTTGCCGCCGGGCTCCTGGCGGAACGTGGCCGTCTCGATGATGTGGTCGCCGTAGAAGACGTGCACCAGCTTGAAGCGGCGCCCGATGATGCGGCCGTTGCGGAACAGGCGCTTCACCTGCCGCGGGTGCGCCGAGGTCGCGACGTCGAAGTCCTTGGGGATCCGGCCGAGCAGCAGGTCGCGCACGCAGCCGCCGACCAGGTAGGCCTCGTGACCGTTGCGGACCAGGCGGGAGATCACGCGCAGGGCGTCCTGGTCCAGGTCGTCGGGCGGGATCCCCGAGGTCGAGACGACCTGGGGCGAGGTCGCGCGCTTCCTGCGGTGGGAGGGGTCGGAATCCGTCATCGGGGGGCCATGCGGCGGCCGGGAGGGACCGTTCCGGCCGCTCCGGACCGCCGGGGTACACCCGGGCCAATGTAGCGAATCGAGGTGCGCCCTCCAGCGTGGGCGCGGACCCGTGCTGCGGGCGGGTGGGAGCTCCGACGCGGGCCGGGGAGCGACTTGCCAGGCGCCGGCGCGCCCAGTAGGCTTGCCCGCCCCAAAGGGCAGTAGCTCCAATTGGTTAGAGCGACTGATTCCAAATCAGTAGGATCGGGGTTCGAGTCCCTGCTGCCCTGCCAGTCCCCAGCCCTGCGATTCCACGGTCCATGCCCCCTGCCGCCGAGGAAGACCCGGACGCCGAGCTCTTGTACGCCGACAAGGCCATCCCGTCCCTGGACGAGCTCCGGGCCGCCCTCGACTGGGCGTTCGAGGGCGAGGAGGCCTCGCCCGCGCTCCTGGACCGCTACGCCGCCCACGCGCGGATGGTCCTCGAGGGCAACCAGGTCATGAACCTGACGGCCATCGTCGACGCGCGCGAGGTGGCCGCCAAGCACTACCTGGACTCCTGGCGCGCGACGCGCCTGCTGCCGCTGATGGGGCGCAAGGTCCTCGACGTCGGCACCGGCGCGGGCTTCCCGGGCCTGCCCGTGGCGATGGCCGAGGAGCAGGCCAGGGTCGACGTCCTGGACTCGACCGGCAAGCGCATCGAGTTCTGCAAGCGCTGCATCGAGGCGCTCGACATCGGCAACGCCACCGCCATCCACGACCGCGCCGAGGAGCACCTCGCGCGCAACGAGTACGACATCGTCATGGTCCGGGCGCTGAGCTCGGTGCGCGAGAACGTGCGGCTGTTCCGCAAGGTGCGGCACTCCCTGAAGGACCTGATGATGCTGAAGGGCGCGTCCTGGTCGCGCGAGGTGCGCGCCGGCGAGCGCGAGGCCGAGCGCCTGGGCTTCCGCCTGGACACCGTCTGGGACCACGAGCTGCCCGACGGCATGGGCAAGCGCGCCCTGCTGGTCTACCGCGCCCCCGGCGGCGCGGGCATGTAGCGCCGTCGCCGACGTCAGGGGCTTCCGTCCATGAAGCCCAGCAGGCGCAGGAGGGGGATCGCCAGCGCCGCCACCGCGATCGTGCCGAGCACCATCGCGAGGCTCCACTTCAGGTGCGCCAGCACGCCCACCTCGGGGCCTGGCGTCCGCCCGGAGGCGGGCTCGGGGCCCGCGGGAGCCGCGCGGCGATCGGAGGAGACGGGGGGCGTCATGGGGCGTGCGCCGGGAGAGCGCTCCCCGCGGACGGCCGTCCCTCGAACGGAGCGGCGTGCGAGCCGCGGCAGGCGCGCGGGCCGCGCGGAGGGAGCCGCTCAGCTCGCGGCGCGCCCGCGGCGCGGGGCCGCCGGCCTCGGGGAGCTGCGTGGTGCCCGGGGGGGGAGTCGAACCCCCACTCCCTTAACGGGAACATGGACCTGAACCATGCGCGTCTGCCAATTCCGCCACCCGGGCACGCAGAAGACGCGGCACCCTAGGGCTCGGAAGGGGGGCGGTCAAGCTCCCGGGTCGACCCGGCGCGTGATTCAGCCGTCCACCGGGAGGCGCTCCGCGGCCCAGGCCGCGAGCGCCCGTCCGACCTGCACGTGTCCCTTGGGGTGCAGGTGCCACTCGTCGGCCCAGTACGCGTCGGGCTCGGCCTCCCGCAGCGTGGGCCGCAGGTCGAGGGTCTCGATCCCGAGCCCCGCGGCGAGCGCCAGCAGCCGGTCGCCGAGCGCGTCCACGAGCGCCAGGTCCTCCTCGTCGATCGCGAGCGCCGCGAACAGCTCGTCCCACGGGGCGGGGTAGCGCTCGCGCTGGGCGTCGAACCAGGGCGGCAGGTAGACGAGCAGGAAGGCCGTGCCCTGGGCCGCGCAGCGGTCGCGCATGGCCTCCAGGAGCTGGCCGGCGGTCTCGAGCGCGCGTTCGGCCTCGCCCGGCAGCAGCTGGAAGTACTTCACCATCAGGAGCCCCTGCGCCAGCGCGTCGCGGTCGAGCGCCTTCACCGCCTCGAGCCGGTCGAGGTACTCCTCGGCGCCCAGCCGCGGCGGCATCTCGCCCTGGAAGTAGCGGCGCAGCGTCAGGACCTCGTAGAGGTCGTTGCCGCCGTAGGTCGCCACGACGAACGCGTCGGGGCGCAGGTCGGCGTACTTCTCCAGCACGCCGAGGTACTCGTAGAACGAGTAGCCGCCCTTGCCGGCGTTCAGGCAGTCGACCGTGCGGCCCGGCCGCTGCTCGGCCAGCAGCTGCTCGAGCCGGTTCGGGAACGACTGGTAGTTGCGGCACACGCCGTCGGTGTGCGAGTCGCCGGTCACGAGGATCCGCAGGTCGACCCCCTCGCGCCGCAGGTCCTCGTCCTCGCGCAGGCCCTCGTCGTTCGTGATGACGTACCAGTTGCCGACGCCGGTCGGCCACCAGCGCCGCTCATGCAGGTTCGCGGGGTAGCGGAACGTCGTCCAGGGGTCGTAGACCTGCCCCAGGCCGTCCAGCGGGAAGAGGCGCGCGGCCGCCTCCGCGGGGACCGTCCAGCGCACGAGGCCGGAGCCCGCCGCGCCGTCCGGCGGGCGGGCGTCGCGGACCGACGGATCCGTCAGGCGCCGGGCCTCCTCGACCGAGGGCTCGAAGAAGGCCACGTCCCCGGACGGCTCCGGGCGCAGCGCCAGCGCGGCCCAGGCCAGCGCCGCGGCCAGGGCGAGGCCGAGGCCGAGGCCGAGGGCGGCGGCGCGGCGGGGGACGTCCACGGGGCCAGTGTAGGTCGCCCGGGGCCGCGGCGCAGCGCGCCCGCGTCGGGATCCCGGCCGCCTCGTCCGCGGCGCGGGGCCGCGAGCCCCGCGGGTATGCTCTGGCCATGGGTAGCAAGCCGGACGACGGCCGCCGCGCCATCGCCACGAACCGGCGCGCCCGCCACGAGTACGAGGTGCTCGACCAGCTCGAGTGCGGCGTCGAGCTGCGCGGGACGGAGGTGAAGAGCCTGCGCGCCGGGCGCTGCTCGCTGCAGGAGGGCTACGGGGCCTTCCGCCGCGGCGAGCTCTGGCTGCACGGGGTCACGATCCCCGAGTACGAGCACGGCAACGTCTACAACCACGAGCCGGCGCGCCCCCGCAAGCTGCTGGCCCACCGGCGCGAGCTGGACGCCTGGTCCAAGCGCGTGCGCGAGCGCGGGCTGACGATCGTCCCGCTGCAGATCTACTTCCAGGGCGCCCTGGTGAAGGTCACCGTGGCCCTGGTGCGCGGCAAGAAGCACTACGACAAGCGCCAGTCCCAGCGCGAGCGCGACGACCGCCGGGACATGGAGCGGGCGCTGTCCCGCCGCCGCTGAGGCGTCAGTAGACGCGGCGCACGAACACGTCCCGCAGGTCCGGCGGCTCGGACCCCGGCACCAGGTTCGTGGCGTCGGACACGAACACCTTGTAGCGCCCGTCGGCGGACAGCTCGCCGTTGCCGGAGAGGCGGTTGCCGATGCGCCCGCCCTCGGAGGCGCTGAGGACCAGCGTCACGCCGTTGCCCTCGTCCAGCACGCCGTTGCCGTCGGGGTCGCGGTCGCGCGCGAAGACGTCGAAGGCGTCGTTGTCGTCGCCGACCACCAGGTTCGAGGCCAGCGAGACGAAGGCCACGATGCGCCCGTCGGCCGACACGCGCCCGTGGATGCTGTTGCCGTTCGAGAGCCCGAGCAGGGGCAGGCTGACGAGCGCGACCGTCGCGTTGCCCTGGTCGAACGTCCCGTCGCCGTCGGGGTCGCGGTCGACCACCACCACGTCGCGGACGCCGTTGGGGTCGAAGGGGCCGAGGTCGGTCGCGTCGGTCTCGAAGACCACGAAGCGACCGTCCAGCGAGACGTGCGGGCGCCGGCTGGCGCCGTTCGCGTCCTGCCCGGCAGCGTCGGTCGAGACGCGCCGCAGGACGGCGTCGCCCTCGTCGAGCACGCCGTCGCCGCCGGGGTCGCGGTCCACGAGGAACACGTCGATCAGGCCGTTGCCGTCCCCGGGCACGAGGTCGGACGCTGCGCTCTCGAACACGACGTAGCGGCCGTCGCCGCTGATCGAGACGGAGCTGCTCGGCCCGTTGCCCGCCTTGCCGAGCAGATTGACGCTGAGCAGCCGCGGGACGTGCGGCGCCTCGTCCAGCACGCCGTTCCCGTCGGGGTCGCGGTCCACGACGTACGCGTCGAGCTCGCCGTTGCCGTCCAGGGCGGTGCCCAGGGGGGCGTCGCTCTCGAAGGCGACGTGGCGGCCGTCGGCCGAGATCTCGGGCAGCCCGCTGGCGCCCGCCGCGCCGCCGCTGAGCGCCACGGTGGCGACGGCCCCGGGCTCGTCGTACACGCCGTCGCCGTCGGTGTCCCGGTCGCGCACGACGACGTCGAGCTCGCCGTTCGCGTCGCCCGGCACCAGGTTCGAGGCCAGCGTCGCGAAGGCGACGTGGCGGCCGCCGCTGGAGACGGAGGGGTCGAAGCTCGGGCCGTCCGCGGGCGTGCCGTCGGTGGCCAGGCTGACGAGGGCCAGGGCGGCGCCGCCGGGCTCGTCGAGCAGGCCGTTGCCCGCCGCGTCGCGGTCGCGCACCCACACGTCGCGGAGCGGGTTCGGATCGGGCGGCCCGAGGTTCGTCGCGTCGCTCTCGAACGCCACCCAGCGGCCGTCGGGCGACAGGCTCGGGTGCTTGGTCTCGGCGTCGGCGGGGGTGCCGAAGCGGTCCGCGCTGAGGCGCACGACCGCCGGCGCCGGCGCCGCCGCGGGGCTGCCGGCCGCGACCGCTCCGCCGTGCCGGCGGGCGCTGGACTGGGCAGCGGCCCCGGGTCCGAGGAGCGCGGCGAGGGCCGCCGCGACGAGGACCGCGGCAGCGGAGCGGGGGGAGGGCGGGCGGCGCATGGAGCCTCCCAGGGTAATGCGATCTCGTCCGGGCGGGGACCGGCCGCGGCCGCGGAGTCCGCCGCGGGGCGCTCCGGGAGAACGCGGCCGGACCCTGGGGAGCATGGAACGCAGTTCCGGCCGCCCCCCCGCGTTGGGAGCCCGGGCGGCAGGTGCTAGGATCCCCGCGTACGGGGGCGCACTGGTTTCGACCGGTTTCGCAAGAGCCCCGGGCTGCGTGTCGGGGATCTCGAGTCACCCCGTAAAAACCTCTCGGGAACGGCAATACCTGCCAACGACTTTGCTCTTGCTGCCTAGATAACAGGTAGCCGTCCCCCCGCGGCACGCCCGCGACCGCAGGGGGACGCCAACAGCGGGCTGGTCGCCGAGCCCTCCGCCGGGGCGGAGCGACGAGAACCAAGCGGCGGTGGCCGACGCGACGCTGGTCCACGTGCCGAGCGAAGGCGACACCTCGATCGCGGACTACACACGTAGACGCCCGGCGCACGAGCACTCCGGGACGGGGGTTCGATTCCCCCCGCCTCCACCACCTTCCACCGCCGCCCGCGCTCCAGCGGCCTCCCCGGGCCCTCCCGGCGCGGCGGCGGATGCACCGGACGGCGCGACGAGGCACGGTCCGGCGTTGTTTCCGCACACGGGGTCGCACACCGCGCGGGGCGCCGGGGACCGGTTCGCGGTTTTCCTGGCAGGTCCGGGGCCGCGCCCGCGCCAGGAGAGTCGTCCGGCGGTGGGGGCACGCCCCGCCGGGGACGCACCGAGGTCCCGAACCATGAACGCCACCGAGCCGAACGCAACCGGGCCCGGAGCCCCGACGCCCGACGCGCTCCTCGACGTGGGGGACGCCCGCTGCGGCGAGCTGGCCCTGCTCCTGAAGCGGGAGCTGTCACGGCTCCAGCCCGGGCAGGTCCTGCAGGTCGTGGCGCGGGACGCCGCCGCGCCCGAGGACGTTCCCGCCTGGTGCGAGCTCACGGGCCACCCGCTCCTGGGCAGCGAGCACCCCCGGTACTGGATCCGCCGCAAGGACTCCTGAGCTCTCCCGAGCCGACCCCGAACCACGACCATGACCCAGCGCTTCGTCGTCTCGCTCTCGCGCGGTCCCGAGGACCCCGACCGGGCCACCGTGGCCTTCACCCTGGCCAACGCCGCCGCCGGCTCCGAGCAGGAGACCGTCGTCTTCCTGAGCAGCGAGGGCGTGCGCCTCGCCGTCGAGGACGCCGCGGACGCGGTGGCCGAGAAGGGCTTCACGCCCCTGAAGGACCTGATGGGCGCCTTCGTCGAGGCCGGCGGGAAGATCTACACCTGCCTGCCGTGCTTCGACAAGCGCGCGCTCGACGCCGAGCGCCTGGTCCCCGGCGCCGTGATCGTCGGCGGCCCGAAGCTCGTGGCCTTCATGGCCGCGGGCGCGCCCTCGGTCAGCTACTGACGGCGCGGCGCGTCGGCGCCCGCGGCCTGGAACTCCCGCCAGCGCGCGCGGGCGTCACCAGACCTCCGAGTTCCAGGTGTACCGCGCCTCCTGGTGGCTGGAGCGCCGGATAACGAAGTGTCCGGGCTCGTCGTGCGGGGCGCGGACGCTCTGCTCGCCCGCGATGCGGATCGAGTACTGCGCGCTCGCGGCCCCGTAGCTCCAGGGACGGATGCTGCCGCCCTGGTGGCCGCCGACGAGCGCCTTCCAGCTCGGCGCGAACCCGGCGCGGGCGTGGTAGGCCAGGCCCTCCTCGGGCGGGTCGTCGGTGGGGTGCAGCACGCCGAGGAGGGCGGCGAGCCCCAGCGTGCGCCCGAGCGCCTGCGCCACCGTCGGGAACGGGGGAGCCGCGGCGTCCTCCAGCTCCGCGGGGACGTCCTGGACCAGGAAGCGGACCTCGCCGGGCCCGGACAGGACGAAGACGTCCAGCCGGACGTCGGGGCCCTGCTGCCGGCGCTCTCCCTCGAGCGCGAGGAGGTGCGCGGAGAGGTCGGCCACCGACAGCACGACGACCGCGTGGAAGTCGGGGTCGAGCTCGGCGCGCAGGGACCGCGCGGCGAGCCCCTCGAAGGCCTCGCTCGGCACCCCGCTCTCCGGGTCGCTCTCGACGTGACGGCTCTCCACGGCGACCTCCAGCTCGAGGTCCAGCAGCACTTCGTCCCCGTGCGTGAACACCACCTGCGGGCGCCACTGCCCGACGCGGCCGGTCGGAGCTCCCGACGACGCGCTCCAGGGCAGCGCCGCGGCCACCTCGGCGCCGGCCGGGACGCGCGCGCGCCACAGCTCGTCGGGGACCGGGTGCGCGCGCGCCCACTCGCGGAAGGTCGGCGTGCCGCGGTAGTGGGCCAGCGCGATCGCCGGCGGGACGACCAGGCGCAGGACCACGAGGGCTCCCACGACGACGAGCACGCGCACGAGGGTCTTGTTCACGGAAGCCAGCCTAGGCGGGTCCGGCGGCGGCGGCGACTCCCGGTCCGGGGCGATCCGGACCGCCGGCCCGCGCCGGCCCCGGGGTAGACTCCGCCGCGATGACCTCGCGCCGAAGACGACCGCCCTCCCGGAGCCGGCTGCGGGCCGCCGCGGCCGGGCTCCTCCTCGTGGGGGCGGCCGCCTGCGGGGACGCTCCCCGCGGGGACGGCCCCGCCGGCGCGCCGCCCGAGCCCCTGCTCGTCGTCGGCGCGGACGGGCTCGAGTGGGACGTCGTCCTGCCGCTCGTGCGCGCCGGCCGCATGCCGGTGCTGGCGGGGCTGATGGAGCGCGGCTCCTACGGGCTGCTCGAGACGATGGTCCCCACGCAGTCCCCGCGCATCTGGAACACGATGGCGACGGGCGAGCTGCCCGAGGAGCACGGCATCCTCGGCTTCGTCGTCGACCTCGACGCCGCGGCCGGACGGCCGCGCCCCGCGCGGGGGCGGGACCGGGAGCTGCGCCTCTACACGAGCCGCGACCGGCGCGCCAAGGCGTTCTGGAACGTGCTCGGCGAGCACGGCGTGCGCAGCGACACGATCGGCTGGTGGACGACGTACCCCGCCGAGGAGGTCGCCGGCCTGATGGTCGCGCAGTGCAACACCGTCGACCGCGCCGGCGGCATGAACAAGGGCAGCGTGCTGCGCGACACGCCCGGCGCCGTGCACCCGCCCGAGCGCGAGGCCGAGGTGCTCGCCGTGCTCGACGCCGTGGAGGCCGAGCTGGACGCGCTGGTGGAGAGCGTCTTCGGCGCGCTGCCGCCCGATCTCGACGAGGACGAGGCCTGGCACGTCGAGTCGTGCCGCTGGTCCCTGCGCGCCGACGAGACGTACGGGCGCGTCGCCGCGGCGCGGCTCGCCTCGCCGGAGCGGTCCGCGGTGACGGCGGTCTACTTCGGCGCGACCGACGTCCTGGCGCACCACTTCTGGCACGCACACGACGCCGCCACCCACGGGCTGGACGCCGACGACCGGACGGTGCGGCTGTTCGGCTCCGTCGTGGCGCGGGCCTACGAGCGCTTCGACGCCCAGCTGGGCGCGCTGCTCGAGGCGGCCGGCGAGCCGCTCAACGTCGTGGTCGTGGCCGACCACGGCCACGGCCCGCGCCCCGAGGTGCTGGACCAGGGCCCCGGCTGGTTCCGCGAGCGCCACGGGGAGCACCCGCGCACCAAGTTCGGCGACCACCGCGACGCGCCGCCCGGCGTGTTCGTGGCCGCCGGGCCCGCCTTCGCGCGGGGGGGACCGGCGCCGGCCGATGCGCGCCGCGACGAGCTGCCGCGCCTGGCGCACGTGGCCGACGTGGGGCCGCTCGTCCTGGCGCTCGCCGGCGTCCCCGTCGCCGCCGACACCACCGGGAGCGTCCCGGGGGAGCTGCTCGACCCCGCCTGGCTCGCCGCGCACCCGCTGCGGACCGTGCCGACGCACGACGACCCCGCCTGGCGCGCCGCCCGCGCGGCGGCGGCCGGGGACGTCGTCCCCGGCAGCGACGAGCGCCTCGGGCAGCTCCGCGACCTGGGCTACCTCGACGAGGACTAGGGCCCCGAGGCGGGGGCGCCTGCTCCCTTGCTGACGCCCGGCGCGAGCGTAGGCTGGCGCGCGACCCGCGGGAGGTCGGGCGGAGGGGGCGCTGCGGCCCGGATCCGCGCCCGTCGCCCGCCCACACCGAAGGGGGATCCTTGAAGCCCAAGGACGTCGCCGCCGTGCTCGAGTCCTCGATCGACGAACTGTGCATCAACGCCCTGCGGGCCCTCGCGATCGACGCGATCGAGGAGGCGAACTCCGGGCACCCGGGGCTGCCCCTGGGCGCGGCCCCCATGGCGTACGTGCTGTGGGCCCGCCACCTGCGCCACGACCCGGAGCAGCCGCGCTGGGCGGACCGCGACCGCTTCGTCCTGTCGCCCGGCCACGGCAGCATGCTGCTCTACGGGCTGCTGCACCTCTGCGGGTACGACCTCACCGTCGACGACCTGCGCGCCTTCCGCCAGCAGGGCAGCCGCACGCCCGGGCACCCCGAGTTCGGCGAGACCGCCGGCGTGGAGGCGACCACCGGTCCGCTGGGGCAGGGCACCGCGAACGCCGTGGGGATGGCGCTGGCCGAGCGCTCGCTCGGGCACCGCTTCAACCGCCCCGGCCACACGATCGTCGACCACATGACCTTCGCGCTGGTCTCCGACGGGGACCTCATGGAGGGCCTCTCGGGCGAGGCCGCCTCGCTGGCGGGGCACCTGGGCCTGGGCAAGCTCGTCTACCTGTACGACGCCAACGACGTGACCCTGGACGGCCCCGCCGACCTGACGTTCACCGAGGACGTGGCCCGGCGCTACGAGGCCTACGGCTGGCAGGTCCTGCGCGTCGAGGACGGCGACCGCGACCTCGTCGGTATCCACAAGGCCATCATCGAGGCGCGCGACGAGCGCCAGAAGCCGTCGCTGATCGTCGTGCGCACGACGATCGGTTTCGGCGCCCCGAAGAAGGCGGGCACCGCGGCCAGCCACGGCGCGCCCCTCGGCGCGGACGAGGCCCGCGCGACGAAGCAGGCGCTGGGCTGGAGCGCGCAGCCCTTCGAGGTCCCCCCGGCCGTGGTCGAGCGCTTCGCCGAGGTCCGCTCGCGCGGGTGCGCGCTGAGCCAGGCCTGGACCGAGCGCTTCGAGGCCTACGCCCGCGACTACCCCGACCTGGCGCGCGAGTTCCGACGCGTGCGCGGCGGCTCGCTGCCGGACGGGTTCGACGACGGGCTGCCGACGTGGGAGACCGGCGCCAAGGCGGCCACGCGGTCGGCGGGCGGCAAGGTCCTGGCGGCCCTGGCCGAGCGGGTCCCCGAGCTGCTCGGCGGCGACGCGGACCTCGGCTGCTCGACCAAGACGCTGCTGCCCGATGGCGGCGACTTCGACGGGCGCACCGGGGCGGGGCGCAACCTGCACTTCGGCGTGCGCGAGCACGCCATGGCGGCGATCGCCAACGGCATGGCCTACCACGGCGGCGTGCGGCCCTACACGGCGACGTTCTTCGTCTTCTCCGACTACATGCGGCCCTCGGTGCGCGTCGCGGCGCTGGCGCGCCTGCCGGTCGTGCACGTGTGGACGCACGACTCGGTGGCGGTGGGCGAGGACGGCCCCACCCACCAGCCGATCGAGCACCTGGCCAGCCTGCGCGCGATGCCGAACCTGCACGTCCTGCGGCCGGCCGACGCGCGCGAGACCGCCGCGGCCTGGCGCCAGGCGCTGCTGCGCACGGACGGCCCGACCGGTCTCGTGCTGAGCCGCCAGGACCTGTCCGTGCTGGCCGAGACCGAGGACCGCGCCGACGACGGCGTCGCCCGCGGCGCCTACGTCCTGGCCGAGGCCGACGGCGGGACGCCCGAGGTGCTGCTCCTGGCCACCGGGAGCGAGGTCTGGGTCGCCCTGGAGGCCCGCGAGCGCCTCGCCGCCGACGGCGTCCGCGCGCGGGTCGTCTCCATGCCGTGCTGGGAGGCCTTCGCGGAGCAGGACGCGGCCTACCGCGACGAGGTGCTGCCCCCCGACGTCCCCCTCCGGGTCTCGCTGGAGGCCGGCGTCACGATGGGGTGGGAGCGCTGGGTCGGCGCGGGCGGCCGCGCGCTGGGGATCGACCGCTTCGGCGCCTCGGCGCCGGGGTCGCAGAACCTGGAGGCCTACGGGATGACCGCCGCGGCCGTGGTCGAGGCCGTGCGCGACCTGCGCGCCGCCCGGGGTTCCTAGGCCCGCCCGCCGGCCCTAGACTCCGGCCGTGCGCGCCCGCCACGTCCTCGCCGCGCTCCTCGCGGGCGCCTCCGTCTCCGCGTGCCGCTCCGTCGGCGCGCGGGACTTCAACCTGCGCCAGCTGCACGACGCGGAGTCCGGCCGCCACCGCCTGGTGGCGCCCCAGGCCAGCGACTTCGAGTACATCCTGCGCACGAGCAACCTGTTCGGCGGCAACGGTCTCGCGCAGCTCCAGCAGAAGCAGCCGGAGCCGATCGAGAAGCCCGGCGCGCGCTGCCTCTCGCTGCTGAACGGCCTGGCCGACTTCGACGCGGCGGACCAGCAGGTGCGGGCGATGCAGATCGACTGGTACGCCTTCGCGGCCGTCGACGACCCCTGGACGCTGTCGCGCGAGCGGGCGGTGATCGAGCTGGGCGCGCTCGGGCGGCGCGTCGGGCTCGAGCGCCTGCGCGTGGTCACGCCGGACGAGGGCGCCATCGGCCCGGGCGAGCTGCTCGAGGTCCTGCGCGGGCTGATCGACGCGCTCGAGCCGATCGTGCAGGGCCAGGTCACGGCGGGCACGCGCCTGGACGTCGAGGCGGCCTGCGAGGTGCTGCGCGAGCGCCCGCTGGACCTCGACGGCTCGCGCCGCGCCCTGCGGGCCACCGCGGCGCTGCTGGCCGCCGGGGACACGACGCGGCCCGAGCTCGAGCCGCTGGTGCAGCTCGTCGGCGAGCTCGAGCGCGCGTGCGTCGAGCAGGCCCTCGCCCGCGCGCTCAACGACCGCGAGCCGCTCGTGCGCGCGGCGGCGGTCGAGGGCGCCGCCATGGCCCTGGGCGCGGCGGTGCTCCCGCAGTTCCTCGCGCAGGTCAGCTTCCAGGAGGACCCGCTCGTGCTGGTCAGCATCCTGCGCCGCGTGGCGACCGAGGGGCTTCCCGAGGTGCCCGCGGACCTGCCGGCGGACGAGGCCTCCGCGCTGCGCATGGCGTGGCTCAGCGTGCTGTGGCGCTTCTCGCGCCACCCCGAGGGCTCCGTCCGGGCGGCGGCCATGGCGGCGCTCGGCGAGGTCAGCGGCAGCGGCATCCACAGCCTCCGCGAGGAGGACTGGCAGGGCTGGTGGAACGAGGAGCAGGAGCGGGCGCGCGCCGTCCGCGCCGCGGGGGCGGCGCCGTGAGCGGCCCCGAGGCCCCCGCGCGGGACCGCCAGCCGTCGCCCGGGGACGCCGACGGCCCGCGCGCCGCGGAGCCGGGTCGCGACCCCGGAAGGGACCCGGGGCGCACGCGCGCGCGCCTGGTGAACCTGGCGAAGCTCGTGCTGGCGATCGCGCTGCTGGCCTTCGTCGGGACGCTGGTGCCGTGGACCGACGTGCTGCTCCTGAAGCGCGGCGACGCGGTCCTGGAGGTGCCCGGCACGATCGACGGGGACTGGAAGGAGGACGCCGTCGGGTTCCGCGTCGCGGCCGACGCCGCGCTCGAGGACGCCGGGGCCGAGGCCCGCGAGGCGCTCGCGCCCGGGACGGTCCTGGCGGTGACGCGCGGGGAGGAGCCCGACCCCCTGGCCGCCTCCCTGGGCGGCAGCTTCGACTGGCGGCCGGGGATGCCGCGCGTGTTCCGCGAGCTGGACCCCAGCGGGCTGGCCGTCGCCATCGGCCTCTTCCTGTGCGCCGTGATCACCGTGGTGACGCGCTGGTGGCGGCTGCTGGCCATCGCCGACTGCCGCACGAACTGGTTCAACGCGCTGCGGCTCACCTTCCTCGGGCTGTTCTTCAACATCGTGTTCCCGGGCCTGACCGGCGGCGACGTGGTGAAGGCCGTGCTCGTCGTGCGCGAGAACCCCAGCCGGCGCGCGGACGCGCTGATGTCGGTCATCGTCGACCGGCTGATCGGCCTGCTCGCGCTGGCCCTGCTGGCCGGCGTGATGCTGCTGTTCCTGGGCGACGAGTTCGCGCAGCTGCGCCTGCCCGTCGCCGTGTTCCTGGCCATCGGGATCGTCGGCGGCGCCGTGTACTCCCACCGCGGCCTGCGCCGGCGCGTGGGCTTCGACGCCCTGCTGGCGCGGCTGCCCATGGGCGAGCGCGTGCGCAAGCTCGACGAGGCCTTCCTGGTCTACTCGCGCCGCCCGGGCGAGCTGGGCCTGGCCGCGGCGCTCTCGATCGTGAACCACCTGTGCTTCGCCAGCGCCGTGTTCGCACTCGGGCGCGCCTTCGGCGACGCGCAGCCCTTCTCGAACTACCTCGCCATCGTGCCCGTGGCCAACATCGTGAGCTCGATCCCGATCGCGCCCGGCGGCTGGGGCGTGGGCGAGGCCATGTACCGCTCGCTCTTCCTGCTGGTCGGCGCCGACCCGACCGTCGGCGTCGCCGTCAGCATCACGCAGCGCCTGTGCGTGATGGTGGTCGGGCTGGCCGGCGGCCTGTTCCTGCTGCTGCCCGGCGGCCGCGTGAACCTGGAGGAGATCCAGGAGATCGAGCCCGCCGGCTGACGGGCGCGCCGGTATCCTCCGCCCGCCCCGGACGCGCGGCCGCGCCGTATCGCGACTCGCCTTCCCCTCCCTCCCGGACCGCCAGGAGCCCTGCCCATGTCCCTGCTCGTCGTCGGTACCCTCGCCTACGACTCGATCGAGACCGTGCACGACCGGCGCGAGAACGCGCTGGGCGGCTCCGCGGTCTACTTCGCGATCTCCTCGGCGCACTTCACCCCGGTCAGCCTGATCGGCGTGGTCGGGAAGGACTTCGGCGAGGAGCACCTCGCGGACCTGCGCCAGCGCGGCGTCGAGACCGGCGGGGTCGAGGTGGCCGACGGCGAGACGTTCCGCTGGGGCGGCCGCTACGAGGCGGACTGGAACACCCGCACGACGCTCTACACGCACCTAAACGTGCTGGAGACCTTCGACCCGAAGGTGCCGGCGGAGCAGCGCGAGGCCGAGTTCGTGTTCCTGGCGAACGCCTCGCCGACGGTGCAGGCGAAGGCCCTCGAGCAGGTGTCCAGCCCGCGCTTCGTCGTGGCGGACACCATGAACCTGTGGATCGACGTCGCGCGCGAGGACCTGCTGGCGCTGCTGCGCAAGGTCGACGGCCTCGTCCTGAACGACGAGGAGGCCCGCATGCTGTCGGGCGAGTCCAACCTGATCCGCGCCGCGCACAAGGTGCGCGAGCTCGGGCCGCGGTACGTGATCCTCAAGAAGGGCGAGCACGGCGCCTTCCTGCTGGGGGACGACGTGCACTTCGCCCTGCCGGCCTACCCGGTCACCGAGGTCGTCGACCCCACCGGCGCGGGCGACTCCTTCGCCGGGGGTTTCATGGGCTACCTGGCCTCCGCCCGGAACCTGGAGGCCCGGACGCTGAAGCGCGCCATGCTGTACGGCACGGTGACGGCCTCGTACTGCGTGCAGGGCTTCAGCACCGAGGACTGCGGCGCGCGCACCCGCGAGGACGTCGAGTCGCGCTTCAACGAGCTGATGGACTTCGTCAGTCCGTGAGCGGCGCGCGCGGCGGCGACCCCCTTCCCCGGCGCTTCGTCGCGCTGCGGCTCGAGGGCGCGGCCGCGACCGACCTCGCGCGGGCCTTCGAGCACGCGCTCGACCTGGGGCCCGCCGACCCGGGGCCCCGCTGGCTGCGGCGGGTGCACCCGCTGGACCTGCACCTGACCCTGTTCTTCCTGGGCGCGGCGCCGCCGGAGGCCTGCCGCGCCGCCTGGGAGGGCGCGCGCCCGGCCCTGGCCGGCCTGGAGCTCGCGCCGGAGGGGCTCGTCCTCGACCGGCTGGGGGCCTTCCCGGGGCCCGGCG
>JAUIDW010000459.1 GCA_030428395.1 bacterium | reverse complement strand
CCGGCCGCGAGCGGCTGCGTCGTCACGAGGCGCAGCGTGGCGCCGTCGAAGGCGGTGACGCGGTAGGCGCGGTCCAGCAGGCCCTCGAGGACGAAGCGGCCCTCCTCGTCGGTCTCCGGGCGCGCCGGGAAGAGCGCCCCGGCGAGCAGGCTCTCCACGTCCGTGCCGAAGCTCATGTGCGGGCCGAACTGGTCGTCCTGAATGGCGCCGAAGGGCGTCGGGTCGTCGAGGCGGACCTCGACGCCGGCGACGGGCGTGCCGTCGGGCTCGACCACGCGGCCGCGCAGCTCGAGCGGCGCGCCCTCCAGCACGAGCACGAGCGGCTCGGGCCAGAGCCCGCCGGCGTCCCCGTCCTCCTCGCCGCCCGCGGGGGCCGCGCGGCGCGCGCTGGCCGGCAGCGAGCCGCGCTTCGCGGCCCACAGAACGTCCGTGCCCGGGGGCAGGTTCCCGGGCACGCGGATGGCGAAGGAGCCGTCGGCGAGCGTCCGCGCGGCGGCGGTGTGCAGGCCGACGTAGGCGCCCTCGACGGGCTGGCCCGCGCCGTCGACCACGGCGCCGCGCAGCACGCGCTCGGCGCCCTCGGGCGACAGCACGAGCTCGAGGCCGGCGGCGTCCCCGCGCGGCGCCACCTGGACCGGGCTGCGGAACCCGCCGCGCTCGGCGAACAGCTCGCAGCCCTCGACGTCGGGCGCGCCGGTGAGGTCGAAGCGTCCGAGCGCGTCGGCCTCCGTCCGCCAGCGCGGTGCGCGCGCGTGCTGCAGCGCCTCTCCGAGTCGCCCGCGCAGGCCCTGGGGCAGCGTGGTCTCGACGGTCGCCCCGGCCAGCGGCGCGCCGTCGGCGTCGACCACGTGCCCGGACAGCGTCCGCGGGGGCGCGACGACCAGCGGGGCCTCGTCGCCCTCGTCGAGCCCGCGCCAGAACAGCGCCTGGAAGACCGTCGTCCAGCGCTCGTCGACGACCTCGACCACGCCGGCGTGCGCCGCCGTGGCGAGCGCGAAGCGGCCGTCCGCGCCGGTGGTCGTCCGGGCGCGCTCCTCGTCGCCGCCGTGGTCGCGCAGCGCCACGGTCACGCCGGCGACCGGCCGGCCCTCGGCGTCGATCACGCGGCCCGCGACTCCGGACGGGGCGGGCGCCGCGGCGGGGACCTCCGGCGCGAGCGCGGTCGTGCCGGGCGCGGGCGGCTCCGCGGTCGCGACCGCGCGCGCGGCGGCGGAGGCAACGGGGACCGCCGGGGCGGCCAGCTCCCGTGGCGGAGCGGGGGCCTCCGCGAGGCGCGCCGGCTCGGCCGGGCGCGCGGGGTCGGGCGCGCCGAGCCAGTAGGCCGCGCCGCCGATTCCGAGGACGGCCGCCGTGACGGCGGCGAGCTTCAGCTTGGTGCTCACGAGGAGGGCTCCGAGGACAGGGGGCGCGGCGAGGCGTCGCGGAGTCGCCGCGAGCGCCAGGAGGGCGACCGACCAGGCCCCGCCGCCGCCGAGGCGGCGCTCGAGCTTCTCGCGCAGGCGCGCGCGACCGCGGTGCAGCTGCGAGTGCACCGTGCGCACGGGCACGCCCGTGCGCCGCGCGATCTGCGCGGGGCTGGAGCCCTCGAAGTAGCGCGCCAGGATCGCGTCGCGGTAGGGCTCCTCGAGCTCGCGCACGGCCTCGACGACGAGGCGGTGCGTCTCGAGGCGCTCGAGCCGCTCGGCGGCCGCGGGCTCGTCCGCGCGGGGCGCGGCCGTGCGCTCGCGGTCGTCGCGGCGCCCGCTCTCGCGGCGCCGCTGACGCGCGAGGTTGCGCAGCACGCCGGCCACGAAGGCGCGCAGCGGAGCGTCCCCCGGACGGGGGCGCTCGAGCGCGGCGACGTACGCGTCCTGGACCAGGTCGTCCGCGGCCGCGTGGTCGCGGACGAGGCGCCGGGCGAGGGCGCGGATCCAGCTGGCGTCCGCCAGCAGGGCGTCGAGGTCGGGGGCCATGGGGTCGCGCGTTCCCTTGCCGCGGAGCCGGCGCTTACCGCCGGAATCCCGCGGAATCCGCCGGCGGGGGCCGGCGCCTCCCGAGCGTAGCCGCCCGGCGTCCGGGCGGCGCCCCCGGCCGTGGGCTACCCTGGGGGGATGGAGCAGCGACCCAACAAGCGCCTCCGGCTGCTGCTGCTGCTCGTGGCGCTGGGCCTGCTGGCCGTCGCCGCGGCCCTGCTGGGGCGCCGGGACCCCCGGCACCCGCGGCGCATGACCGGCGAGTACCGCGGGGTCTACGCGGGCAACTGCATCGCCCGCCTGCTGCTGGACGCCGACGGGACCGCGGAGTACCGCGACGGCTGCGACGGGGCGCTCGAGCTGCGCGCGCACGGCACGTGGAGCCGCCAGGGCGGGACCGTGCGCTTCGCGTGGCGCGACGAGCCGGCCGACTGGACGCGCCAGAAGGACCTCGGCCGCGTCTCCGGCGGGCGCGACGCGCCGCTGGTGATCGAGCTCGACTTCGTCCGCCTCGAGCAACTCCCCTCGGTGCGCCGGCTGCTCGCGCCGCCGAAGGACAGGAAGCCGCCCGCGCCGCGGGGCAAGCAGCGGAACGGCCGGCGCGCCGCGGGCTAGCGCTCGCCGGGCGGCGGGAGCACGAAGCGCGCCCACGCGCCGACGAGGGTGCCGACGGGGATGGCCGCGGTGAACGGCACGGCGCAGTAGACCGCCGTCGCGGCGGCGAGCAGGGCGGCGTGCCCGCGACCCAGCCCCGCCTGCCGCGCGAGGAACCAGCCGGCGGGGCCGCCGAGCAGCGGCCCGAGCCAGATCCCCAGGGGCCCGAACGTGGCCGCGTCGACCGCGTCGATCACCAGGCCCGGCAGCACCGGCCCGAGCGCACGACCCAGGCGCGCCCAGGTGCCGCCGCCCGCCTCCGCCGCGTCCTGCGCGCCGGCGGTCCCGTCCCCGTCGGCCGGCGGGGGGCCTTCGTCGCGCGCGTCCGCGCGGGGGTGGGGGCGGGGGCTCTCGTCGCTCACGGCGTCCTCCCCGGCAGCCTAGCGACCGGGGACCGGCCCCGCTTGGTCGGCCGCGGCGGCGGCCCCTACACTGCCGGCGTGACGACCTCGCGCGACGACGAGGCCGCGGCGGTGGACGAGCCCGCCGCGGCGCCGGCCGGCACGGTCGAGCGCTGGGCGCTGGACTTCCTGCGCGCGGCGGACGAGCCGACCAAGCTCCGCCCGGGCCCGCCGCCCGGACGGTGGGAGCCGGACCCGCCCGTGCGCGACGTGCGGGCGCCCGGCCGCCCGCCGAGCTGGCGCCG
>JAUIDW010000072.1 GCA_030428395.1 bacterium | reverse complement strand
GCCGCCAGGAACGGCAGGGCGCGCCGCGAGCCGAGCTGCTGCATCCCCGCGCAGGCGACGCGCCGCAGGTTGGCGTTGCGGTGGCGCAGGAGCGGGCCGAGCTCGGTCGAGAGCTCGTGCCGGTACAGCCGGTGGCGCGAGATCTCGCGCACCGAGGCCGTGACCATCCCGGGGTCGATCGAGCGCAGGCGGAAGAGCGCCTGGCGCTTCTCGCCGGCCTCCCAGGCCTTCTCCTCCGACAGCCAGCGCTGCCAGAGCTCCGCGTCGGCGGGGAAGCGCATCCCGGTGAGCTGGCCCAGGGCCCAGGCGCTGTTGCGCCGGACGCCCTCGGACTCCGACTCGAGCAGCGAGACGAGGGTAGGGACGCTGGCGACGTCCTCGAGCACGGCCAGGGCCACGGCGGCCGCCGCGCAGCGCTGCGCGTCGGTCGGGTCGAGGTGCTTGCGCAGCGTCAGCGCCAGGCTCTCGTTGACGTCGTGCGACGGCGCGGGGCCGAGCACCCGCACCTGCGCCATGACGTCGGGGGCGACCTCGGGCTGGCCCGAGCAGACCTGCAGCAGGATGTCGACGCCGCGCGCGTCCCCCGCGTCGCCGACGGCGGCGACCAGGGTCGGCAGCAGGTCGGGGCGCAGGTCGCGCCAGACGCCGGCCAGCCGGTCCAGGGCGCGCGGGTCGCGCCGCAGCGTGGAGGCGAGCGCGGGGCGCAGGGCCTCCTGCACGCGCCGGCGGTCCAGCTCGTCGGTCGCGCTGGCCTGCAGGATCAGGAAGTCCACGTCCTCGACCGTGCCGACGGAGCCGCGGATCCGCAGCCGGGCGCAGGTCGTGTCGGGGTCGTCGAGCTCCGCGCGCCAGCCGCGCTCGGCGGCGAAGACGGACCCGCGGCCCAGGGCGGTGAACGTGTCGAGCAGGATGTCGCGCTGGGGCTCGCTCAGGACCTGGTCGTCGGCGCCCGCCAGCGGGATGCGGCGGTCCGCCAGGATCTCGAAGGCCGGCAGCAGGAGCTCGTCCCCGAGGGGGACGAGGCGCTCGACCAGGACCGCCTCCGAGGGGCGGCTCGGCGAGCGGTGCGAGGCGAGCGTGGTCGCCAGCCGGTCGGCGACCGACGAGCTGGCGAAGGCGGTCGTGCTCGCCCCGAGGACGAGCGCGGCGGTGCGGAGCGCGCGCATGGTGGATCCTCCCGTGCGGTGGCTAGTGCGTGATGCCCATGGCGCGGTACGGCGCCACCTGCCAGCTCATCGTCACGAGATCGGCCTGCGCCGAGCTCTGGGTCGCGGTGAGCAGGTTCTCGTCGAAGTGGATCTTCGAGTTGCTGTCGAGGTGCACGCGGCGCGCGACGATGGCGCCGAACAGCTCGAAGTTGCTGTTGATGTCGATCGAGGCGTTCGGGGCGTAGATCGTCCCGTAGAGCTGCGCGTTCGAGTCGAAGTCCACCTCGTCCACGTCCACGTAGATGGCCGGGTCGAGGACGTTGTCGCTCTCCAGGTAGAAGCGCAGATCCAGCGGGTCGTAGGTCGTCGAAGCGATCAGCGTGTTGCTGTTGATGACGTAGTCGTCGATCACGTAGATGTCCACCGGGCCGAGCGAGGCGTCCACGCGCAGCTCCGAGTTCGAGTCCATCGTGAAGTCGTTCATCACGATGGTCGCGGGCCCCGTGATCGTGAGGGTCGCCCCCGTCTCCAGCTCGAAGTTCGTGAAGCGGTGGTCCCCCGAGGCCAGCGTCCCCGTCGTCCCGCCGGCGATCGTCAGCGGTCCGGAGCTCGGCAGGCTCGGGACGTCCAGCGGCGGCATGTCGAAGGGCGCCGTGGCCGAGACCGTGGACCCCGTGACCGTGGCGTTGCCCAGGACGCTGATCGTCCCCCCCACGCCGGGCGTCGCGTCGCCGTGGACGGTCGAGTTCTGCGACAGCGTGATG
Source organism: bacterium (assembly GCA_030428395.1). Taxonomy (GTDB): domain Bacteria; phylum Planctomycetota; class UBA1135; order UBA1135; genus JAUIDW01. Next base: position 18,677 of record JAUIDW010000072.1, on the reverse strand, counting down.
TCGCCGTTCGAGCCCACGTCGCCGTTCGAGCTGGCGTACGTGTCGTTGCCGCTGCCGTTGACGTCGGCGTAGGGCCCCAGCGACGAGTTGTAGCTGTCGACCATCGCGTTGCTGTCCATGGTCAGCCCCTCGTCCCCGAACGCCCCCCAGGCCCACAGGTTGCTCTGGTTGCGGCGCAGGACGGCCTGCACGCGGGCGCCCGAGCGGTCGTCGAGCGACGTAGCGGTCAGCGAGGTCAGGTTGCCGCCGAGGTCGACGGACTCGACCCAGAACGACGCCGGCCCGTAGGGGCGCGGGTTCTGCTCGCTGGCGATCGCCCCCGTACCGCCGTCGGCCAGGTCGCGGTAGGCCAAGGCCATGCCCGCCTCGGCCACGTACTGGGCGGCCAGGCGCTCGCGCGAGGCGCGGCTCTCGCGCAGCGAGAGGGCGTTCAGGGTCACGAGCGAGACGGCCAGGACGCCGACCGCGGTGACCGCGAACACGACCAGCACGAGCGACACGCCGCGGCGCGAGCGATCCAGGCCCCGCGGGGCACGGCTCGGGAGGAAGATTCTCATATCACGTTCTCCACGTTCCTCAGGAGGACCGAGGTCTGGACGGTCCGCACGACGTTGCGCCCGGCCTCGTCGAGCGACTCGACGGTCAGGCGGATGGTGAGCAGGTCGCCCACGAGGTGGACGTTGAACCCGCGCTCGTCGAACAGGTCGTTGCCGTTGTCGTCGCCGCCGTTGGAGATCTCGCCCTCGAGCAGCTCGCGCACGTCGTCGCAGAGCACGATGCGGATCTCGTTGGCGGAGCCGACGTTGCGCGTGAGGATCAGGCGGCCCTCGTCGATCAGGCCGTCGCCGTCCTCGTCGGTGCCGTCGTCGGTCTCGCCGGGGTCGAGCTCCCAGGCGAGGCGCATCGCCACGCCGTACGTCGGCACCCCGGCCTGGAACCCCGTGACCTGCCGGAACTCGAGCACCTCCGTGCCGAACTGGCCGGTCGGGTCCTGGATCATGGAGGGCACGTACACGCTGGTCAGCTCGACGGCAGCGCGCTCCAGGGCGCGCCGGGCGCGGTCCTCGACCTCGGAGGCGTGGCTCATGGCCTGGAAGGCCGACAGGCTCGAGCGGCCGAGCACGGCCAGCGCGGCCAGGATGACCGCGAGCACCGAGACCGAGAGCGTCAGCTCGATCACGCTGAAGCCGGCGCGCGGCCGGCGCGGGAAGCCGTGGATGCGCATCAGTAGTCGGTCAGGATGGTGCGGAAGGCGACCTCGGAGGGCCCCGAGGGGCTGACCCAGCGCACGCGCACGAGCACGGGCAGGATCTCGTAGTCGCCGGAGTGGTCGAAGGCGTCGACCACGCCGTCGCCGTTCAGGTCGAGGGGCGTCCCGAGCAGGACGTCCTGCCGGTCCTCGCGCAGCACGCCGGGGACCGCGTTGTCGACCGGGAACACGACCTCGCCCGCGACGCCGTCCAGGTCGCCGGGACGGACCCGCAGGCTGCGGACCGCGAAGTCCTCGCCCGGCGAGTCCGCGCCGGGGTCGTCGCCGGGGTCGCCGTTGTAGCGCCGGAAGACCTCGTCGAAGGGCGCGGCCTTCATCTGCTCGAGCACCTCGCGCGCCGCCTGGATGGCGAGCGTCTGCTCCCGCCGCGTCTCCCCGCTGCGGCGCGCCGACAGCACGAGCTGCGAGAACCCGAGCGCCCCGATGATCAACAGCGTCATCGTGATGGTCAGCTCGACCATCGTGAACCCACGCCGTTCCCCCGCGCGGTGCGCGCACCGCGTCCGTCCCCGTCGGATTGTCATGTTCCCCATCGCCGCCGGGACCCGGTCCCGGTCAGCGCAGGGTTTTCGTCCGTGGAACGAGGCCACCTGAACCCGGATCGGGCGAGATTACGCAAGGGCAACGGAGCCCCGCCGTCGCACGCGCGCAAGCCGGGGGCCCCCCGCGCCGGGCCCCCCGGTTCCGGGGGGGCCGGGCGGGAACGGCCCCCCGCGGGCCCGTCGGCGCGCGCGGAAGAGCCTCCCGGGGTTCTCCGCCCGGCGGGGCCGGCTCCGGGGCCGCGCGCGGACGCCCGGCAGGCGGCGACGTCCCGCGAAGCCGACTTCCCCCGTAACGGGCGCCGCCGGGCCGCGATGGGGGTGGAGCCGGACCCGCCGGCGACCTCGACCGCAAAGGAGACTCCCCATGACCACGTGCAGACGACCGTGCCCGCGGCGCTCGATCGGCGCCATCCTCCTCGCCGCGGTGGCGCTCCCCGTCCGTGCGCAGGACACGACCCGGATCAGCGAGACGCCGTCGGGAGCGACGTCGCAGGGCTTCGCCACCGTCCCGTCGATATCCGACGAGGGTCGCTTCGTCGCGTTCTACACCGACGCGGCGGACCTCGTCTCGCCGGACACGAACGCGAGCGTGGACGTCTTCGTGCGCGACCGCGCGACGGGCGTCATCGAGCTCGTCAGCAAGTCGACCTCGGGCGACTCGGCGGCGGGCTTCTCGTCCCACCCGGCCATCTCCGGGGACGGCCGACGGGTGGCCTTCGTGAGCTCCGCGACCGACATGGGCCCGGTCGACACGAACCTGACGAACGACGTCTACGTCTACGACCGCGAGACCGGGGTGATGGCGCTCGGGAGCGTCGACTCGAGCGGCGTGCAGACCAACAGCTCGTGCATCTACGCGCACCTCTCCGCCGACGGCCGCTACCTGTCGTTCTCGACGTCGGCGGACAACCTCGTGCCCGGGGACACCAACGGGACGTACGACGTCTTCGTGCGCGACCTCGAGACGGGCGTGACCGAGCTCGTGAGCCGCTCGTCGGCGGGAGCCCTCGGCGACGGCCCGTCGCTGGCCTCGGCGCTGTCCGCGGACGGCCGCTACGTCGCGTTCGACAGCGCCGCGAGCAACTTCGCCGCCCCCGACACGAACGCCGAGTACGACGTGTTCGTGCGCGACCGCGTGCTGGGCACGACCGAGCGGATGAGCCTGCTCTCGGGGACGATCGAGCTCACCGACCGGTCGCAGTTCCCCGACATCTCGGGGGACGGCCGCTACGTCACGTTCACCACCAGGGCACCGCTGGGCCCCCTGGACCAGAACGACGAGTGGGACGTCGTGGTGCGCGACCGCCTCGCGCCGGGGTCGGCGCTCGAGCTGATCAGCTACTCGAACCTGTGCGGCTGCCACCCGGGGAACGGCGGTTCCGTGTCGCCGTCGATCTCGGCCGACGGGAAGTACGTCGCCTACCACACCCTGGCGACGAACATCATGACGGGCGTCACCGACACCAACGGCACGTTCGACGTCTACCGCGTCGACCGCACCCTGGGAGGCCTGCAGTCCGCCAAGACGCACATCAGCGTGGCCCTGAGCGGAGCCGCGGGGAACGGGCCCTCGACCCAGGTGGCGCTGTCGGCCGACGGCAGCCAGGTGGCGTTCCAGTCCCAGGCCAGCGACCTGGTGCCCGGCGACACGAGCATGGTGGACGTCTTCGTGCGCAACGAGGGGCCGCCGTTCCCGGAGCTCTACTGCGCGGGCAAGGTCAACTCGCTCGGCTGCACCCCGTCCCTGAGCTTCGAGGGCGTCCCGAGCGTCTCGTCCGCCGGGACGTTCAAGGTGCGCGGCCACGACTTCATTCCGGGCGCGATCGGCATCTTCCTCTACGGCGCGAACGGCCGCTCCAACCTCAACTTCCACGGCGGGAAGCTCTGCGTGAAGGCCCCCGTCGTGCGCTGGCTGCCCCCCAAGGCCGCGCAGACCACCGGGCCGGCCCCGTGCACCGGGTTCCTGTCCCGCAACTTCAACAAGCGCATCCAGTCGGGCGCCGACGTCGCCCTGACCGCCGGCCGCGTCGTCAACGCCCAGTGGCTCCAGCGCGACCAGGCCGACCCCGCCGGCTTCGGCGACGCACTCTCCAACGGCATCGAGTTCACGATCGCCCCGTGAGTCCCGCCACCCGCCCCGGCGGCGGCGCACGGCCCCGGCCGTCCACGGACGCCGCGCAAGCGCGGCGGTGGGCCCTGCAGGACTCGAACCTGCGACCGAGCGATTATGAGTCGCCTGCTCTGACCGACTGAGCTAAGGGCCCCGCTCGTGGGGAGCGGGGTCGAGTCTACACGGCGGACGGGGGCGGGTGCTCGTCCGGCCGGTGTGCGGCCCCCGGGAGGAGCGGGGCGCGGTCAGGCGGCCGGGGCGGCGCCGGGGCGGCGGACGCGGCAGCGGGCCAGGTAGCTCTCGAGGCGGGAGCTCTGCTGCTCGAAGGCGACCGGGTCGAGGGCCACGAAGTCGATGCCGTAGTGGATGTCGTCGCCCACCATGCGGCGCTGGGTGAGGATGCCGTCGAAGTAGAAGCGCTCCGGCATGCCCGGCAGGGCGAAGGAGAGCTGGACGCTGTCGACGTCGAGCAGCATGACCTCGGCCTCCGCGTCGGCGCGCAGGCCCACGCCGGAGTAGGAGAGGTCGTGCATGGGCAGCTTGAAGCGCATGCCGCCCACGTTGTCTCCGATGGTGACCTCGATCGCGTCGACGACGCGGTAGCGGCCGCCGCGGCGGCGCTCGACCTGCTCGCCGAGCATCGGCTGCAGGACGCGGGTCCAGGAGGACGGGTCGACGAACTCGAACCCGTAGCGGCGGTAGCCCGCCTCCTCGACGCGCTTGCGGACGCGCGCGGCGACGACGCGCGGCTCGGAGCCGTCGAGGCGGGTGAACTCCAGCTGGACGTCGTCGCCGACGAGGAGCAGGGGGCCGTTGCGCGAGAAGCGCAGGCCGGCGCCGATGGGGTTCACGTACTGGAGCGCGCCGCGCTCGGTGGCGCGCCCGCCGGCGAGCACGCTGACCCGGATCTCTTCGCTGGAGGACATGGCTCTCGTTCGGTCGGTGGGACTCGGGACTCCGCGACCCCCGGGAGGAGGTGCCGGCACCCCTCATCGGCAGCCCGGCGGGGCGCCCTTCAATGTGGAGGCGGCTTCTCCGCCCCGGCCTCGACGGCCGGCGCCCGGTCGGCCCCCTGCCGCCCGCCGGCGGCGCCCGCGGCGCCCGCGGCACCCGGGAGCCGCAGGGCCCGGATCCGACGACACGGATCCGGCGCCGGCGGCATCAGCCCCGTGGGAAGACTTTTCCGGATCCGCGCGCAGGGCGACCCGTCCGGGCGTAGGTCCCGGAAAAGCGAATTCCAATGCTAGGATTCGTGGTTCGGACACCCCGCCGGCCATCGCCCGGCGGGGCGCGCTACCCCCTCGACGTGAAGATCGGACTCGGGCTCCTCCTCGCCGCCCTCGCCGCCGGCTGCGCCTCCTCGGCGTGCCGGGTCGAGGCCGGCCGCGCCGGCGACGACCGGCGACCGGACTCCGCGGACGCCGCGACCCCCGTGGTCGACGACGGCTCCGGAGGGCGCTGGGACTACCTCCTGGCCAAGACCCCCCGGCGGGAGCCGGGCGAATCCTGGGACGGCCGCCGCCACGGTCCGGTCACCGAGTGGTACGACAACGGCGCGAAGAAGGAGGAGGGCGCCTACCGCAACGACCTCAAGCAGGGTCCCTGGACGTACTGGTACGACAACGGCCAGAAGCGCTGGGAGGGCACCTACCGCGACGGCCACCCCGACGGGCCCGAGCGGGCCTGGTACGAGAACGGCCTGCGGCGCTACGAGGGCGCCTACTCGGGCGGCAAGCGCTCGGGGCCGTTCACGTCGTGGTACGACAACGGCCAGAAGGAGTTCGAGGGCGAGTACGCCGGCGGCCTCCGCGAGGGCAACTTCACCTTCTGGAACCGGGACGGCTCGGTCGACGAGGCGCGCACGGGCTTCTACCTGCGCGGCCGCAAGGTCTCCGGCTGAGGGCGCAAAGGCCCCCGGTCGGCAAGCGGGCCGCCGCCTCGAAAGGCGGCGGCCCGTGCTCTTTCCGGACCCGGCCCGGCGGGTGTCGCCGGGCGGCGCGGCGCCCTACTGGAACGCCACGTAGTGGTCGGCCACGACCTGCGACACGCAGCCGGTCAGGCGCTTGCCCATCGGGATGTGCAGGAACTCGTTGGGGCCGTGGGCGTTGGAGCCGGGGCCGAGCACGCCGGTGATCAGGAACTGCGCGGCCGGGAACTTCTCGCCCAGCATGCCCATGAAGGGGATCGAGCCGCCCTCGCCCATATAGACGGCGGGCTTCTGGAAGTAGTCGCGCGAGGCCTGGTCGACCGAGCGCTCGAGCCAGTCGCTCATCTCCGGCGCGTTCCAGCCGGAGCCCGCGGGCTCGAGCTTGCACTCGACGCGCGCGCCGTAGGGCGGGTCGCGCTCGAGCAGCTTCTTCAGCTCGCGCGCCATCGCGTCGGCGTCGGCCGTCGGCGGCACGCGCAGGCTCAGCTTGAACGAGGTGTGCGGGCGCAGCACGTTGCCGGCGTCCGCCATGGCGGGGAAGCCGTCGGCACCGGTCACCGACAGGGCCGGGCGCCAGGTGCGGTTCAGCACCAGCTCCGCGCGGTCGTCCCCCATCGGGCGCGCGCCCTCGACGAACGGGAACTTGTCGAACACCGCGCCGGCCAGCACGTCGGCCGCGGCCGCAGCCTGCGCGACGCGGTCGGCCGGGATCTCGGCGTGGAAGACGTCGGGCAGGACGCGGCCGGTGGCGGCGTCCTCCAGGCGGCCGAGCAGCTCGCGCGCGATGCGGAAGCTGGACGGCACGACCCCGCTGGCGTCGCCGGAGTGCACGCCCTCGGTCAGGATCTTCACCGTCAGGTCCGCCACGACGATGCCGCGCAGGGACGTGGTGCCCCAGAGCTGCTCGTAGTTGCCGCAGCCCGAGTCGAGGCACACGACCAGCGTCGGGCTGCCGATGCGGTCGGCCAGGTGGTCGACGTAGTACGGCAGGTCGAAGCTGCCGCTCTCCTCGCAGCCCTCGATCAGCACGACGCAGCGCGCGTGCGGCACCTTCTGGCGGCGCAGGGCCTCGATCGCGGTCAGCGACGCGAAGGCGGCGTAGCCGTCGTCGGCGCCGCCGCGGCCGTACAGCTTGTCGTCGCGCAGCACCGGCTTCCACGGGCCCAGGTCGGGGTCCCAGCCGACCATCTCCGGCTGCTTGTCGAGGTGCCCGTAGAGCAGGACGGTCTCGTCCGACTCGCCCGGGATCTCCATGTAGATGAGGGGCGTGCGACCCTCGAGCTCGACGACCTCGACGGACAGCCCGTCGATCGGCCGCTCCTTGCACCAGCTCGAGATCAGGTCCACGGCCTTCGCCATGTGGCCGTTCTCCTTCCACTTCGGGTCGAAGAGCAGCGACTTGTTCGGGATCTTCACGTACTCGACGAGCGACGGGACGATCGTGTCGTCCCACACGCCCTCGACGAACTCGAACGTGGTCCTGGGATCCAGCTTGGTGGCGGTGCCCGACATGGCGTTTCCTCGGTCTGGGGAGCGGTTCGGCGGCGCCGGGACCGGCGCGCGGCGCTGCAGGATACGGCATCGGCCGCGCGCTGGCCACGCGGACACGCGCGGGGCCGGAGCCCGTCGCGGTGGACGCGCACCGGCCCCGGAGCTCGACGCTCGCGCTCAGCGGCGGTAGTTCCTCGTGGTGCCCATCGGACCCCGCACGCCGGTCGCCGGGGACCCGGTGACCGGGACGCAGGCCGAGAACTCGGACGTCTCGCCGCTCGGCTCCGCGGTGGCCGTCGCGCTGACCCACCACCCGGCCGGGGCGCCGATCGGCAGCACCACGTCGAAGGGCGCGTCGCCGGCCGCGTCCGTGGCGACGAACGCGGACCCCAGGCAGAGCTGCGCCTGCCCGTGGCCCGACGGGTCGCAGACGGGAGCCGCGAAGAACTCGAGGCGGAACGCACCGTTCGCGCTCGAGTGGAGCGCGCCCGTGACGCGCAGGTAGCCGCCCTGGTAGCTCGCCCCGGCGAGGTCGGGGAAGTTCTGCAGCCCGTTGCCGCCCGTGTCCGCGTCCAGGGGGTCGTTCGGCGTGACGCCGTACCCGTAGCCCGTGGGGATCAGGTCGATCCCCAGCCAGCCGTTCTCGTACGCGGTCGTGCCGGTCATCCGGACCGGCGTGGCGTCGCGGCCGACGGTGATGCCGTTCAGGACGTGCCCCGCCACGACGTTGCCGCCGCCGGGCTCGTCGGAGCCGATGCGCACGTCGGTGCCGTTCCACGGGTGCGTGACCGGGTTGCCCACGTCGATGCCCCAGACGCTCCCCAGCGTCGGGGCGTCGTTCGCGTCGAGGCCGATCGTGTTGCCCGCCAGCTCGATGCCCGAGCCGTCGCCGGAGATCAGCACCGCCCAGCCGAACAGCTGCCCGGCGTGGTGCGGCCCCATCCCGTGGCCCAGGATGCCGGCGATCCGGTTGCGCACCACTTGCACGTCGACGTTGGTGCCCTGGAACCCGATCCCGATCGTCGAGGCGAGGTTGCCCTGGGAGAGGCCGTCGGGGGTGGTCCCGATCCAGTTGTTCTCGAGGCGCGTGCCCAGCGTGTCGAACAGCTCGACGGTGGTCCCGCTGGGCAGCCCCTCGCTGTTCCACGTGCCGTAGCCGGTGATGAAGTTGCGGTCGGCCGGCGCGGGACCGCCGACGCGATTGCCGGTCGCGGGCTGCGAGGGACCGAACCCCCAGATGCGCACCCGCTGGGCCGTGTTCCCCACGACCACGTTGTCGTTCGTGCGGTCGAGCACGATCGTGCCGCAGTCGTTGCCGCGCACGATGCTGCCCCCGCCGCCGAACAGCGTCAGGTTCATGAAGCCGGTGTTGTCCTCGATCACGCTGCCCGCGCCGCCGGACTGCACCGACGTGCCGTGGAAGCCGCGCAAGGCGCTGTTGTCGGCGTTCAGGTAGAACGTCTTGCCGTAGAGCAGGATCTCGGCGCCGTCGGGGTTCGTGTCGCCGGCGAAGGCGGTCTGCGTCGTCCCGTCGATCGTGGCCTCGTCGTTCGCGCGCCAGTAGAAGCCCACGTTCGAGTGGAACACGGCGATGCCGTCGAAGGCCGGGCAGCACCAGCCCAGCTGGGAGGCGGGGATCGCGAACGCGACGGTCTGGTGCCCGGGGGTGTTGTTCGTGGCGATCATCGCCTCGGACAGGGAGACCAGCCCGTCCGGGCCGGGCAGGTCGGCGACGGTGCCAGTGAAGGAGTCGATGTCGACGACGTCGGCGGTCGTGGTGACCGTGACGGTCTGCGCGGCCGCGGCGGAGCCGAGCGCGACCAGGATCGCGAGGGCGGCGCCCAGGCGTGGAGTGCGTGTCATGGCGGTGTCCTGCAGTGCGGGGGATTGCGTAGGAGCTGCACCACCGCCCGGGCGCATCAGGTGGAGGCGACGACTCCCCGAGGTTGCGGCCCGGCCGCCCGGCTGGCGATACGGACTGGTGCCCATCGCCGTCGAGTCCTGGCCGTAGGCGGCCGGGGACCGCCCGGGACCCCGTGACGCTGCGGCATGCGCCGCCGCCGCGACTCGCGATCCCGAGCAGCCCTCCCGGTTCCGCAAGGCACGTACCCGCGCCGTCGTCGCGCCCGCGCGCGGCGACCAGCACGCGTCCGGTCCAGGACCTGGACGGGCGTCCAGGTCCTGGACCGGACGCGGCGTTCCCGTCCCCACCGGGAGCCTGCAGCCTTACGTGTTCGTCATCACCCCGCCCTGGGGGTCACGCGGCGGGGCACGGGCCCCGGGGCACACAGGAACCTCTCAAGGGGTGGGCAAGGGGTCCCGAAGTTGCATTCGCGGCCGGCCTCGCCGGACGCCCCGTGAGCTTCACCCTCCTCGGCCTGCTGCTGCTGCTCCTGGCCGTCGCCGCCCTGCTCCTGAAGCAGCGCCGCGACGAGGTGAGCCACATGGCCCGTGGGCTCGAGGAGCTCGCCCGCGCCAAGTCCCGCGGCAGCCACGCGGCCCGCCTCCAGCACCCGCACGTCGACCTCAACCACTGCATCGGTTGCGGCACCTGCGTCCGGGCCTGTCCGGAGGAGGGGGTCCTGGAGCTGATCCACGGCCAGGCGGTGGTCGTGCACGGCGCCCGCTGCGTCGGTCACGGCCGCTGCGCGGCCGAGTGCCCCACGGGCGCGATCGCCCTGACCCTGGGCGACCTGAGCGAGCGCAGGGACATCCCGGCGCTCAGCCAGGAGCTCGAGGCCCCCGGGACGCCCGGGCTGTTCCTGTCGGGCGAGGTGACGGGGTTCGCGCTGATCCGCACCGCGATCGTGCACGGCACGTCGGTGGCCGACGAGGTCGCCCGCCGCGTCGCCGCCGCCAACGGCTCGGCTCGCCGGGGCGGCGAGCTCCGCGACCTCTGCATCGTCGGCGCGGGCCCCGCCGGCCTCGCCTGCGCGCTGCGGGCGAAGGAGCGCGGGCTCGACGCGGTCCTGGTCGAGCAGGCGGAGCTCGGCGGCACGGTCTCGAAGTACCCCCGGCGCAAGCTCGTGATGACGCAGCCCGTCGAGCTGCCGCTCCACGGTCGCCTGAAGCGCACGACCTACTCCAAGGAGGAGCTGCTCGAGCTCTGGGAGGAGATCGTGGGCCAGCACGATCTGGCCCTCGAGACCGGGCACCAGGTCGAGGGCGTCGCGGCGCGCGCGGACGGGACGTTCGACGTGCGCACCTCGAGGGGCTCCTTCCACGCGCGCAACGTGTGCCTGGCGCTGGGACGGCGCGGCTCCCCGCGCAAGCTCGGCGTGCCGGGCGAGGAGCTGTCCAAGGTCGCGTACAGCCTGCTGGACGCGAGCTCGTACCGGCATCGGCGCATCCTCGTCGTCGGCGGGGGCGACAGCGCGATCGAGGCGGCCCTCGGCCTGGCCGAGCAGGAGGGCAACCAGGTCACGCTCTCCTACCGCAAGGACGCGTTCTTCCGCGTCAAGCCGCGCAACGAGGCGCGCTTCGACCTCGCCCTGCGGGAGGGTCGCGTCCAGGCCCGGTTCGGGAGCGAGGTCCGCGCGATCGACCCGGAGCGCGTGCAGCTGCGCGTCGACTCCGGCGACGACCTCTGGCTCGAGAACGACGAGGTGTTCGTGTTCGCGGGCGGGATCCCCCCGTTCGAGCTCCTCGAGGCCTGCGGCGTCTCCTTCGACCCGGCCGACCGCCCGGCGGAGGAGCCGCTGCTCGAGCAGACCGGGGGGCTGCTGCGGGCCCTGCTCGTCGCCCTCGCGCTGGGACTGGTCGCGCTCGTCTGGACCGCGTACCGCGCCGACTACTACACGCTGCCGATCTCCGAGCGTCCGCGCTCCCCCTGGCACGCCGCGCTGCGCCCCTCCAGCCCGTTCGGGCTCGCGCTCGGAGCCGGCGCGACGGTCGCGATCCTCGCCAACCTCGCGTACCTGTTCCGGCGCAGCCTCCCGCGGCTCGAGCGGCTCGGGTCCCTCCGGGGCTGGATGACCGCGCACGTCGTCACCGGGATCCTGGCGCTGCTCCTGGCGCTGGTCCACGCCGCGATGCTCCCCCGCGACTCGCTGGGGGGCCACGCCTTCCTCGCGCTGTGCGTGCTCGTCGCGACGGGCGCGGTGGGCCGCTACTTCTACTCGTTCGTCCCGCGCACGGCGAACGGACGCGAGCTCGCGCTCGAGGAGGCCCAGGGCCGGCTCGCGGCGCTCTCGCGGGAGTGGGACGAGGACCGCGGCCGCTTCGCCGACTACGCCCGGCGCGAGGTGCAGGCGCTGGTCGAGGCGGGCCACTGGCGCGGCTCGTTCGTGCGCCGCCTGGGCGCGCTCCTGCACAGCCACCGGCGGCTCTCCCGGACCCTCTCGAGGCTGCGCGTGGAGGCGACGGCCGAGGACCTGCCGGCGCACCAGATCGACAGCCTGACCTCCCTCGCCCGGCGGGCCCACCGCGCGGCGCTCGCGACGGCCCACTACGAGGACCTCCGCGGCCTGCTCTCGACCTGGCGCTACGTGCACCGCTGGGCCGCCCTCGTGATGGTCCTGCTCGTCGCGTTCCACGTCGCGAACGCCCTGCGCTTCGGAGGGCTGCTTGGCTAGCCGACCGCTGCGCAGCACCCGCGCGCTCGTGTCCGTGGCGACCGTCCTGCTGGTCGTCTCGCTGGTCGCCCTGGACCGCGAGCGCTCCAGCCCCGGTCCGCTCAGCGCCGTCCACTCCCGCGAGCCCGAGCTCCGGGGCCTCGACGGCTGCGCGACCTGCCACGGCGACGGCGACGCCGGCATGGTCGACGCGTGCGTCGCCTGCCACGACGCGGTCGGGCAGCAGATCGCCCGCTCCGAGGGCATCCACGGCGACCTCGCGGGGCCCGACCGGTCGTGCGGCCGCTGCCACGCGGAGCACAGCGGGCAGGACTTCGAGCTCGCCGGGCCCCACAGCTTCGAGGCCGCCGGCCTGGACCCCGACGCGTTCGAGCACGCGCTCGCGGGGCTCGCGCTCGGCGGCCGCCACGACGAGCTCTCCTGCACGCGGTGCCACGAGCACGCCGCGGCCGCCGTGCTGCCGCGCGGCTGCAGCCGCTTCCTCGGCCTCGACGGGACGTGCACCGGCTGCCACGAGGACCCGCACGCGGGCGAGTACACGACCGACTGCGCGGCCTGCCACGGCCAGGAGCAGCCGTTCGAGGAGGTGGCGGCCTTCGAGCACCCCGGCGCGTTCGAGCTGGCCGGCGCCCACGGGGACCCGCGGTGCTCCGCGTGCCACGCGGCGGGCGGCGAGCGCTCCCTCGCGCGCGTCCTCGGCGCCGACGGGGCGGGCACGAGCGCTCCGCGGGACTGCCTGGACTGTCACGAGGACCCGCACGCGCCGGGGCTGACCGCGGCGTGGGCCGAGCTCGCCGACCTGCCCCGCGGCGCAGGCTGCGCGGGGTGCCACCGGGCCGAGCACGGCACGTTCGAGGGACCGGCCCCCCGGGAGGCGATGCCCGCGGGCCGGCACGCGGCCACGGGCTTCCCCCTGGAGGCCCCCCACGCGGAGCTCGCGTGCGCCGCCTGCCACTCCCCGGGAGAGGACCTGGTCCGCGCCGCGACGCCGCGGTCCCCGGAGGACTGCGCGAGCTGCCACGGCGACCCCCACCGGGGCGAGTTCGAGCGCGGCCCCTTCGCGGGCCACCGGTGCCTCGACTGCCACGAGCGGCACGCGTTCACCCCGGCCACGCTGGACGCGGCCGGCCACGCGCGCACCTCGTTCGACCTGACGGGCGCGCACCTCGGGCTCGACTGCGCCGCCTGCCACCGCGAGCGGCACCCGGGCGGTCCGGACGGGGTTGCCTCCGCGGCGTCGTTCCACGGCGCGCCGACCCGGTGCGCCGGCTGCCACCAGGACGTGCACGACGGCGCCTTCGAGCACGCCGCGCTGCCCGCGCTCCACGAGGGGCGCGCGGGCTGCGCCCGGTGCCACGCGGCGGAGGACTTCCGCACGGTTCGCGAGACCCCGTTCGACCACGCGCTGTGGGCGCGGTTCCCGCTGGAGGGGGCGCACGCCGCGGCCAGCTGCGAGGCCTGCCACGCCCCGCTCGACCCCACCGACGCGCGAGGCCGACACCACGACCGGGCGCCGGGGCGCGCCTGCGCGGACTGCCACGCGGACCCGCACGGCGGCCAGTTCGCGGACGGGCCCTTCGCCGCCGAGGGCTGCGCGGCCTGCCACGACGTGCACGGCTTCTTCCCGCCCCGCTTCTCGATCGCCGAGCACGACGCGCGGACCGGCTTCGCCCTGACCGGCGCGCACGCCGCCGTCGCCTGCGCGCGCTGCCACGCGAGCCCGCCAGCCGACCGCGCCGGCTTCGTTCGCTACGCGGGCACGTCCGGCCGGTGCCGCGACTGCCACGCCGACCCCCACGGCGGCGCCTTCGACCGCCCCGGGCTGCCGGCCTCCGTCGACGGGCGGACCTCCTGCCTGCGCTGCCACGGGACGACCTCGTTCGGCGCCCTCGACCGCTTCGACCACGACCTGTGGACCGGCTACCCCCTGCGGGGAGCGCACGCGCGCGCCGACTGCCGGAGCTGCCACCCGCCCGGGGCGCAGGACGGCTCCGGTCGGCGCCTGGGCCCGGCCGTCTCGACGCGCTGCGCGGACTGCCACGCGGACCCCCACGCCGGCCAGTTCCGGGTGGACGGGCGCAGCGACTGCGCGCGCTGCCACGCGAGCTTCCGGCGCTTCGAGGAGACGTCCTTCGACCACGGGCGCGACTCCGCCTTCCCGCTGGACCGCGACCACGCCGCGCTCGCGTGCTCGGCCTGTCACGTCCCCTACCCGCTGCCGGGCGGGGGGCAGGTCGTGCGCTACCGGCCGCTGGGCACGGAGTGCGCCGACTGCCACGACCCGCGCGCGGGGAGGAGCGGCCGATGAGGCGGCCGACCTGCACCCTCGCGAGGTGCGCGCGCCGGGCGCTCGCGATCCTGGCCGTGCTCGCCGCGGTCGCGGGCGCGGCCCGGGCCCAGTCGCGCGTCCGGCTCGAGGCGACGGTCACGGCCGTCGCGGGCAACAGCGTGTACCTCGACAAGGGCCGCGACGACGGCGTCCGCCCCGACGACGAGGTGCTGCTCTACGCGGTCGGCGCGCCCGACCTCCCCGCCGTGGTGGTGGCCATCTCCTCGGGGAGCTGCCGGGTCGAGCACCACGAGCTCCTGGCGAACGTCCCGATCGGAGGCCGCGCCGTGGTGCTGCTCCCGCGCGATCGAGAGCTCGAGCCCCGGACCGAGGACCCCGGCTACCAGCCGGGCGCCATCCCCGACGAGCTGCCGTGGAGCCACCCGCCCGTCGCCTGGGAGGAGGAGTCCCCGCTCCTCGCCCCGGCCCTCGGCCTGCGCCGCGAGGAGCGCGAGACGGTCTGGCGCAGCCGCCTGACGAGCGACTACCGGGGCATCCGCAACGACGAGTACGGCACGACGTACACGACGGCCCGGGTGGGCTTCGACACGCGGGCGGAGAACCCGTTCCACCGCGGCGGGACGCTGCACGTCAACGTGGACGGCACGCTGCAGGACGCCACGCTGTCGGGCGCGCCGGACGTGACGGACACGTACCTGCGGGTGAACCGGCTCTCGTACGAGCGCGGCGGGACGCGCGAGGACCCGAACCTGTACGAGGTCGGGCGCTTCCTCCACAACGAGTTCCCCGAGCTCGGCGTCGTGGACGGGGCCGAGTGGGTGCACCGCCTCCCGTCGGGCAGCCGCTTCGGCGTCAGCGCGGGGGCGCTGCCCGAGCCGTTCCCGGACTTCGAGTCGGGCGACGACCTCGGCGTCGCCGCGTTCTACCGGTACGTGTCGGGCGAGGAGGAGGACCTCGCCCTCGGGGTGGCGCTGCAGAACACGTGGCACGAGGGCTCCCAGGACCGGACCCTGATCCTCGCCACCGCGGACTGGGCCCCGGGGCCGCGCACGTCGCTGTACGCCGCCGCGTGGATCGACTACTACGACAGCACCGCCGTCCTGAAGTCGCCCGGCCTGGAGCTCACGGAGCTGCGCGCCCACGCGCGCTTCCGGCCCGACGACGCCAGCGGGGTCGGCCTCCACGCGTCGCGCGTCCGGTGGCCCGAGATCGAGCGCCACGAGTTCGCCCCCGTGTCCCCGGAGCTCATCGAGGACGGCGTGGTCGACCGGGTCGGCCTCGACGGGTACCGGCGGCTCGACGAGCACCTCCGCCTGAACGCGCGCCTCGACTTCTGGCGCGACCAGGACGACGACGGGCTCGCGTACCAGGCCGGAGCGTCGCTGCGGGAGCTGCTCTACGAGCGCGGCGAGGTCGGCCTGACGCTGTTCCGGACGGACGGACGGTACACCGGCGGTCCCGGCCTGCGCGCCTACGCGAACCGGCGCTTCGACCGCGGCCTGGGGACCCTGACCTACGACTTCGTCGAGTGGGAGGGCGAGGGAGGCAACGCGGGGACCTTCCAGCAGCACGCGGTCATCGCGACGTTCGACCTGATCCTGGGCACCCGCGGAGTGCTCTCCTTCCTCGGCGACCGACGATTCGGCGACTCGGTGGAGAGCTACGGCCTCGGCCTGCGCTACACCCTGAACTTCTAGCCCCATGACCCCGAGACCCCCTTCGTTCCGCGAGGCCGCCCTGCGGGGAGCCGTCCTGGCCCTGTCGCTGAGCTTCCTGGCGTGCGCCTTCTTCCAGGGCGACCGCGCGCCGCGCCACGGATGGCAGGCCGAGCGCGGCCCGGTCGTGCCCCACGAGTCGTTCCCCCTGGACTGCTCGGCGTGCCACCTCTCCGGCTCCTGGAACGAGCTGCGGCCCGACTTCGAGTACGACCACCTGGCCCAGGCCGGTCTCGAGCTCGAGGGCGCCCACGCGGACGCCCAGTGCCTGCGCTGCCACAACGACAAGGGTCCCGTGGGGAACTTCGCCAGGCGGGGGTGCGCCGGGTGCCACGAGGACGTGCACCGCGGGCAGCTCGGCAAGACCTGCGAGGACTGCCACGGCCAGGACGACTGGGCGCCGATCGGGCAGATCGCCCTGCACGACCGCACGCGCTTCCCGCTGGTCGGGGCCCACGCCGCGACCGCCTGCTGGCGCTGCCACCCGGGAGCCGACGTCGGGAACTTCAACCGCACCTCGGCCGAGTGCGAGGACTGCCACCAGGACGACCTGGCCAGGGCCGTGAACCCCGACCACGCGATGCTGGGGTTCACGGCGAACTGCGACGACTGCCACCTGCCGACGACCTGGACCGGCAGCGGGTTCACGCACGGGACCTGGCCGCTGACGGGAGCGCACGCCTCGGCGGACTGCCTCGACTGCCACGTGGGCGGCGTCTTCGTCGGCACGCCCACGGCCTGCGTGGACTGCCACCTGGCCGAGTACAACGCCACGACCAGCCCGGACCACGCGGCCTCGATGTTCCCCACCACGTGCGAGGCGTGCCACGGCACCAGCTCCTGGTTCGGCGCCGTCTTCGCGCACTCGTTCCCGATCAACTCCGGCGACCACGCCACGCTCTCGTGCAACGCCTGCCACACGGTGCCGACGAACTACTCGGTGTTCTCCTGCCTGACGTGCCACGAGCACAACCAGGCCGACACCGACGACGACCACGACCGGGTCCCGGGCTACGTCTACGACAGCGCCGCGTGCTTCCTGTGCCACCCCACCGGGAACTAGGGCGGCCGCCGGCGGTTCAGTAGCCCAGGTGCTGCAGCTGGCGGAGGTCCTCCTCCGTCAGCTCGCGGCCGCCGGACGCGCCGGGTGCGCGCGTGGGCGCGGGGGCGTCGGCGCGGAAGGCGGCCAGCTCGTCCAGGAGGCGGGCCAGCACCTCGGGCTCGCGCTCGGCGAGGTTCGTCGTCTCGTCGGGGTCCGCCTCGAGGTCGTACAGCTCGTGGGCCCCGTCGCTGGACTCGATCACCTTCCAGCGGCCGTCGATCAGCGTCCGGCGGACGCGGTCGAAGCGCGGCCCCCAGGTCTCGTGGAAGAAGTCGTGCAGGCGCGCGAAGTAGTTCTCGCTGAGGACCGGGCGCGCCCCGGGGCCGTAGGGGAACAGGGGCTCGAGGCGCCCGCGCAGGGACCCGGGCAGCTCGTTCACGACGAGCCCGGGCACGTCCACGAGCGAGGTCGGCACCGTCACGACGCGCCCCTCGGCCTGCCGGCGGCCCTTGACGATCAGCGGCACGCGCAGGGCGCCCTGGTAGACGTCCTTGGAGTGCTCGACGAGCTCGTGCTCGCCGAAGTACTCGCCGTGGTCGGACGTGACGACGATGACGGTGTCGTCGTACAGCCCGAGCTCGCGCAGGCGGTCCACCACCTGGCCCACGGCGACGTCGAGGTTCGCGATCGCCATGTCGTACTGGGCGATCACCTGCTCGCGCAGCTCGGTCGGGAACGGCTGCTGGCCGCCCATCACGTGGTGCTTCAGCTGGGTCAGCAGCGGCCGCTCGGGGTCGGCCGGGGCGTCGGGGAGGGCGTCGCTGGCCGGCCGGACGTTGTAGGGCCGGTGCGCGTCCATGTAGTTCAGGAACAGGAAGAACGGGCGCGGGTGGGGCCCCTCGAGGAAGGCGAGCGCCCGCGGGTTCACCGACGTCCAGGGAGCCGGGCGGACCGGATCGTCCACGACCTCGTAGGTCTGGAAGCCCTGGTCGAGCTGCAGGCGCCGGTCGAGGTAGGCGTTGTTCGTCACGAACGCGGCCGTCCGGAACCCGGCGTTCTGCAGGGCCTCCGCCAGGGTGACCTGGTCGCGGTCGAGCGGGTGGACGTTGTCCCGGTCGCGGCGCACCGGCCGGAACGAGTGCGCGCCGTGCTGGAACGGGAAGCGCCCCGTGAACATCGACGCGTGGGCGGGCACGGTCCAGGGCGCCGTGGCCTGGCAGGGGTCGTAGCGCGTCGCGCCGGCCGCCAGGGCGTCCAGGTTCGGGGTCGTCGGGCGCGGGTAGCCGTAGCAGCTCAGGTGGTCGGCCCGGACCGTGTCGAGCGAGATCAGGACGACGTTGGGCGGCGGCCCGGTGTCGGCCGCCCCGCCCGCGTCGCCGCAGCCGAGCAGTCCGGCGCCGGCCAGGCCGGCGACGAGCGTTGCGATTCGAGGAGCCACGGCGCGGACCATACCAGACCTCCTGCGGCCGGGCGCGGAGCCCGCGCGTCCCCCGGGGGGGGGTGACCCGACGTCCGCGCGCGGGCCGCGGGTGGCCTCCGCGCGCGGGGTCGCCGGCAGCCGGCCGGCGGAGCGGAAACCCCCGAGCGCAGCCTTCGACGCCCCGCCGCTCCCCCCTCTTTCGGTCGGTCGAGCCGTCGCAGGCGAGCCGCGATCCCCTACCATGGCCCGCCAGGAGGACCCTCGGGGGATCGTCCGGTGCGCCCGCGCGCGCCGGC
>JAUIDW010000458.1 GCA_030428395.1 bacterium | reverse complement strand
GCCGCGGCGCGCAGGCGCTCGCGCCAGGCGCGCGCCTCGCGCAGCGCGAGGGCGTGGTCGCCCGCGGCGGTCTCGTAGATCGCGATGGCGCGGTCGAAGAGCGCGAGCGCCGCGTCCAGGTCTCCGACGCCCTCCTGGGCGGTGGCCAGCGTCAGGCAGGCGGACGCCGTGGTGGGGCTGCCCTCGCCGAGGGTGCGCTCGAGGATCGCCAGGGCCTCGCGCGCGGGCGCCAGCGCCTCGGCCGGACGGCCGGCGCGGACCAGCGTGCTCGCGAGGTTGTTGGCGGCCTCGCCGACGACCGCGTTGTCGGGGCCGAGCTCCGCGCGGCGCCCCTCGAGGACCGCGCGGCGCAGCTCCACGGCCGCGTCGTAGTCGCCCTCGTAGCTGAGGCACGAGGCGAGCTGGTTGGCGGCCGACAGGCGGTCGGGGTGGCCCGGCTCGAAGCACCGCTCCGCCACCTCCAGGGCGCGGCGCGCGTACGGCAGGGCGCGCCCCGGCTCGCGCCGGTCGAGGTGCAGCGTCGCCAGGTTCGAGCAGACCCCGGACACGTACGCGTGGTCGGGGCCGAAGCGCCGCTCGGCCTCCGCCAGCAGGTCCTCCATCGCCGCCAGCGTCGCGTCGCGGTCGCCGCGGGTCCACGCCAGCAGCGCGGCGTTGTTCAGCAGCTCGAAGCGCCGCAGGTCGTCGTCGCCGACGCGCGCGAAGGCCAGGTCGAGCCAGCGTTCGGCCTCGTCGAGCTCGTTGCGCGCGAGCAGCACCATCGCCAGCGTCCCCGCCGCCATGCCCTCGAGCTCCGGCAGCGGCGGATCGGCCCGCGCCCCCGCCTCCAGCACGCCGCGCAGCGCGCGCTCGGCCTCGTCGTGACGGCTGCGCCGCATCAGCGCGATGCCGCGCTCGAGCTCGTAGTTCAGGCGCTGCGGATGGTCCGCGGGCAGCGCGTCCACCAGGGCGGCCGCGCGCGCCATCTGCTCGTCGGCGGCGTCGCTCGCGCCCAGCCGCTCGAAAACGCCGAGCAGCGCCGCGCGCACCGCGAGCGCGACGGCCGGCCGGTCGTCCAGGCGCGTCCCGACGCGGTCGGCGGCGTCGCGCAGCACGTCGACGGCGGGCGTGTCGGGCCCGTCCAGCTCGGGCACCGCGCGCGCGAAGACGTCCTCGGTCAGGAACAGGTTCAGCGCCGCCGTGGTCGCGAGCTGCTCCTCGAACCGGCGCCGCGCGCGCGCCTCCCGGGCCAGGCTCAGCGAGGTCACGACCGCCGTCCCCGCCAGCAGGGCCACGGCGCCGGCGACGAGCCCGGCCTCCAGCGGCCGGCGCCGCACCGCCTTGACCAGGCGTGCCAGCGGGCCGACGCGGCGCGCCTCGACGGGCTCGCGGTCGAGCCAGCGCCGCAGGTCGGCCGCGAGGGCCTCGGCCGAGCCGTAGCGCTCGTCGGGGTCGACGGCCACGGCCTGGAGGACGATCGCGTCGAGGTCCCGGTCGATGGCGCGCGCGCGGCGGCGCGCGCCCTCCGCGCCGAACGTCGCGGGGTCCACGCGGGCCGACGGCGGCCGCGCCTCGGTGCGGTCCAGGACCTGCTGGAGCGCCCGCGCGTCGTCGCGCGAGGGCGTCTCGACGTCCCGCGGCGCCCGCCCGGTCAGCAGCGCGTACAGCACCGCGCCCAGCCCGTGCACGTCGGTGCGCACGTCGAGCGGCGCGCCGACGCGCGCCTGCTCGGGGCTCATGAAGGCCGGCGTCCCCACCGGCCCCAGCCCGAGCGAGGCGGTCGCGGCGGCGGCGCCCTCGGCGCCCAGCGCGCGCGCGATGCCGAGGTCGATGACGACGGGCACCGGCGCCCCCTCGACCCGGCGCAGCAGGACGTTCGAGGGCTTCAGGTCGCGGTGCAGCACCCGGCGCTGGTGCAGGTGGTGCACGGCGCGCGCGACCGCGACGACGACCGCGACGGTGCTGCGCACGCTGGCGGCGAGTTCGGGCGTGGTCGCCGACAGCGGCTCGCCGTCGACGTGGTCCATGACGAGGTACGGGCGCCCCCGGCGGTCGACGCCCGAGTCGCGGTAGCGCACGACGCCGGGGTGGTCGACCGACGCGAGCAGGCGCGCCTCGCCGCGGAAGCGCTCGAGCGCGGCGGCGGGCGCGGCGACCAGCGTCACGAACTTGACCGCGACGCGCGCCTCGGGGTCGCGCCGGCGCGCGAGGTAGACCGCCCCCATGCCGCCGCTGCCGAGCAGCGCCTCGATCTCGTACGGCCCCACCGCCGCGCCGAGCACGCCGGCGGGGTCGGCCGGGTCCAGCGCGACCGCGTCCAGCGGCAGTTCCGCGCCGCGCGCGTCGCGCTCGATCAGGCGCTCGGCCAGCGCGGCCGCCTCCGGGTCGGAGGCGTGCGCGCGCGCGAGCGCCGCGGCGCGCTCCGCCGGCGGCAGGTCGACCAGCTCGTCGAAGAGCCGGCCGGCACGCCGGTAGCGCTCAGCCTCCGCCACCGCTCTCCCCGTCCTCCAGCGCGAGCGCCAGCCAGGCGCGAGCCTTGCGCCAGTCCTTCTCGACCGCGCTGAGGCTCAGGCCGAGCGCCTCGGCGACCTCGGGCATGCTCGCGCCGGTGAAGAAGCGCAGCTCGACGATCTCCGCGTGGCGCGGGTCCAGCCGCGCCAGCCGCGCGAGCGCGTCGTCCAGCGCGAGGAGGTCGAGCGCCCCCAGGCCCTCCGCGGCGGTCGGGTCGACGTCCAGCCGCTCGGGCCGCGCGCCGTCGCCGCGCCGCAGGCGCCCGCGGGCGCGGGCGCGGTCCACCAGCACCTGGCGGCAGAGGCGCGCGATGCGCCGCATCAGCTCCGCGCGCGTCACCCCGCGGCCGGCGTCCTGGCGCAGGGCGCGCTCCAGGGCGTCGTGCGCCAGGTCGGTGACGCAGATCGAGCGCGCCGACTTCTCGCGGCGCAGCTGGCCCGCGGCGACGCGCCGGATGTCGTCGTAGAGGGTGCGGCTGAACTCGTCCAAGGGCGCGGCGGGCGCCCGGAGCGACCCCGTGCCCCGATTCTCGGGGCCCCGCGGAGCGGTCACAAGTGCCGGTGCCGCGGCCGCTTGGAATCTCTGCCCCGGCCCGCGGGGCGGCGTCCGGGGAGATCGCTTACGGGGGCGCGGTCGCGGCGTCGCATGGCAGGGATGTCCGGAGGCGACCGACGCGCCTCGCACGACCCGCCGCCGGGCAACTCCACGGAAGGACCCGACATGAAGACGCTTCGCAGCCCCCTCCTCGCCGCCCTCGCCCTCGCGGCCGCAGCCCTCGCCG
>JAUIDW010000071.1 GCA_030428395.1 bacterium | reverse complement strand
CGGCTCTACGCCGTCACCCTGGACCCCGGCATCGAGGCGCGCCTCGCCACGGCCGTCGGGCCGGGCGCCACCGACGCCGACGCACAGCCCGTCAGCCCCGCGTACCTGCAGGCGCTGATGGAGAAGGTCGCCGACTCGGTTGGCGCGGCCGCCCAGGGCGGCAAGGACGTCGTCGTGCTCGTGCGCAGCGGCGTGCGCCGGTTCCTCGCGGAGCTGGTGCGCTCGTCGCTGCCGAAGGTCTCGGTGCTCTCCTACAACGAGGTGATCCCGGCCAAGGCGGTCGAGACCCTCGGCATCGTCCGCATGGAAGAAGCCTGATGCAGATCCTCCGCTACCAGGGTCGCGACCTCCGCGACGCACTCCAGCGCGCCCGGCGCGCCCACGGGGACGAGGCGCTCGTCCTGTCCCACGAGTCCACGCCCGACGGCGGCGTGACGGTCGCGGTGGCCCGCGGCCGGCGCGCCCCGGCCGCCGCGGCGGACGGCGACGTCCCGCGCGCGGGCGCCGCGGCTTCGTCCCTGCGCGAGCCGGGCCTGGCCGAGGTCGAGGAGCGGCTCCAGCGGCACGGCGCCAGCCGCGCGCTCGTCCGCGCCGTGGTCGGGCGCGTGTCCGACGCCGGCGCGCGCGGGATCTACGCGCTGGACGCGGCCGCCGAGCACCTCGAGCGCGCCTTCCGCGTCGCGCCCTCGCCGCGCCCGGGGTCCGCGCCGCTCTGCTTCGCGTTCACGGGGCCCGCCGGCGCGGGGAAGACGCTCGCGCTCGCCAAGCTCGCCGGCCGCCTGCAGGCCGCCGGCCGCGGCGTGGTCCCGGTGACGCTCGACGCGACGCGCGCGGGCGCCGCCGCCCTGCGCGCGGCGCTCGAGCCCTTCGGCCTGACCCCGCGCACCGCGTCCGACGCGCGCGACCTGCTGGACCTCGTCCGGCGCGCCCAGCGCGGCGCGCTGACGCTCGTGGACACTGCCGGCCGCCCCGGTCGCGGGCACGGGCCGCTGCGCGAGCTCGCGCGCGCCGGGGCCGACGTCCACCCGTGGCTGGTCGCCTCCGCGTCCCAGACCGCCTCGGAGACCGTCGCGTGGCTCGACGCCTACCGCGGACCGGAGCCGACCGCGGCGCTCGTCACGGGGGTCGACCGCACCGACCGCCCCGCGGCGGTGGTCGAGGCGCTCGCCCGCCGCTCGTTCGAGTTCGGCTTCCTCGGCACCGGCGCCGACCCGCGCCGCGGCCTGGTCCGCGCCGCGCCGGCCCACTTCGCCGACCTGTTCCTGCGCGGCCGGCTGGCGCGGCCCGCCCGCGGGGCGGCGCCGGCGCGCGAGCCGCGGCGCGCGACGTTCGAGGAGGCGCAGGCGTGAGCCCGGCGCCGACCTCCGACGTCCTCGGGTCCGGGCCCGCGGCGCCGTCGCTGCTGGCCGCGCCGCTGCTGTGGGTCACCGGCGGCAAGGGCGGCGTCGGCAAGACGACGCTGACCGCCAACCTGGGCGTCGAGCTCGCGCGCCGGGGGTACCGCGTGCTGCTCGTCGACTTCGACCTGGGCCTCGGCAACCTCGACGTGCTGCTGCGGCTGCGCCCGGAGCGCACGCTCGAGGACGCGTACCGCGGCCGCTGCCGGACGGAGCGGTGCGTCGTGCGCGCGCCCCACGGGCTCGACGTGCTGCCCGCCGCGTCCGGCTCGCCCGAGATGGCCGCCGCCGACCCGGTCCGCCGCGCCTGGCTGTTCGGCGAGCTCGAGCGCCTGGGCGCCGCCTACGACGTGGTGCTGGGCGACAGCGCTGCCGGCATCGGCCCCGACGTGCTGGCGTCGGCCGCCGCCGCGGGCCGCGTGTGGGTCGTGACCACGCCGGACCCGGCCGCGCTGACCGACGCCTACGGCCTCATCAAGGCGCTCGACTCCTGGGCCGGGGCCTGCGGCGGGGACGTCGCCACGCCCGAGCTCGTCGTGAACCTGGCCGGGGACGTCGAGGAGGCCGAGCGCGTCGCCCGCCGCCTCACCCGGGTGTGCGAGCGCTTCCTCGCGCGCGCCCCGCGCCTGGCCGGCTGGCTGCCGCGGGCGCGCGGCGTGGCCGACGCGGCGCGCTTCCAGCGGCCCTTCGCCCTGGGGCGCGACGAGTCCCTCGAGGTGGCCTGCCTGCGCCGCCTGGTCGCCGCGCTCGAGCCCTGGCTGCCGCCGCCGGCCGCGGCCGCGCGCGGCCGGAGCCAGCGCCGGGCCGGCCCGAAAACCGCCACTCAAGCTCCAGTCGCGGGCGACCGATGAGGCCATCACGGTGGACTCCGTGGATCGTGCATGGCTGTCGCTCGGCAACCGCCTGGCCGTCGCGTCCGGCGCGGCGGTCGGCCTGGGCTCGCTGCTCGTGGACGCCCCCGTGTGGGTCGCGTCGCTGCGCGGGGCCGGGACCGTCGTGGCCGTGCTGGTCGTCGCGCGCCAGGGGCTGCGGCTCCTGACCTGGACCCTGGCCTCGAGCGCGCCCGGCGCCGAGGACGCGCCCGCCGAGGGCGCCGCGCCGACCGCGGAGTGAGCCGTCCCTGAGCCATGCCCCCGTCCGCCCAGCCCCTGCCGGTCGACCGCGAGCGTCTGATCCTCGACCACGTGCCGCTGCTGAAGCACGTGGTCGGCAAGCTCGTGCTCGACCTGCCGCCCAGCGTCGACCGCGACGACCTCGAGGGCTTCGGCATGCTCGGGCTGGTCGCCGCGGCGGACTCCTGGGAGCCCGAGCGCGGCCTGGCGTTCTCGACCTACGCCTACACGCGCATCCGCGGCGCCGTGCTCGACGAGCTGCGCCGCCAGGACTTCCTGCCGCGCTCGCGCCGCGACCGCGTGCGCGCCGTCGAGCGCGCGGTGGCCGCCGCCGAGCAGGAGACCGGTGTCCCGCCGAGCCCCGAGGAGATCGCGGAGCGGCTGGGCGTCGACGCCGACGAGGTCGACCGCCTGCTGGCGGCCGCGCGGTCCGCGCACCTGGCGTCCCTGGACGGCGCCGAGGGCAGCGAGCTCGGCGAGCTGCTGTCCGACCCCGCCAGCCTCGACCCCGCGGGCAGCGCCGAGTGGATCGAGACGCGCGACCTGCTCGCGCGCGCCATCGCGGAGCTGGACGAGAACGAGCAGACCGTCGTCAACCTCTACTACGCCGAGGACCTGCTGCTGCGCGAGATCAGCGAGCTGCTGGGGCTCTCCGAGTCGCGCATCAGCCAGATCCACGCGCGCGCCCTCTACCGCCTGAACCGGACGCTGACCGCGTCCCTGGGGCAGGCCGCGTGACCCGATGGACCGGCCGATCGAGCCCCTCGAGCCCGAGCGCGTCCTGCCGACCGACCGGTTCCGGCGGGACAGGCCGCGGCAGGACGAGCCGCCCTTCTCGCTCGCCAAGCAGGACGACGACGACGAGGACGAGGCCGACGAGCGCCCGCCGCAGGACCGCCACGTCGGTCCGCGCGACGAGGACGAGGCCGGCGGACAGCTCGACGTGACGGCCTGAACGGAACCCCTCCCATGCAGTCGATCATCAAGAAGACCGCGGTGCAGTTCACCGAAGTCCCCGCCCCGCTGCCCGCGGCCGGTAAGGCCGCGTCGTCGGGCGCCGAGCCCGCGGTCGAGCTGCTGCGCCGCGACGGCGTCGTGCACGGCCTGCAGGTCACCTGCGGCTGCGGCGAGGTCCACGTGGTCGAGCTCGAGTACGAGCCCGCCGCCGCGGACGCCGCGCCGCCCGCCCCGAGTTCCGCGCCGCCCCCCGCCCCGACCACCGCTTCGACCCCCGCCCCGCATCCCCCGGAGGAGTCGTGATGTCCGCGAAGCTCCCGCTCGCCCTCGCCCTGTCGCTGCTCGCCGCCTGCACCATGATCCCGGTCGAGCCGCCCGGGACGCCGCAGAACGTCGAGGGCGACCTGGCGCGCCCCGGCGTGACGTTCTCCGACATGTGGAGCGGCGGCGCGGCCGCCGAGCCCGCGCCGGACCCCGGCGTCGTGAGCTCGCCCAGCCCGGGCGTGGTCGCGCCGGCCTCGGCCTCCCAGCGCAGCGTCCAGCCCGGCGAGTCGGGCCGCACGACGATCCTGGAGCTCTACCAGAACGTGCTCGAAGAGCGCGACGCGCTCGTGCAGCGCGTCGGCGCGCTCGAGGCGGACCGCGCCAAGCTGCGCCAGCACCTGCGGGACGCGGACCAGGAGATCGAGGTGCTCGCGGCGCGCGTCACCGAGCTGGAGGCGGCGCGCGAGCAGCTGCAGCTGCAGAACGAGGACCTGGCCGGCCGGCTGCTGACCGCGCAGATCCGCCGCCTGGAGTCCGAGAAGGTGCTGTTCGAGACGAAGCTCGAGGTCCTGCGCGCCCAGCAGAGCGCGGCCGAGGCCGCCGAGGTCGCCGGCCCGCCCGCCCCCGCCGGCGCCGCCCCGGAGCGCGCGCCGTGAGGACCGCGCCGCTGCTCGTCGCCGCCGCCCTCCTGGCCGGCTGCCGCGCCCCCGAGGTCGTGCCGGAGACCCTGGCGACGGCCGAGGTGTCACCCGACTTCGACTCCTACGAGCTGAAGCGCATCGGCCTCTTGCCCTTCGCCGGCGCCGAGACGGTCGAGGCCGGCGCCGAGTTCATCGCCCAGGCGTTCTTCGTCGAGCTGTCCCAGGCGACCCCGTACGAGGTCGTCCTGCTGCAGCCCGTGGACCTGGCCGAGACCATCCCGAGCGAGCCCCACCTGCGCGGCTCCTACGACCCGCGCACGATCATCGAGCTGGCGCGCCGCTACCGCCTCGACGGCCTGTTCGTCGGCACGGTCACCCAGCACCGCAGCTACCCGCCCCAGCAGCTCAGCGTCGGCATGGAGCTCGTGTCCGCCGAGACCGGCTCGATCCTGTGGGCGTCGGAGGTGCACCTCGACGCCGCCGACCGCCGCGTGCAGGACAGCCTGCGCGCCTACGTGCAGTCCGAGCGGGGCGGGTCGAGCTCGCAGCTGAGCTTCCTGTCGCCGTCGAACTTCGCGCGCTTCGCCGCCTGGCAGGTCGCGCGGCTGCTGTAGGCCCCGGGCGGGCCGCGGCTCGCTAGGCTGGCGGCTCGCTCCCCCCCGGCGACCGGCGGGCTCCGGACGCGCGCGCGCACGCTGCGTCGTGCCCGCGTCGGTGTCCCGGCAGCCGCCCGTCGCCGACCCCGCACCAGGATCCCGCACCATGACGCTCCTCCTCGCCGCCCTCGCGGCGGCCGCTGCCGGCGTGTCCCCCGTCTCCTCCGAATCCGCCGGTGGGCCCGCCGGCGGGCCCGGCGGCACGGGGTTGCCGCCGAACCTGATCGTGTTCCTGGCCGACGACCTCGGCGTGGACCTGGCCGCGAGCTACGGGCTGGCCCCGGACCCGCCGTGCACGCCGAACCTCGACCAGCTCGCGTCCGAGGGGATGCTCTTCCGCAACGCCTGGGTGAACCCGATCTGCGCGCCGACGCGCGCGGTGCTGCAGACCGGCCGGCACGCGTTCCGGACCGGCGTCGGCATGCCGACGATGGCGCCGACCCTGGCGCTGGCGGAGACGACGCTGCCGGAGATGCTGACCGGCTACACCAGCGCTTACGTCGGCAAGTGGCACCTCGCGGGCACGCAGGGGGACACGCACCCCAACGACAGCGGCTACCACCGCTTCGCCGGGCTGGTGGGCGGCGCGGTGCAGGACTACTTCGCGTGGCCCAAGGTCGTGGACGGCGTCGCCTCGACCTCGACCACGTACACGACGATCGACTTCGCCGACGAGGCGGTGGCCGCGATCGAGACCCTGCCCGAGCCCTGGCTCGTGTTCGTCGGGTTCAACGCGCCGCACTCGCCGTTCCACGTGCCGCCGCCGACGCTGTGCCCCGCGTCCGCGTGTCCGTCGGCCGCCTGCGCCGGCCTGCCGCCCGGCGCCGACGACGCGCGCCTCGTGAAGGCCGCCGTCGAGGCGATGGACACCGTGATCGGCCGCATCCTGACGGCCCAGCAGGCGGTCGCCCCGAACACCTACGTCTTCTTCCTGACCGACAACGGCAGCCCCGCCGCCGCCACCGAGCCCCCGTTCGTCCCCAGCCGCGCCAAGGGCTCCCTGTACGAGGGCGGCGTCCACGTCCCGTTCCTCGTCCGCGGGCCCGGCGTCCTGGCCGCCGAGTGCGACGCCCTGGTCTCCGCGGTCGACCTCTTCGCCACCCTGGGCGAGCTCGCCGGCGTCCCCGCGCCCACCGGCGTCGACTCGGTCTCGATGGTCCCGTACTTCGCGGACCCGACCCTCTCCGTCCGCCGCTGGATGTACACCGAGCGCTTCGGCCCCAACGGTGCCACCCCCCCGTTCCCCAGCCACCAGCGCGCCATCCGCAGCACCCGCTTCAAGCTGATCCGCCGCACGGACCGCCCCGACGAGCTCTACGACCTGCTCGCCGACCCGTGGGAGACGACGAACCTCCTGACGAGCCCGCTGACCCCGGTCGCCCAGCAGGCCTACGACGGGCTGGTGGCGGAGCTGGTGCTGCTCGGCGTGCCCTGAGCGACCCTTCGTCGCGGCCCGCGGCTAGTGCTCCGCCGGGCCCGGCGCCGGCTCCGGCAGCAGGTCCGACGCGAGCAGGTACGCGTGGATCGCGTCGGCGTACAGGGCGTTGGCCGCCGCGTTGGGGTGGGCGTCGCCCGCGCGGACGTGGAAGTCGCGCGAGTCGTCCGGGTCGAAGGCCGGGGTCGTGTCGAGGTAGCGGAAGCCGTGGCGGGCGGCCGCCTTCTCGAAGCGCCGGCCGGGGCCGGTGCGGTCGCCGGCGCCGACGACGAGGTGCACCATCAGGACGGGCACGCCGGCGGGGCGCGTCAGGCCGGCGATGCGCTCGAACAGCGCGTTGACGTAGCGGCTGCGCAGCTGCGCGACGCGCTTGCCGGGGAGGCGCTCGTGCTCGCCCCACGCCTCGGCTCCCTCGGCGGCGGCGCGGCGCGCGGAGGCGTGGACGGCGCGGACCCGCAGGGCGTCGAGCAGGGTCAGGCGCGTGAACGGGTCGTCCACGGGCTTCGGCACGTAGGGCTTGCGGCCGGGCGCGGGCGTCTGGTCGTTGCGCGTCAGCCCGATCAGGATCAGGTCGGGGTCGAAGCGCAGCACCTTCTCCTCGATCACCGCGGCGTAGTCGTGCAGGCCGTAGCCGGCCACGCCGAAGTTCAGCGCCTCGAAGCGCATCCCGCCGGGCTCCTCCCGCAGGCGCCGCTCGAGCACGGCGTGGTACACGTCCTCGGCGGCGACGCCGTGGCCCATCGTGAACGAGTCCCCGACGACGGCGATGCGGAACGTGCCCGCGGGCTTCTCGAGCGTCGCGTCGTCGTCGCGCAGGCCGTGCCGGTTCGTGCGGAACGGGTGCAGCAGGTAGCGTGCGTCGAGGTCCGGCTTCAGCTCGTACCCGACCGCTCCGCTGGCCCGGAGCAGGCCGGACTCGCCGATCGTGTGCGTGCTGCGCATGTTGGCGGGCAGCAGCGCGGCGGGGCCCCAGACGTGCCAGCGGTACGCCGCCTCGGCGAGGACCAGCCCGACCGCCAGGCCCAGGGCGCACAGGCCGAGTCGGCCCGCGACGAGGCGGGCGCGGCTCCTGCGGGCTTCGGGGCGGTCGCGTTCCACGGGGCTCGCCTCGCGCTCCGGGCGCGGGTGCGGGAACTCCCCAGGATACCCGGCACCCCGGATCCCACCCGGCGGGGCGCGGACGGGCCCGCGAGGCGACTATCGGACCTGTCAGCTCGGCCGCTCGCGGCGGCGGCTAGCGTCCGGAGCGCATGGCGGCTCCCGACGAACTGTGCCCCGACTACCGCGAGGCGCGCTCCGAGGCTCCCGGGAGGGCCCGGGACGGCGCCGTGCGGACGTGCTGGTGCGTGCACTCCGCGTCGCTCGTCGACGAGGCGCAGGCGCGCGCGCGGACGCGGCTGCTGTCGTGCGAGGGCGACGTCGGACGCTGCGAGCTGCCTCCGGACGCGGCCGAGGCGCGGGCGGCGCAGGGCGCCGACGGCTAGCGCGCGGGGCTACTCGAGCATGCGGCCGGCGCTCTGCGCGGCGCGCTCGGGCGTGTTGAACGTGCCGGCCTCCAGCTCCGCGGCGATGCGGGCGAGGCGCTCGGCGCGCTCGGGCGAGTCCAGCTCGCGGGCGATCTCCGCCAGGCGCTGCGAGCGGCTGGAGAGCTCCAGGCGGTCGTCGCTCGAGCGCGCGGCGTCCGCGCGCTCGCCGCCGGGGGCCGTGCGCGCGGCGTCGTGGGCAGCCGGGTGGTTCCCGTGGGGGCGGGTGACGGCGGGCTTCGACGGCTGGATTTCCATGGGGGACCTGCTTCGTTCCGGGAGGAAGCTGCCCCCGTTATCGGCTGCCCTCGCGGAGGCTTCGAAGGCAATTCCGATTCGATGCCGATTCCGGGCACGCCGCCCGGCGGGTCTCAAGTCGCGCGACCCCGCGCGCGGCCCGGATCCGGGAGCGGCCCCCCGCGCCCGGCCCGCGTCCGGCCCGCGATGGGACCCCCCAGGGGCCTCCGCGGGGCGTCCGGAGGGCCTCCCGGGCGCCCGCGGCGCCCCCGCCGTGCGGGGTTGTCATCCCGCCCGCCGCGGCCGAGGATGCGCCGATGCTGGCACTTCCTCCGCCGGCCCGGATCCGGGCCCTCGTCCTGGCCGCGGCGCTCCTCGCCGGGTCGGGGGCGGCCCAGGACCCCGCGGCCCCGCCGAGCCCGTCGTCCGGGCAGGAAGTGGCCGCCGAGCCCGTCGCTCCCGCCGCGGCGGCCAGCCCGCGCCGCGACCCGCGGCCGGCCGACGGCCGCACCCACCGCGCCGACTACGTCGTGCGCGCGCGCGTCGCGGAGCCCGACAAGACGCTCGAGGGCGAGGCCACGCTGACGTGGACCAACGGCAGCGGCGAGCCCGTCGCCGACCTGTGGTTCCACCTCTACTGGAATGCCTTCGCGAACAACCGCTCGACGCACCTGTGGGAGACCCGCGGGAAGCTCGGGCGGCGCAACCGCGCGGAGAAGGCCGCGGACGGCTGGGGCTGGCAACGGGTGCGCTCGATCCGCTTCGAGGGCCAGGAGCTGATCGGCGGCCTCACGTGGGAGCAGCCGCCCGACTCGATCCCCTCCGACCGCACGGTGTTCAGCGTGGACCTGCCGCGCCCCGTCGCGCCGGGCGAGACCGTGTCGGTCGAGCTGGCCTGGAGCGCGCAGTTCCCCCGCGTCCGCCGCCGCACGGGCTACAAGGACGACTTCCTGCTCGCCGCGCACTGGATCCCGAAGCTCGGCGTGTACGAGGCCGGCCGCGGCTGGGTCTGCCACGCCTTCCACGCCACGACCGAGTTCTACGCGAGCTACGGGACCTACGACGTCACGCTGGACCTCGACGAGCGCTACGCGGGGAAGGTTGGCGCGTCCGGCGTGCTGGCGGGCGAGCCGCAGGTCCGCGACGGCCGCGTCGTGACGCGCTTCGTGGCGCCCTCCGCCGACGACCAGGCGCGCGTGGGCCGCTTCGGCCGCACGCCCCTGGTGCACGGGTTCACCTGGACCGCGGACCCGCGCTTCGCGGTCCACGAGGAGATGTTCCGCCCCGGCGACTGGCTGGCGGACCCGCGCTTCGTCCGCGTCGTGGGCGAGGCGCGCGCGGCGCTGGGCGAGGACCGCCTGGACGACCTGCGCGACGTGCGCGTGAAGGTCCTGATCCACCCCGAGCGCGAGTCCCAGTGGCGCCGCCACTTCGACGCGACCTGCGCGGCGCTCTTCTTCTACGGCATGTGGTACGGCGCCTACCCGTACAGCGCCGTCACCGTGGTCGACCCCGCCTGGGGGGCGCGCGCGGCCGGGGGCATGGAGTACCCGACGCTCTTCACGTGCGGCACGCGGCTCTTCACGACGCCCGACATGCACTCGCCCGAGAGCGTGACGATCCACGAGGCCGGCCACCAGTTCTGGTACGGCCTGGTCGGCAGCAACGAGTTCGAGGCGGCCTGGCTCGACGAGGGCCTGAACTCCTACACCGACAGCGAGGTCACCGCGCAGGTGTACGGCCCGCGGCGCGAGACGACCGACTTCGGCCGCTTCCCCGTCGACGGCGTGCCGCTCTGGCCGCGGCCCGGCGGGGAGGACCTGTCCGACGCGCTGACCCTGCGGCGCATCCCGCTGCCGTTCACCGACTTCGAGCTGGAGCCGCTGCCCGAGTCGTGCGCCCTCGACCTGTGGCGCGACCGCCCGTGGCTGACCTTCTCGCCCCAGCGCACCGACCCGCGCTGGCACGACCGCAGCCGCTACCTGCGGGAGCCCGACGCCGACCCGATCGACACGCCCGGCTGGCGCTACCTCGACCGGGAGAGCTACTCGACCAACAGCTACGCGCGCACCGCCGTCGCGCTGCGGTCGCTGCCGGCGGTCATCGGCCAGGAGGCGTTCCTGAAGGGCCTGCGGCACGTCTCGGAGCAGTGGCGCTACCGCCACCCGTACCCCGACGACTTCTTCGCCTCGTTCCAGGAGGGCGCCGGCGTCGACGTGCAGTGGTACTTCGACGACATGTTCCGGGGCACCGGCACGGTGGACTGGAGCGTCGAGGTCGAGCAGTTCCGCCGCGACGAGCCGGCCGGCTGGTTCGAGGACGACGGGGGCGAGCTCGTCCTGCGCGCGGAGCCCGGGCGCGAAGCCGGGGACGAGCCCGGAGACGAGGACGCCGATGACGACCCCGACGACGGCCGGCCGTGGGAGGTCGAGGTGCTCGTGCGTCGCCGCGGCGAGCTGCGGCTGCCCGTGGACGTCGAGGTCCGCTACGAGGACGGCGAGACCGAGCGCGTGACGTGGACCCGCGAGCAGCAGGCCGCCTCGCGCTGGCTGCGCCTGCGGCGCGAGGGCCGCGGCAAGGTCGTCGCGGTCGCCGTCGACCCCGAGCTGCGCTGGTACGTCGACACGGACATGTCGAACAACCGCTGGTTCGCGAAGCCCGACCGCGTGGCGCCGTGGCGCTGGAGCGAGCGGGTGCTGTCGCGCATCGCCCACACGCTGCACTGGCAGTCGAGGATCGGAGGCTGACCGTGGCGGCCGAGAACGACGCGAAGCCGCGCTCCGTGACCGTCGCCGCGCTGCGGGGCGCGCTGGCGAAGCCGCTGGTGTGGGGCCTCGTCTGGCTCGCCTTCACGCTGCTGGCCCTGCTCGGCACGCTCCCGTGGCTGGCGGGCCTCGAGGACGCCGTCGGCGACCGCTACGAGCGCGGCAGCCTGGTCGCCAACCTCGACGCGAGCTTCCGCACCGACCACCGCGAGCTGCTCGCGTCCCTCGAGCGCGGCGCCGTCGCGACCGGCGCGCTGCTCGGGCTCGCCGCCGTGCTGCTGCAGGCGTTCTTCGCCGGCGGCTGGCTGCTCGTGTTCCTCGAGCGCGCCCAGGGCGCGGCGCTCCAGCGCTTCGCGCTCGGCGGCAGCCGCCACTTCTTCCGCTTCCTGCGCGTCGCCGTCCTGACGGTCGGCTGGCTGGCGCTGTTCGGCTGGGTCGTGCACGGCCGGCCGTGGGAGGAGCTGGTCGACACGCGCCTGCTGGGCCTCGAGGAGCCCGGCGACTACCGCGCGCTGCCCTCGGAGTGGACCGCGACGTGGGTCGAGTGGACCCGCGCCGGCCTGTTCGGCCTGCTGGTCGCCCTGACGTTCACCTGGGCCGACTACACGCGCACGCGCCTCGCGCTGCGCAACGGCACGTCGGTGCTCTGGGCCGGGCTCGCGACGATCTTCACGCTGCTGGCGCACCCGCTGCGCACGCTGCGGCCGATGCTGGCCCTGTTCCTGCTCGAGGTGCTCGTCGTCGCGCTCGGCAGCGTGCTCGTCACGGTGCTCGAGGGCCAGGTGTCCACCGAGACCACCGCCGTCGACGTCCTGCTGATCCTCGCGGTCTCCCAGGGCGTGCTGGCATGGTCCGTCGTCACGCGCGGCGCGCGCTACCACGCCGCCCTCGCGGTGTGCCGCAGCCTGCTGAAGCCGGCGCCGCCGCCCGACCCCGAGAAGGAGACCCTGGGCGGCCCCGGCGGCCCGCGCTACCCGATCGACGACGACGGCGACGACGAGTACGGCGTCGCGCTCTGAGCGCATTCCGGGCGAGCGCACGGTCGGCCTTCACGCCGTCTTGATCGACCGGCGGGTCGGGACCCCTCGTGGGGGCGCGGCGGCGCGGCTACCCTCGCGGGATGGCCAAGATCGTCGCGAGCCTGTGCGCCTGCCTCCTGCTCCTCGTCGCCTGCGGCGAGTCGCACGCGGGGGACGAGCGCGTCGTGGGGCACTGGATCCTGCGCGAGATCGACGGCGAGCGCGTCGGCGAGATCACGCTGCGCGTCGAGTTCGCTCCCGACGGCAAGTACCACGTGGTCGGGCCCTGCCACACCGCGACCGGGCAGTACTACCTGTCCGGCCCGCGCAAGGCGAACCTGCAGGCGCTCGAGCTGCAGTCGGAGCAGGACTGCTCGGCGGTCGGCCGCGAGGTCACGCGCCGCGCGCGGCAGGCCGTCCAGGACTGCGCGCACGTCGGCCTGCGCAGCGGGCGGCTCGAGTTCTTCGACCGCGCCGGCAACGCCCGCCTGCGCCTCGAGCGCGACCCCGGCGCCTGATCCCGCGGCCCACCGCGCGCGCCCGCGCCGCGCGCCGTAAGGTCTGCGTCGGGAAACGACCTCTTCGCCGGGCCCGACGTCACGCCGCGGGCCGACCCCCGTAGCCGTCCACGACCATGCGGAACCCTCTCCCGATCGCCGCGCTCGCGGCCCTCGCCGGGATCGCCCCGGCCGCGCTCGCGACCTGCTCCTCCGTTCCCGGGTCCGCGGTCCAGGCGGGCGACCCCGACGGCGCCGCGCTCCGCCCGCTCCCGGAGAACCCCGTCGAGCTCGGGCGCGTGGCCTGGGGACGCGACCTGGACGCCGCCCTGGCAGAGGCGCGCGCGACCGGCAAGCCCGTGTTCGCGCTGTTCCAGGAGATCCCCGGCTGCGCCACGTGCCGGCGCTTCGGGGAGGGCCCGCTGTCCGACCCGCTGCTCGTCGAGGCGATCGAGGACCTGTTCGTCCCGGTCGCGATCCACAACAACCGCCCCGGCGCCGACGCGCGCGCGCTCGAGCGCTTCGACGAGCCGTCCTGGAACAACCCCGTCGTGCGCTTCCTCGACGCCGACGGCCGCGACGTCGTTCCGCGCCGCGACCGCGTGTGGACCACGGGCGGCATCGCGCGGCGCGCGTCGGACGCGCTCGAGGCCGCGGGCCGCGACGCGCCGGCCTGGCTCGCGACCGTGGCGCCCGCCGCCGAGGTCGACGAGCTGGCCCGCGCGACGTTCACGATGTTCTGCTTCTGGAGCGGTGAGGCCGCCCTGGGCGCGGTCGACGGCGTGGTCGCCACGCGCGCCGCGTGGGCCGGGGGCCGCGAGGCCGTCGAGGTGCGCTACGACCCCGCGCGCGTCTCGCCCGAGCGCCTGGCGCGCGCGGCCGCGACGAGCCGCTGCGCCCCCAGCGACGAGCCCGCCTCGCGCGCCGCCCGCGACTCCGACCGCAAGCACGCGCTGCGGGGCGCGTGGCGCTTCCTCCCGCTGAACGCCATGCAGCGGACCAAGGCCAACGCGGCGCTCGCGGCGGGCCGCTCGCCCGGTGACTGGATCTCGCCGCGGCAAGCCGCGCTGCTGGCGCGCGTCGAGCGGACCCTCGCGAGCGACCCCGACCGCCTGCGCGCCGTGGGCGAGGCGCCCGACGACCCGGGGGATCCCGGCGCGGTCGCGCGCCACCAGGAGCGGCTCGTCGCCGCCCTGCGCCCCGCGCCGACGGCCGCAGCGTCCCGGTAGACGCCCGCTCCGCCCCGGGAACGGGCGCGCGCGGCGCGGATCGCGGGGGGCCGGCTACTCCGCGGCGGCACCGACCGAGGCGTCGACGGTGTCGTCCTCGGCGCCCTGCTTCACGCTGCGGCGCAGCTCGTCGAGGCCGTCCAGCTCGGCGTCGCGCTCGGCCCGGCGCAGGGCGCGCCGCACGCGGTCCAGCGTCTGCAGCGGCGTCTGCTCGAGGCCGTCGGCGGACTCGGCGCTGGCCGGGCGGCGCTCGATGGCGGTCCGGATCAGCGCCTGGGCGCCGTCGAGGTCCTCGCGGTCCAGCGCGACGCGCGCGCGGCCGGCCGTGCACAGCGCGACGTAGTGGTCGACCGTGTCGCGGTACTCCGCCTCCAGCTCGGCGCTGCGCTCGAGCGTCGCGATGGCGCGCGCGTACGCCTCGTCGGCGGCGTCGGGGCGCTCGTTGCGGCGGTGGTCCTCGGCGGCGAGCAGGCTGGCGTAGCCGGCGAACCACACGAAGGCGGCGCGGCTGTCGGCGTCCACCGAGCTCTCGAGTCCCGTGTACGCGGCCTCCAGCGCGTCGAAGTCCTGCTGCGCCACGACGGCGTCGCGGAAGCGGCGGTGCACCTCGGGGTCGGCCGGAAAGCGCTCCAGGGCGGCGACGAGGACGTCGCGCTGCTCGCGCGGGAGCCCGAGGTAGCCGAGCATGTCGGCGTACGCCCCCAGGTGCGCCGGGGTGCCGGCGGGGTGGGCGGCGAGGGCCTCGTAGGCCGCGATCGCCTCGGCGAGCCACCGCGGCGGCCAGGCCTCCCCGGCGACCTCCGCGGCGTAGATCGCGGACGTGCGGCCGCGCGCCAGCGCCTCGAGCACGCTCGCGCCGTCGGCGGCCTCGGGGTGCGCGCGCAGGTACGGCACGGCGCGCGCAGCGGCCTCGGCGGCCTCGGCGGTGCGCCCCAGCATCCAGTGCGTCTGGGCCATCACGGCGCTGGCCTCGGCGGGGTTCGCGCCCGTCTCCGCGGCCTGCTGCGCGACGCTCTCCGCGTCCATGGCGAAGAAGCCGGAGCCGCCGCCGGCGGCCATCTCGGCGGCCGCCTTGGCCAGCAGCCCGCGGGCGAGCGTCAGGCGCACGACGGGGTCGTGCGGCGCGGCCTCGACCTTCTGCCAGAGGGCGTCGAGCTCCTCGGGGGTCGGCGCGGCGGCCGCGGCCGGCGCCTCGCTCCACGGCAGTCCGGAGAGGGACTGCACCGGCTCGGCCAGGGCGGCGCGGACGTTGTACGCGCGGCGGGCCTGCGCGTCGCCGGCCGCCAGGCGCTCGAGGCCGCGCATCAGCGCGGGGCGGGCGTCCCGCAGGTCGTCGCGGTCCAGCGCGGCGAGGAGCGCGTCGAGCGCCTCCGCCCGCGGGTTCGTCGCCAGCGCCATCACGGCCATGTCGCGCACGCCCGCGTCGTCCGACGCCAGGCCGCGGCGCACGAGCCCGATCGGCAGCGACGGCGCGCCCGCCGCCAGCCCGAGCGCGTGCCGGCGCGTCTCGGAGTCCAGGTCGTCGTACAGCGCCTCGAGGCGCGTGCGGTCCGCCGCGTCGAGGCTCTGGACCAGCGCGCGCAGCCGCCGCTCGCTGGGCGCGCGCGCCACGCGCTTCAGCGCGTCGTCGACGTTCGTCAGGTTCTGGTCGAGGTAGCGGTCGAACAGCTTCTCGCCCTCGGGCGACACGCCGATGTGCCGCGGGGCCCAGCGCTCGCCGTCGCCGTAGGCCTCGAAGATCGCGGGCTCGGCGGCGACGTGCTCGCCGCAGGTGACCGAGCCGAAGCGCGGGCACGGGATGCGCCGGCCGGCCTCGTCGTGGTCGGCCTCGGTGTGGCGCGTGGGGCACGCGATGAGCGCCACGAAGGGCTCCACGAGCTGCGCGAACTCCGGGCGCTTGTACTTGTGCAGCGCGAACACGCGGCTGGCGTTCTCGGTGTCCACGTTGACGGCGAGCAGCAGCGGCTTGCCCGTCGCGCGCGACAGCGCCTCGGCGTCGGCCAGCGTGCGCTGCCACGGGATCAGCGTCGGCTTCGCGGCGTCCTCCGGCGTGAGCCGGACGGAGCTCCAGTCTTGGGCGGGGGCGGCGAGGCAGGTCGCGGCCAGGACGAGGCAGGTGCGCAGGGGGGAGATCATGGGAACAGGGTCGGCTCGCGGCCGGGGAGCAGGACGCCCTCGAGGGCGAGCAGCCGGGCCTTCGTGGCCAGGCCGCCGGGCGCCGAGAAGCCGCCGGGGCGGCCGCCGGCGGCGAGGACGCGGTGGCAGGGGATCAGGACGGGGAGGGGGTTGGCGCCGACCGCCCGGCCGACGGCGCGCGCCGCGCGCGGCTCGCCGGCGGCGGACGCGAGGTCGCCGTAGGTGCAGGTCCGGCCGCGCGGGACGGCGCGCAGGGCGGCGTACACGCGGCGCTCGAAGTCGGTGGCCCGCCCGAGGTCGAGGGGCAGGTCGTCGAGCGCGGCCGGCGCGCCCCCGAGGAAGCGTCGCAGCCGGTCGACGGCGTCCCGGACCGGGGCCGGGAGGGTCCGCGGGGGCTCGTCGTCCAGTGCCTCCAGGCCCACCCGCTCGCGCAGGCGCGCCCGCGTGGATCCGCGCGACGGACCGGGCAGCTCGAGCGCCACCAGGCCGCGCTCCGACCAGGCCAGGCCGCAGGCCCCGAGCGGGGTCTCGAACAGGGTGGCGGAGAGCATGGGCAGGGGGGGGAGGCGCCGGCGGCCGGCCGGCGGGCTAGCGGGAGGCGGGGCGGGTGCCGCGGGAGCGCCCCCGGGCCGGGGACGCGGCCTCTAGCGTACCCGCGTCCGGAAGTTGCACCTCCAGGGCGGGTCCCAGATCCAGCCGGTCGGCCCGCACGCGGGCCGCGTGGGCCAGGACCTCGACCCCGGCGGCGGCCGCCTCCCGCAGGGCCGCGCCGTACGCGGGGTCGATGGCGTCGGCGGGCTGGAAGACGTCCACGTCGGCCCGGCTGACGAAGAACAGCTGGACCGCGCGGTGCCCCAGGGCGACCTGGGCTGTGAGCTCCTCGAGGTGCTTGCGCCCCCGCGTGGTCACCGCGTCGGGGAACCGCGCCACGCGGCCCTCGGCCAGCGTCGTGTTCTTGACCTCGACGTAGCAGCGCTCGCGCCGGTCCTCGGGCCCGCGCTCGAGCAGCACGTCGATGCGGCTGTTCGCGCCGTACTTCACCTCGCGCCGCGCCGAGTCGTAGCCGGTGAGCTGCGGGATGCGCCCGCGCTGGATCGCCTCGAACACGACGGCGTTCGGCAGCCCGGTGTCGACGTTGACCCACGCGCGGCCGACGCGGATCGCCTGGAAGGTGTAGCGCAGCTTGCGCGAGTCGTCCTGGCTGTCGCGCACGATCGCACGGCTGCCCTCCTTCAGGCACCCGAGCAGGCTGCCCGTGTTGGGGCAATGCGTTGTCAGCACGGTGCCGTCGTCGAGCTCGACGTCGGCGAAGAACCGCTTGTAGCGGCGCAGGAAGCGTCCCTGGAGCGTCGGCCGGTCGATGCGCATCCGCCGCTTGTAGCGCCTGGACGCGGCCGGCGGTACCGCGGATCGGCGCTCCGTCCCCCGCGGACCCCTCCGGAGCCTCCGCGGGCCGGGACCGCCGGCCGCGACGCGCCGGCGGTGCGCGCGCGCTAAGCTGGCGCGATGCCCACGCCCGCCCTGCTGCTCGCGCTCCTGCCCTGCTCCGCCCCGGTCGCCGCGCCCGTCGACGGCGCGGCGTCCGAGGCGGCCGATCGCCCGGGGGCCACGCGTCCGACCTGCGGGCTGGGGGCGGAGTTCCACGCCGGGCGGCGCGCGGAGCTGCGGCGGCGGCTCGAGCGGGGCGTGGTCGTCGTGCTGGGGCTGCCCGAGACGCGCGGCTACGTCGAGTTCGAGCAGGACAAGACGTTCTGGTACCTGACCGGCGTCGCGAGCCCCGACGCGGCGCTCGTGATGGACCTGGACGCGGGCGCGGAGATCCTGTTCCTGCCGCCGCCCAGCCCGCGGCGCGAGCGCTGGGACGGGGAGCTCTGGGACGCCGGCGACGACTGGGTGCGCGCGCTGACCGGGTTCGACGACGTGCGCCGGTCCACCGAGCTCGTCGAGGCCGTCGAGGCGCTGGCCGCGGAGCGCGGGCAGCTCTGGATCTCGATGCACCCCGAGGTCGCGCGGATGGACGGCTTCGACCGCGCGC
The DNA here is from genome assembly GCA_030428395.1 of bacterium. Lineage (GTDB taxonomy): Bacteria > Planctomycetota > UBA1135 > UBA1135 > JAUIDW01. Next base: position 2,728 of record JAUIDW010000071.1, on the reverse strand, counting down.
GGCCGCACGACCAGCGCCGGGCGCGGCACCCGCTCGACGGGCGGCCGTCGCGGGCCGAGGCGCTGCGCGACCGGCTCGAGGAGCGCACCGGGCTGCGCGCGGACGACCTGGCGCCCGCGCTGGCGGACATGCGGCGCGTGAAGACGCCCGAGGAGGTCGCCGCCATGGCCCGCGCGGGGCGCGCCGGCGCCCTGGCGATGGCCGAGGGCATCCGCTCGACCCGGCCCGGCGTGGGCGAGTGGGAGCTGGACGCGCTGATGACCTACTTCCAGGTGCGCCACGGCGCCTCCGGACCGGCGTACCACGCGATCGTGGGGTCGGGCCCCAACTCGCTCGTGCTGCACTACAGCGAGTCCAGCCGCCGCGTGCGGGCCGGCGACGTCGTGCTGGTCGACTTCGGGGCCGAGGTGGACCACTACGCCACCGACATCACGCGCACCTGGCCGGCCGACGGGACGTTCACGCCGCGCCAGGCGGAGCTGTACGACGCCGTGCTGGCCGCCCAGGAGGCCGGGATCGCCGCCGTCCGTCCCGGGGTCACGATGGGCCAGGTCGCGGCGGCCTGCCAGGAGGTGTTCCGCGAGCGCGGGATGGGCCACCTCGTGCGCCACGGCCCCTGCCACTACATCGGCCTCGAGGTCCACGACGTCGGCGCCGGCGACGCGCCGCTCGAGCCGGGCGTGTGCTTCACGGTCGAGCCGGGGCTCTACGAGGAGGAGACCGGCATCGGCGTCCGCATCGAGGACGTGGTCGTGGTCACCGCGGACGGCTGCGAGGTGCTGACGGCCGACGTGCCCAAGGCCCGGGAGGCGGTCGAGGCGCTGGTGGGGGAGACCGGCGTGGTGGACTGGCTCGAGGGCGGCGCCCCGCGGACCGTTGCGCCCCCCCCGGACCGCGACTAGGATCCCCGCCCCATGGCCTCTCCGAGCGAATACCAGGACCGCGCCCAGGCGACCCTCCGACGGCTGGATCAGCTGAAGGAGAATCTTTGACTACGCCGGCCAGTCGAACCGCCTGAAGGAGATCCTCGAGCTCCAGAGCTCGCCGGACTTCTGGAACGACCAGGAGAAGAGCCGCGCGGTCGTCGGCGAGATGAAGGCCGCCAAGGCCGTCGTCGACCCGATCGAGCGGGCCACGAAGGCGCTCGAGGAGGTGCCGCTGCTGCTCGAGATGGCCGCGGACGAGGGCCTCGAGCTGGTCGAGGACGACGTCGAGAAGGCCCTCGCCGTCGCCGACGAGGCGGTCGACAAGCTCGAGTTCCAGGTGATGCTGGGCGGCCCCAGCGACAGCTCGAACGCGTTCGTGCAGATCACCGCGGGCGCGGGCGGCGTGGACGCCTGCGACTGGGCCGGGATGCTGCTGCGCATGTACGCGCGCTGGGCGGAGCGCCACGACTTCTCCGTGGAGGAGATCGAGGTGATGGACGAGCCCGAGGGCGGCATCCGCTCGGCCATCGTCAAGATCGACGGGCCCTACGCGTTCGGCCACCTGAAGGCCGAGACCGGCGTGCACCGCCTGGTGCGCATCAGCCCGTTCGACAGCCAGGCGCGCCGCCAGACCGCCTTCGCGTCGGTGGACGTCACGCCCGAGGTCGACGACGCGGGCCAGATCGAGATCCGCGAGGAGGACGTCAAGATCGACACGATGCGCGCGGGCGGCGCCGGCGGGCAGCACGTGAACAAGACGGAGTCGGCCGTGCGCATGACGCACATCCCGACCGGCGTCGTCGTGCGCTGCCAGAACGAGCGCAGCCAGCACAAGAACCGCGCCATGGCGTGGAAGATGCTGGCGGCCAAGCTGCGGCGGCTCGAGGAGGCCAAGCGCGACGCCGAGCTCGCCAAGATGTACGGCGACAAGGGCGAGATCGCCTTCGGCAGCCAGATCCGCTCGTACGTGCTGCACCCCTACCAGATGGTGAAGGACCACCGCACGAACCACGAGATGGGCAACACGCAGGCGGTCCTCGACGGTGACCTGGACGGCTTCATCGCCGAGTACCTGCGCCGCAGCGGGACCGGCATGAAGCGCGCGAAGGCGTGATGTCGAAGGCGCGCCGGCTGGGGCTCCGCGCGGGGCTGGCCCTGCTCTCGCTCGCCGTCGCGCTGCTGGCGGCGGAGGCGTTCTTCCGCCTGTTCCAGCCCGTCAAGTTCCGCCGCCCCGACCGCGGGGTCGTCGGCGACTGGAGCGAGCTGGTGCACCGTCCCTCGGACGTCCCCGGGCTCCTGTACGAGCTGAACCCCGGGCGCACGACGGTCCACAAGGACCGCACGATCACGATCAACTCGCGCGGGATGCGCGACGCCGAGCCGCGCGCCGACGAGCCCGGGCTGCGGCGCGTCGTGGTGCTGGGCGACTCGGTGTCGTTCGGGCTGGGCGTGGAGGACGACGAGACCTGGCCGTGGTTGCTGGACGAGCTGCTGCGCGCCGACGAGGCCGCCGGCGGAGCGGCCCACGACGTCCTGAACCTGGCGGTCAGCGGGTACTCGACGCTGGACGAGTACCACCAGCTGCGCGCGCGCTGCGCGGAGCTGGATCCCGACCTCGTGCTGGTCGGCTACTTCTTCAACGATCCCGAGAACGAGCCCGTCAACAACCTGCACGCCTCGTTCGCGCCGACGCGCTGGTGGCAGCACTCGCACCTGCTGCGCAAGCTCGCCGCGATCCAGAAGCAGCGCGAGCGCGAGCGCTACGGCCAGGTCGACGGCCGCCAGGACTACTTCCACTACCT
>JAUIDW010000457.1 GCA_030428395.1 bacterium | reverse complement strand
GCGAATCGGCGCGCGCCGCGGTCGCGGGCGGGCCGTTCGCCCGCGGGCGAGGAGAATCAGGGCGCCCCCGGTGGAACCGATCCCGGCGACTTCCCGGAACCCGGGAAGTGCAGGTGGGCCTCACACGGATGCGGCCGGAGCCGCTCCGTCGTTGCTCGGCCCGAAGACTCGTCTGTTAGGCTCCGGAGGATTGCGACCGGGTGTCGAGGACCCCAGGTGAACGCCCCGGGATCAAGCTAGCACCCCGCCCGAGAGCGGACAACGCGCACCGGCGGAGGAACGGCCGCGCGATCTCCGCCCCCCCGAGGTCGCAACGGGCCGCCGCGCGCCCGTGGCTCGCGACCTCCGCGGCCCCGGGGTCCGCACCTCGGGAGCCTGCGTCCGCCGGGGGACCGAGGACGGCGGGCCAAGGGGCGCGCGGTCGTCGCCGGGGGGCCGCGCGGGGCCCGCGGGTGGGCCTCAGGCCCGCTCGAGGCGCCCGGAGAGCTCGCGGCCGCCGCCGAGGTCCCAGCGGACCACCTCGCCGGCGGGCGTCCCCTCCACGACCTCCAGGGCCACGGCGAGCGTCTCCTCCTCCACCAGCGCGCGGTGCCGCGCGAGGCTGGCGGCGAGCTCGGCGGAGCCCCCGGCGCCCAGGAAGAGGCGGATGCGGTCCTCCACGGCCAGGCCGGAGTCCTTGCGGAGGCCGTTGACGCGGTTCACGACCTCGCGGGCGAGGCCCTCCAGGACCAGCTCCTCGTCCAGCTCGGTGTCGAGCCAGACGATCAGGCGCCCGTCGGTCTCGACGTCGAACTCCGCCCGGCTCTCGACCTGGATCTCGACGTCCTCGGGCCCGATCGAGACGTCGCCGCCCTCGATCCCCAGGGACACGCTCCCACCGGAGCGGAGCTGCTGCAGCTCGCCGGCCCCCAGGGCGCCGATCGCCGCCGCGGCGGGCTTCATGCGCTTGCCGAGGCGCTTGCCCAGGACCTTGAAGTTGGCCTTGGCGCGGAGCGCGACGAGCTGCCCGTCGTCGGCCTCGAGGCTGCCCCAGGCCTTGATGTTGAGCTCGTCGAGCACCTCCGCGGTGGCGAACTCGCCCGCCAGCAGCTCGAGGTCGCGCGGGTCGCCCGAGCGCACGTGGATGGCGCGCAGGGGCTGGCGCACGCGGTGGCCGCAGCGGTCGCGCAGGGCGCGCCCCATGACGACGACGCGCTGGACCAGCTCGACCCCGCGCTCGAGGTCGGCGTCGACCAGCTCCGCGCGCACGTCGGGGAGCAGCTCGGCGTGCACCGAGCCGTCCGCGCCCGCGGCGGGCTGGAGGCGCTGCCACAGCAGCTCGGTCAGGAACGGCGCGACGGGCGCCGCCAGCAGCGTGACGGTGCGCAGCGCCTCCTCCAGCGAGGCGTAGGCGGCGCGCTTGTCGGGCCCCGCCTCGCTCTTCCAGAAGCGCCGCCGGTTGCGCCGGACGTACCAGTTGGAGAGCTCGTCGACCACGTACGCGTCCAGCAGCCGCGTCACCGCGGTCAGGTCGAACGCCTCGTAGGCCGCCAGCACGTCGCGCAGCAGCGTCTGGGTGCGCGAGGCCAGCCAGCGGTCGATCGGCGGCCGCTCCGCGAGCGCGGGCACGCCCTCGGCGCCGCGCGACCAGCCGTCCAGGCGCGCGTACTCGCGGAAGAACCCGTAGGTGTTCGCGAGCTTGTCGAAGAAGCGCTGCCGCGCGTCGAGGATGCCCTTGGCGTCGAAGCGCTTGGGCAGCCAGGGGGCGCCGCTGGCGAGCTGGTACCAGCGCAGGGCGTCCACCCCGTGCTCCTCGATCACGTCCCAGGGGTCGACGATGTTCCCCAGGCGCTTGGACATCTTCACCCCGTCCTTGTCGAGGACGAGGCCGTTCACGAGACACGCCCGGAAGGCCGGCCCGGGCGGCAGGCCGGCGTCGGGCAGGTGCGTCACGAAGGCCGCGATGGCGTGCAGCGTGTAGAACCAGCCGCGCGTCTGGTCGAGGCCCTCGCAGATGTAGTCGGCCGGGAACTGGTCGGCGAGCCGCTCGCGGCTGCCCGCGGCGTGGGGCCAGCCCTGCTGGGCGTAGGGCATGGCGCCGGAGTCGAACCACACGTCGGCGACCTGCTTCGTGCGCTCGGCCCGCGCGCCGCACTCCGGGCACGGCAGCACCACGTCGTCCACCCAGGGCTTGTGGCGCTTCTGCCACTCCTCCGCGGCCTCCACGGGCGCCCCGGCGAGCTGCTCGAGCTCCGCCAGGCTCTCGACCGCGGTGACGTGGCCGTCGGGACACACCCAGTACGGCAGCGGCGTGCCCCAGTAGCGGTCGCGCGACAGGTTCCAGTCGACGTTGTTCTCGAGCCACTCGCCGAAGCGCTTCTCGCCGACCTCGGGCGGCAGCCAGCGGATCTCGCGGTTGGCCGCCAGCATGCGCTCCTTCAGCTCGGTCGTGCGCACGTACCACGCGTCGGCCGGGAAGTAGTAGAGCGGCGTGTCGCAGCGCCAGCAGTGCGGGTAGCTGTGCGGCTCCTGCGCGTCGCGGAACAGCAGCCCCCGCCGGCGCAGGTCATGACGCACGGCTTTGTCGGAGTCCTTGAAGAACGTCCCGGCCTCAACCACCACACCCCCAGCAGGGTCGCGCACGGGGTAATCGAATCGCCCCTCCTTGCCCACATAAGCCTGCACTGCGACAGCCGCCCGCTTCGCAGTCTCCCAGTCGTCGGCACCATAGGGAGCCTGGTGGACGATCCCGGTGCCGTCTTCCGTAGTCACGAAGTCGCCTGCGACCACGGTGTACGCCCTCTCTCGGGAAGCACCATCGACGGGATGGACAAGTCCCCCGAGCCCCTCTAGTTCAGGGTGAAAAAGGGGCTCGTACGGGATGCCAACCAATTCATGACCCGCCTTCGTCTCGCCTCGATACAGGCGTGCGGTGCCTCCAATGCCGTCCCTGTTGATGTCTAGGCCAACTTCTCGCAAGACAGCGGCAACCCGCTTCGCAGCGATCCAGACCGCCTCGTGCTCAGGAGAATCCTCCTCCGCTGTCTTGCCCGGTTGTACAGGCAGGATCACACATTCGTATTGCTCCTCCGGGTTGACCGCGAGGGCGAAGTTCGAGGGCAGCGTCCAGGGCGTCGTGGTCCAGGCAAGGAAGCTCTCGCCGGTTACGTGAAAGTACTTTGTGGGGTATTTCCTCGGGTCAAGGACGGGGTGCGTCGGGCGGAAGCGCAGCGTCACGCTGGGGTCCACCACGTCGCGGTACACGCCGGGCTGGCCCAGCTCGTGGGACGACAGGCC
>JAUIDW010000070.1 GCA_030428395.1 bacterium | reverse complement strand
CCGGCGCCGACGCGTGGCGCGAGGGCGAGCCGCGGACCGCGGCCGCCGACCGATCGGTGGGGGCCGGCGGGGCGCCCGGTACCGAGGCGCGCGCGGCCTTCACCGTCCCCGAGCCCGCGGCGCCGAGCCCGGGCGTCGTCCCCGGGGCCGAGCCGCCCGCGCCGGCGGCGCCGAACGCTCCCGCCCACGCTCCGACCACGGCCGGGGGCGCGGCCCACGCGGACGCGCCGCTCGCCGCCGACGTCGAGCGCGCCGCCGCGATCCTCGAGCAGGTGCGCGTGCACCTGCGGCCCGGGACGCGCGAGGCGACCCTCTCGCTCGAGCCCGAGAGCCTCGGCCGCCTGCAGGTGCGCGTGCAGGTGACCGACGGGCGCCTGTCCGCCGAGCTACGCGTCGAGCGGCCCGAGGCCCTGGCCGCGCTCGAGCGGCACGTCCCCGAGCTGCGCGCGGCGTTCGCCGACAGCGGGCTCGAGACCGAGCGCGTCGAGCTGCACCTGGGGCTCGAGCGCGACGAGCGCGGCGCGCCCGACGGCGGCGCGGCGGACCGCCGCACCGGACGCGACGGCCGCGGCGGCGAGACCGACGGCGGCACCGCGAGCTTCGCCCCGCGCGCGCTGCGCGAGCGGCTGGCGCGACGAATCACCGAGAGCGGCGTGGACACCTACGCCTGACACGAGGAACCCCCATGGAAATCCCCGGTATCCAATCGAACGACCCGATCTTCGGCGCGGACGCGGCGGGTCAGAGCGACCTCGACAAGGACGCGTTCCTGAACATGCTCGTCGCCCAGCTCAAGTCCCAGGACCCGCTGGCCCCGACCGCGAACGAGGAGATGATCGCGCAGCTCGCGCAGTTCTCCTCGCTCGAGCAGATGCAGAACCTGAACGACAACATCCTCGGGATGACGGTCCTGCAGCAGAACAACGCCCTGCTCGAGCAGCTCGTCAGCGGCAGCGCCCTGATCGGCAAGACCGTGCAGTACGTCGACCCGTCGACGGGCGAGCCCGCCACCGGCGAGGTCGTGTCCGTGAAGATCGAGGACGGTCTCGCGGTGCTGAACATCGGCGGCGAGGACGTCCCGCTCGCCAACGTCACGGAGGTCAACGGCGCCGCGGAACCCGGCGCCGGCTCCGACGACGACAGCGGTGGCGGCTCCGGTGACGACACCGGCGACGACTCCGGCGACGACTCCGACCAGTAGCCCACTCCTCCCTCCCCCAACCCCGACGAATCCCCGATGGTCAACAGTCTCTTCACGGCCCTCAGCGGGCTGAAGACCCACCAGGACTGGCTGGGCGTGATCGGCAACAACCTGGCGAACTCGAACACGCCGGGCTTCAAGTCGTCCCGCGCGGTCTTCTCCGACCTCTTCAGCCAGACCCTGCGCTTCGGCTCCCAGCCCGGCACGACGGCCGGCGGCCGCAACCCGGTGCAGGTGGGTCTCGGCACGCAGATCGCCGACGTCAGCCGCAACATGAACCAGGGCGCGCTGACGGCCACGGGCCGGCCCTTCGACCTGGCCATGAACGGCAACGGCTGGTTCGTGGTCAGCAACGGCCCGGACAGCTTCTACACGCGCGTCGGCACGTTCGGCCTGGACGGCTCGGGCACGCTGGTGGACCAGCGCACGGGCTTCCAGGTCATCGGGATGAACAACCAGCGCATCCGGCTGGACACGTCCTCGGCCTTCCCGCCGTCGGCGACGATGCAGGTCGACTTCGCCGGCAACCTGCCGGCCGACGTGACGGGCCCGCTGGCGCAGGTCCAGACCACGGCGTCGGGGCTGATGGAGGGCACGTCCGCCCAGGTGCTCGGCGGCCTGGCGGAGCCGTTCGACATGACGGCGGGCACCTTCTCGATGGACATCATCGTGAACGGCGGCGCCCCGGTGACGCTGACGATGGGCCCCGGCACGTACCAGGCGATCGACGTGGCCAACGCCATCAACGCGCTCGGCGCGGGCGTCACGGCGACGGACGTCGGCGGCCAGGTCCAGCTCCAGACGGACAAGACCGGGGCCGACACGAGCCTGCGCATCCTGTCGGGACCGACGGGCTTCGACCTGGCGGCGGTGGTCGGCCTGGACGGCCTGCCGCTGACGACCGGGACCGAGTTCGTGGCCACGGGCACCTCCGACCTGAACCTGCTGTCGACCAACCTGAACGACTACGTCAGCGGCGACGTGATCGACCTGTCCGGCGTCGACACCGACGGGACGCAGATCAGCGCGTCGTTCCGGTACGGGATCGACGGCACGACGGTGAACGACCTGGTGACCTACGTCGACGGCCTGTACGCCAACGCGACGGCGGCGTTCGACCCGGCCACCGGGCAGATCACGCTGACGGCGAACCAGACGGGACCCACGGGCCTGTCGCTCGCCATCACGGAGCCCAGCACGCCGTTCAAGACGAACTGGGCGCAGCACGCGCTGACGACGACGACCGTGGGCACCGGCCCGGACACCGCGGTCGGCTCGATCGAGGTCTACGACCCGGCCGGCACGGCGCACCCCGTGACGTTCACGTTCGAGCGCCAGGCCGACGGGAGCTGGAACGTCATCCCCTCCATGGACCCGGCCGAGGGCACCGTGCTGTCCCCGACGATCACCGGGCTGACGTTCAACGACAACGGCTCGATCGCCACCCTGCCCGGCGTGCTCGACGTGTCCGTGATGTTCAACGGCCAGTCGGCGTCCCAGCAGTTCACGCTGGACCTCGGCATGCCCGGCATGTTCCAGGGCATCACCCAGTTCGGCGGCCAGTCGACGCTGTTCGCCGAGTCGCAGGACGGCTTCGGCGTGGGCGAGCTGACCAGCATCGGCGTCAACGCCGCCGGCGACATCCAGGGCTTCTACAGCAACGGCCAGGTCAACGTGCTGGGCGAGCTGGCGGTGGCGACGTTCACCAACGACAACGGCCTGTTCCAGGTCGGCGACAACCTGTTCGCCGAGTCCAGCAACAGCGGCTCGCGCGCCGTCACCAAGGGCCAGCTCGGTCGGGCCGGCGAGGTCGTCGGCGGCACCATCGAGGGCTCGAACGTCGAGATCGCCGAGGAGTTCGTGCGCCTGATCGAGGCCCAGCGCGGCTTCCAGGCGAACGCGCGCCTGGTCACCACGACCGACGAGGTGCTGGCCGAGCTCGTGAACCTGATCTGATCCCCGTCCCCGGTATCCGGCCCCGGGCTCCCGCTCCGGCGGGGGCCCCGCGGGTACCTCTGCGGGCCCGGCGTCGTCCCCAGGACGCCGGGCCCGCGTCTCGTCCGGGCCCCGGGCATCGTGGGGACTCGAGCCCGCGCGGCGCCCGGTGGGAAGTTCCTTCCGGCGGGCGGAAGGAACCGCCGCCCTCGCTTCCGCGCCGCGCGGCGGGCGCCCCCGCGGAACGGCCCGCGCGGGCCCGTCCGGCGCCCCGCGCGCGCTTGGCACCCGCCTTGCTTCAACGGCCGGCGTCATGGATCCCGGACTCTTCAGCAGCGTCGCCGCGATGCGCACCGCCGAGCGGCAGATGGAGGCGATCACCGCCAACCTCGCCAACGTCGGCACGACGGCCTACAAGCGGCGCACGGTGGCGATCGGCTCCTTCGAGGAGGCCCTCGACGCCCGCCCGTACCCCCAGACGCGCCCGGTGCTGCGCGTCGACATGACCCAGGGGCTCGTCGAGGAGACCGGGGACCCCTACCACCTGGCCATCCAGGGCGGCGGCTACTTCGCCGTCGACACCCCCTGGGGCGAGGGCTACACGCGCAACGGCCGCTTCCACCTGAACAGCGAAGGCGGGCTCGTCACCCAGGAGGGCTTCCCGGTCGCCTGGGAGGGCGCCCGGGGCAGCCTCGACCCGGAGGGCGTGCTGCCCTCGGTCGACCCCGCGGGCTCGGTGTGGCAGGGCGACGAGCAGGTCGGCCAGCTCCGCCTGGTCCAGTTCGACCGCCCCCAGGACCTGCAGACCGGCCGCTTCGGCTACGGCTTCGCCGGCCCGCGCGCGCAGCAGGTCGGCATCAACGGCGTGGTCGTGCAGGGCAGCCTCGAGCGCTCCAACACCAACGCCCTGGACGAGCTGGTCGCCCTGGTCGGCGTTCAGCGCCGCTTCGAGTCGGCCGGCCGGATGATGTCGCTGATCGAGCAGAGCTACCGCCGCCTCAGCGCCCCGGCCTGATCCCCGCACACCCCCCACGAGGAACGCCCCTTCCATGATCCGCGCCCTGATGACCGCCGCCTCGGGCATGAAGGCCCAGCAGCTCGAGGTCGACACGATCGCCAACAACATCGCGAACGTGAACACGACCGGCTTCAAGAAGAGCGACGTGTCGTTCCGCGACATGCTCTACCAGACGTTCCGCGAGCCCGGCTCGCTGACCACGGCGAACTCGATGTCGCCCACCGGCCTGCAGATCGGCTCGGGCACCGAGGTGGCCGGGACGTCGAAGCAGTTCCGCCAGGGCGAGCTGGTGCCGACCGGCGCCCCCTTCGACATGGCCATCAGCGGCGAGGGCTTCTTCCGCGTGCTGCTGCCGAACGGCGAGTTCCGCTACACGCGCGACGGCAGCTTCCGCCTGGACGGCAACGGCCAGCTCGTCAACGCCGACGGCCACACGCTGGACCCCGCGATCACGATCCCCCAGGACGCGATCGAGGTCATCATCGGCGACGACGGGACGGTGTCGGTGCTGACGTCGCCCGGCGAGCCGCCCCAGGCCGTCACGAACATCTCGCTGTTCCGCTTCCCCAACCCGACGGGCCTCAAGGCGCAGGGCGGGAACCTGTTCTCCGAGACGCCGAGCTCGGGCGCCGTGTTCAGCGCGAACCCCGGTCTGGACGGGACGGGCACGCTGCGCCAGGGCTTCCTCGAGCGCTCGAACGTCGCGATCGTCGACGAGCTCGTCGCGCTGATCCTGGCCCAGCGCAACTACGAGATCAACTCGCGCGCGATCAGCGTCAGCGACGAGATGCTCCAGCAAGTCAACCAGATGATCCGCTAGGAGCCTGACCATGCTGTTCGCGACCCTGCTCCTCGGGATCACCATCACCCTGCCGGCCGAGACCTCGGTCGTCGGCACCGAGCTGCGCCTCGGCGCCATCGCCGAGATCGTCGGCGACGAGGCCACGCGCGCCGCGGACGTGTCCGCGGTCTCGCTGGGCTACGCGCCCGCTCCCGGCTTCACCCGCGTGCTGGACCGCGCGGCCATCGCCCGCCAGGTGCGCGCGCGCTTCGGCGCCGTCGCCATCGAGTTCGACGGCGCGCCGACCGTCCGGGTGATGCCGCGCGTCGAGCGCGTGTCTGCCGAGAGCCTGGTCGCGGCCGCGCGCCGCGCCCTCGACGGCGGCCTGGACGAGCGCGACGCGGAGGTCGAGCTGCGCGCCGCCCCCGCGGCCGTCGAGGTGCCCGCCGGCACGCGCCCCTACGAGCTGCGCGCCGAGCTGCCGCCGGGCGGCGTGCGCCCCGGCACGCTCTCGGTGCCGATCCAGGTCCTCGTGGACGGCCAGCCGTACCGCACGGTGCGCACGTCCTGGTCCGTCGACGTCTGGCGCGACGTGCCGGTGCTCCTGCGGGACGTCCCCAGCGGCGAGCGCCTGTCCGCCGACGCGGTCGCGGTGCAGCGGATGCGCCTGGGGCGCGACCTGCGCGGCGAGCCGCTGGCCCCGAGCCTGGCGCTCGGCAACGTCGCCACCCGCGACCTGCACACCGGCGACGTCCTGACGAAGCGCGACGTCCGCCGCCCGAGCCTGATCCGCCGCGGCGACGCCGTGTACCTCGAGGTGCGCAAGGGCGCGATCGTCGCGCGCATCGAGGCCGTCGCCCAGCGCGACGGCGCCCGCGGGGACCGCATCCCCGTCGTCGTGACCTCCAGCCAGAAGGCCATGGCCGGCACCGTCGCGAGCCGCGACACCGTCGTGGTCGACCTCGAGTCCCCCGCCCGCTGACCCGCGCTCTCCCCGAACATGAAGAAGCTCCTCCTCGCCGTCGCCGTCCTCGCGGCGCTCCTCGACGCCCCCGCCGCCGCCCAGCGGCGCATCGGCTCGATCTACAACCCCGACCGCGGGCCCTACGGCCTGGTCGCGAACCGCACGGCGCGCCAGGTCGGCGACCTGGTCACGATCCTCATCCGCGAGAGCACGGACGTCGCCAACGAGGAGTCGACCGGGCTGAACCGCGCGACCAACCTGAACTACCGGCTGAACGTCTTCGACATCAAGCCGAACACGTTCAGCACCCTGCCGCGCGTGGACGCCGACTCGACGGACGGCTTCACGGGCTCGGCCAGCTACAACAAGACCGGCACGTTCTCGGCGCGCATCTCCGCGGTCGTGATGGACACGTTGCCGAACGGCAACCTGGTCATCGCCGGGCGCCGCGAGCTGCACGTCGACGACGAGACGAAGCTGATCGAGTTCACCGGCATCGTCCGGCGCTACGACATCCAGCAGGACAACACCGTCGAGTCCGAGCTGGTCGCGAACGCCGAGGTCACCTACCGCGGCAGCGGCCCGCTGACGCGCACCACGAAGCGCTACGGGATCGGCGGGTGGTTCCACCGCCTGTGGGGCTGGCTCTGGCCCTTCTGAGCCGACCGGCGACCGACCCTTCCCCGCACGCACCCCGAGACCCGACGGACTGCCCATGCTCGCGTTCCTCGCCCTGACGCTCTTTCTGACGCCGCAGCAGCCGGTGCGCCTGTTCACCGGCGACGGCGTGGAGGCTCCCGAGCAGCCCAGCGGGCGCTCGTCGGCCGGCTACGGGCAGACGCCGCGCTTCGAGCCGGAGTCCGTCTCCGCCGCCGTGCGCCGCATCACCACGCCGATCGGCAACCTCGCCGCCGTGCGCGGCCAGGAGGAGAACTACGTCGTCGGCATCGGCCTGGTGACGGGCCTGTCGGGCACGGGCGACTCGGCCAACAGCGTGCGCGACATCATCCAGAACCTGCTGTTCACCTTCAACATCAACGTGAACCCGCAGGACCTGACGCCGAACAACGTGGCGCTCGTGCGCGTCGAGGCCGTGATGCCGCCCGGCATCAAGCCGGGGCGACGCGTGGACGTGCGCGTGTCGGCGATCGGGGACGCGGACAGCCTGCTGGGCGGCACGCTGGCGCTGACCGAGCTGACCGACATCACGGGCAACGTCGTGTACGTCACGGCGGCGGGCCCCGTGCTGACCGGCGGCTTCTCGGCGTCGGGCGAGGGCGCGTCCACGCAGCAGAACATCGTCACGGTCGGCGTGCTGCCGCTGGGCGGCAAGGTCGAGCGCGAGGTGCCCGCGAACATCGTCAGCGAGCACAACTTCATCTATCTCGACGCCCAGGCCGCCCACGGCTCGTTCGGGAACATCGTGAAGATCACCGACGCCGTGAACCGCCTGTACCCCGGCATGGCCGCGGCGACGCCGGACGGGCGCAGCGTCCGCGTGCGGGTCCCCACGGACCTGCCCGAGCAGTCGCACGTGGCCTACCTCGACTCGATCCTCAGCCTCGAGATCGAGCCGCGCAACTTCCCGCGCGTCGTCGTCAACGAGCGCAGCGGCGTCATCGTGATGGGCGAGGGCGTGCGCCTGCGCCCCGGCGTGGTCGCCCAGGGCAGCCTGACGATCACGATCGCCGAGACGCCGGAGGTCAGCCAGCCCGGCCCGTTCTCGGACGGCGTCACGACCGAGGTTCCGCGCACGGAGCTGGACGTCCAGGAGGAGAACAACGGCCTGTTCTACATCCCCGGAGCCGTGACGCTCCAGGAGGTGGTCGAGGTGCTGAACGTCCTCGGCGCGACGCCGCGCGAGACGATCTCGATCCTCGAGGCCATGTCCCAGGCCGGCCTGCTGCTGGCCCGCATCGAGAGGGTCTGACCGTGAACGAACCCAGCGCTTCGCTCGCCACGCCCGCCTCGATCGGGGCGCTCGACGCCGTCACGGGCCTGCGCGCGGCGCGCCTGAAGGCCGACGCCCAGCGCTCGCCCGAGGAGGCGGCCGGGCGCTTCGAGGCCCTGCTCGGCGGGATGCTCGTGAAGGAGATGCGCAAGGCGCTCCCCGACGGCTTCTTCGGCCAGGGCACCGGCTCCGACGTCTACGGCGGCTGGCTCGACGAGCACCTCGGCAAGGCGCTCGCCGAGACGGGCAGCCTGGGGCTGCGCGACGTGCTGCTGCCGGCGCTCGGCGGCGCTCCGGCGGCCGCGCCCGATGCGCCCGATGCGAAGGGCGGGGAGGTCGCGCGATGACGTCCCTCGAGAACGCGGTCAGCCAGCTCGAGGCGTACCTCCTCGAGGAGTGCAGCGCCCAGCAGCGCGTCGAGGCGTGCCTGCGCCGGCAGGAGGAAGCGCTGCTGCGCGGCACGCCCGCCGACGTGGTCGAGTCGGTGCGCGCGCTCGAGACCGAGCTCGCCACGGCCGGCAAGCGGACGGCGCGGCGCCAGCTCGTGCTGCGCCGGCTGGGCGCCGCGTGGCGCGTGTCGGGGCGCTCGCTGACGCTCTCCAGCATCGTCGAGCGCCTGGGCCCCGCCGGCGGACGCGTGGCCGCGCTGCGCGGCGAGCTGCGCCGGGCGCTGGCGAGCGTCACGAAGCACGGGCGGCGCGTGGCCGCGCAGGCGCGGTACCAGCACAAGCTGATCGGCGAGCTGGTCCAGGGCGTGCTGGTCGAGCACTGCGGCGCCGACGGCACGCGCCGCGGCGGCCTGGTGGACGCGGAGGCCTGAGCATGTCGACCCTCGGACTGAACATCGGGCTCCAGGCCCTGCTGACCTCCCAGGCCGGCCTCGACACGACCGGCAACAACATCGCCAACGCGGCGACGCCCGGGTACTCGCGCCAGTCCCTGCTGCAGGGCCCCGGGCGCACGCAGCAGCTGCGCGGCCTGCTGATGGGCGCCGGCGTGCGTGCCGACGTGGTCCAGCGCGTGACCGACGACCTGCTCGGCAAGCGGCTGATCTCGCAGACCGGGTCGTTCGGGCGCCAGGAGGCGCGGTACGACGCGCTGTCGCGGGCCGAGCTGCTGTTCGGCGGCGCCTCGGACGTGAACGTGGGCAGCGCGCTCGACGCGCTGTTCGAGTCGCTGAGCAGCCTGTCCGCGTCCCCCGGCGACGGCGTGCTGCGCGAGGGCGTCGTCCAGGCGGGCGAGGACGTCGGCCTGCGCCTGCGGCAGCTCTCCGGCGACGTGGACGCGCTGCGCTTCGAGTTCGCCGAGCGCGTCGACGGCCTCGTGCGCGAGGTCAACGTGCTGGCCGGCGAGATCGACACCCTGAACCGCGAGATCGTCCAGCTCGAGGCCGGCGGCCCCGCCGCGAACAACCTGCGCGACGAGCGCCAGGAGGCGCTGCGCCGGCTGGCCGAGCTGGTGGACGTGCGCTACGCGGTCGAGCCGACCGGCGCCGCGCGCGTCACCGTCGGCGGCCACCTGCTCGTCAGCCCCGCCGGCGCGAACCAGCTGCTTGCGCAAGTCGGCGTGGACGGCAGCGTGGACGTCTCGCTGGGCGGCCCCACGCAGAAGGTCGACCTGCGCGGCGGCGCGATCGGCGGCCTGCTGGACGTGATGCAGAACTTCCTGCCCCAGCTCGACGACCAGGTCGACGCGTACGCCCGCGACCTGATCTTCGAGTTCAACAAGGTGCACGGCACCAGCGTCCCCGGCACCGGGCCGCACCACCGGGTGACCGCGCAGTACGCCTTCCAGGACCAGAACGGGAACGGCGTGGTGACCGACGAGCTGGTCGCCGCCGCCGGCCTGCCGTTCGACCCGACGACGGGCGAGCTGCACGTGCGCGTGCACGACGAGGCGACCGGCGCCATCGAGGTCCACCGCGTCGACTTCGACCCGCAGCGGACCACGGTGGGCGGCCTGCTGGCCGACCTGAACGCCGTGCCGAACCTCGCGGCGCGCCTCGACGCCCAGGGCCGCCTGCAGGTGTCGAGCCAGAGCGGCTACGCCTTCGACTTCAGCCGCGACGTCCCCACGCAGCCCGACCTCGTCGGCAGCCTCGGCGGGGGCCGCGCCTCGCTGGCCACGCCCGGAGCCGAGCCCTTCGCGCTGAGCGCGGGCGACACGCTGACGCTGCAGTCCGCCAGCGGCCCCGTCACGGTGACCTTCGGCGCCGGCTCCTTCGCCAACGTCGGCCAGGCCACCGCGGCCGAGATCGCCGCCGCGCTGAACGCCGACCCCGGCGTCCAGGCGGCCGGCCTGACGGCTGCGGACGTGGGCGGCAGCCTGGTGCTGCAGACCGTCGGCGCGGGCAGCACCGAGAGCTTCCAGGTGCAGGGCGGCACGGCGCTCGGCGCCCTGGGCTGGACCGCGGGCCAGACGGTGGTCGGCTCGGACCAGGCGACGGCGGTCACGCTCGGCGGCGCGTACCAGGGCGCCTCGAACGAGCTGCTGGTGTTCCGGCCGAACATGGACGGGACGATCGGCAGCACCGCGGGCCTCGCGATCGACGTCCTGGACTCCGCGGGCAACCTGGTGACGTCGCTGGACGTCGGCGCGGGCTACCGGCCGGGCGACGCCCTCGACCTCGGCAACGGGCTCGCCGCGACCTTCGCCCTGGGCGACGTGTCCGCCACCGACAACGACCTCCTGGCCGTGCGGGCCCTGGCCGACTCGGACACGTCCGACGTGCTGGCCGCGCTGGGCGTGAACTCGTTCTTCACCGGCACCGACGCCGGGTCCATCGGCCTGCGCGCCGACCTGCTGGACGACCCGGGCAAGCTGTCGGGCTCGATCACGGGCTCGCCGGGCGGCGGCACCGGGATCCTCGACCTGCTGGCCCTGGCGGACCGCGGGCTGGCCTCGCTCGACGGGCGCACGCTGGGCGAGCAGTACGGCGCGCTCGCCAGCGACGTCGGCTTCGAGGTGCAGGGCGCAGAGAGCGCGATGGAGACCGAGGGCCTCCTGCTCGACGGACTGCAGGCGCGCCGCGACCAGCTCAGCGGCGTCAACATCGACGAGGAGCTCGTGAACATGCTCGAGTACGAGCAGGCCTTCAGCGCCGCGTCGCAGTACATCCGCGTCATCAGCGACGTGACCAACGAGCTGCTCTCCCTCGTCTAGGGAGCCCGACCATGACGATCCGACCGACCCAGAGCTCGATCTTCAACCTCGTCCGCATGGGCCTGCTCGAGGGCCAGCGCAGCTCGGTGCGCGCCCAGGAGCAACTCGCCACCGGCCGGCGCCTGCTGCGCCCGTCCGACGACCCGGTGGACTTCGCGGCCGCGGCGTCGTTCCAGCGCCAGCAGGCGCGCGGCGAGCGCTTCGCGTCCGCCGTGAACGACGCGCGCACGATCCTGGACGCCGCCGCGGGCTCCGCGCAGGGCGTCAGCGAGCAGGTCACGCGCGCCCGCGAGCTGCTGCTGTCGGGTCTGAACGGCACGCTGAACGACTCCGACCGCGCCTCGATCGCCGCGGAGATCGACGAGATCCGCCAGCGCGTCCTCGAGGCCGCGAACCAGCAACTCGGCGACCAGTACCTCTTCGCCGGGACCGGCGGCGTGCGGCCGTTCGCCGACGGAGCGGCGGTGCGCTACGCCGGCAACGACGAGTCCCTGCGCCTGACGGTCGGGGTCGACTCCCAGGTCGACGCCACCGTGCCGGGCGATCGGATCTTCGCCGCGCGCGACCCGGGGGCGACGGTGTTCGCGGGCTCGACGGGCGCGGCCTCCGGCACGTCGCCCGACCAGGGTTCGGGGTACGTCGACCTCGTGCTGCGCCACGACGCCACGACGGGCACGCTGGGCTCGGGCCTGGCCCTCGTCGGCGCGGGCGACACGATCCTCGGCGCGCACACGGTCACGATCGACGCCGCGGCGGGCACCGCCCAGCTCGGCAACGGCGTCCCGGTCGCCCTGCCGGACCCGACCGACCCGTCGGCCGCCGACTTCACGCTCGTCGACGAGTCCGGCGCCGAGCTGCACCTCGACTTCACGGCCTACGACGGCACGTCGTCGACCAGCGCCGTGTTCGCCGACGGCTCGATGTCGATCGACGGCTCGACCTTCGTCCCGATCGACTTCGCCAGCGCGGACCAGCAGCTGACCGACCCGTCCACCGGCACGGTCCTGAACGTGGACGCGCGCGGCATCCACCGGGCCGGCACGGAGCTCGTCCAGTTCGGCGGCACGGTCAACCTGTTCGACACGCTCCAGGGCATCGCCGACGACCTGCGCAACGCCGACGGGCTGCCCTCGGACCAGGTGCAGGCCCGGCTCCGGGAGCGCCTGGTCGAGCTGGACCGCAACCACGACCACGTCCTGCGCGGCCTGGGCGTCCTGGGGGCCCGCAGCGCCCGCATGACGGGGCTGGAGGAGCGCCTCCTGGACTCGAATCTCCAGCTGGAGGGCCTCATCTCCGAGCGGCGGGATGCCGATGTGAGCCAGGTCGTGCTCGACATGGCCCAGGCCCAGCAAGCCCTGGAGACCACCCAGGCGAGCGGCGTCCGTCTCCTGCAGACGAGCCTGCTGAACTTCCTGAGGTGACGCCATGGGAACCGAACCCGCACCGCTGCAGCCCGGACGTCGCGCCTCGATCGAGCCCGGGAGCTCGCTCGGACCGCTCGGCCCCCTGGGATCGGCCGCGCGCGCGCCGCGCGTCGCCGGCCCCGAGGCCGGCCGCTTCGAGGCCCTGCTCGAGGGGCTCGCCGGCCGCGCCCAGGAGCTCGACCGCGCCGCGCGCGCCGTGCAGGGTCCCGCCGAGCTGGCCGGGGCCGTCGAGACCGCGCGCGCCTCGCTCGAGGACGCGCTGACCCTGCGGGAAGAGCTGCTCGCCGCCTACCGGGAGCGCCTGCAGCGCGGCGACGCGGGGGCCCCGCCGGCGTGAGCGGGAAGCAGGACACGCGCGAGCGCGCCGTCTCCCTGATGGAGAGCGTGCTGCGGAACGGGAGCGCCCTGACGCCCGAGTACCCGCTGGTGTTCGGCGCCGCGGCGACCGGGGACGTCGTCGCGCTCGAGGAGGAGGGCGACGTGCGCTCCGCCTGCACGACGCTCGTGCGCGAGTTCGTCGTCGGCGACCTCCGCGTGCGCGGCGGCCTCATCGGCTCGGTCGCCACCGACCCCGCCTTCCGCCGCCGCGGCCTCGCGACGCGCCTGCTGCTCGACGCCGAGGAACGGCTGGCCGAGGAGGGCTGCCACTTCGCGCTGCTCTGGGCCGACGAGCCCGCGTTCTACGTGGCGCGCGGGTGGCGCCCGATGGGCCTCGAGGTCGACTTCTCGATCCCCGCCGACAAGCGCTCCAGCCTGCCGCGGTGCGAGTCGGTCCGCGTGGCGCAGGAGGGCGACTCCGGCGCCATCCACGCGCTGTACACGGGCCACGCGAACCGCGTGAACCGCTCGCCGGCCGAGACCGAGCTGCTGCTCGCCTCGCCGGGCGTCGAGGTGCTCGTCGCGGAGAGCGGCGGCAGCCCGGTCGGCTACGCCTGCATGGGCCGCGGCGAGGACCTGCGCCACGTCGTGCACGAGTGGGCCGGCTCCCCGGAGGTCGTGCTCGGCCTGGTGCGCACGCACATGGAGCGCGAGATGCTCCGCAAGGAGCCGGGCGACGTCTTCCTGATGACGCCCGTCGACGCGCAGGGGCTCCACGCCGAGCTCGAGCGCCTCGACTGCGCCGCGCTCGAGGGCATCCTCGGCCTGGGCAAGGTGCTCGACCTGGAGCGCACCGCCGAGCTCCTGCGCGAGGTCGGGACGGACGCCGAGGTCGGCCCCCAGGCCGCGGACGACGACGCGCCGGGCATCCGCATCGCCGGCCCGGAGGCGAGCGTCACCGTGCCGCGCGTCGAGCTGCTCCACCTGCTCTTCGCCGCCCGCGGCGACCGCTTCCACGTCGAGCGCGTCGAGCGCGCCACGGGCCTCGAGCTGCCCGACCTCCCCCTCGCCCCGTTCGCCTGGGGCCTGGACTCGATCTGACCCGCGGCCCTGGCTGGGGCGAGTCCCGGGTTCGGGATGATCGTGGTCCTCTCGCTCGAGCGGGTCGCCGAGGGGAGCGCGCCTGACAGGCAACTTGAGCGCTGCTGGTCTCTCGCTAGCCTGCGGCAAACGGGAGGTGGTGAATGGTCCTGAAGTACTCGGTCGCCCTTGATCTCTTCGGCCCTGCTGCGGATCGACATCCGACCGCAAGGGACTGCTGGGAGCTCGTGAGGAGTTCTCTGAGCTCGATGAACGAAGGGAGGAACCTGCCACCGGCCGAGGAACTGAACGCCCTGTGGGGCGCCGGTGTGGTCGACCTTCAAGGAGAGGAAGACCTGGATGTCCGCTGGGCGCTCGAAGAAGGTCCCCGCACGGAGTGGGCGTTTCATCTGATGCACCCTGGTCGGGAGGACGAACGGCTCGTGTGGCGCCTCGATGTGGTGTGTCGCCAGAACGAAGACGCTTCCCTCCGTGTAGGCGTGCGGCTCGACGTGTCGGCCCTGGATGGCGGTGCGCGGCCCTACGACTTTCAGGTCTCGAGTCCGAGGATCGTCTGGGACCTGCTCGGTGCCTGGCGTGCCGAGCGCACGGGACTGACCCTCGGTCAGTTCTTCTCGGACTGGCGGCAGTTCGCTCGACTCCGAGGTTTGCTGGCGGACCCGGAGCGGGGCTTGCCCGTCGTCCTGGCGGGACCCAAGGCGCTCAAGCAGGCGTTCCCCCCACGTCTCCACTCGAAGTACTTCGCCGTGAGCCGGGGGCTCGCAGGGAGCGCCGCGCTGGTGGCTCTACCCCGAGAGCAAGACGTGGAGCGGTTCAACAGCAGGTTCGACTCGAGCCTCCGGTACGACATCGAGGACGACTTCGCGATCTACTGGCCGATCGAGCGAGGCTCCCTGGCGAACGAGCTCAAGGAACGGCGCAAGTCGATTCGGTCGGACATGTACGACAACGAGCGCTCCCTGGCGCAGGACCTCCTCGAGCGCGTCGCAGCCCGGTCCATCCTGCACGACCCAGGGCGGATCACGTCATACGACGCCATCTCTCGCCGGAAGACCGAGCTCAAGCGGAAGCGCGGTGAGCTTGTAGCGCTCGGGGCCCAGGAGCGGGAGAACGAGCTGTTCGCTCAGCTCGTCGACATGGAGGAGCGGGTGCAGGAGCTCGAGGACGAGCTGGCCAAGGAGCGGCAAGAGAAGGCGAATCTCGTGTCGACTCTTCACGCGCGGCAAGCGGCTCGCAAGTCGAGCGGGGCATCGGGTCGGCTGGACTGGAACGTCCTCCGTTCGGTTCGGCAGGTGAGGAGCGTTCTGGAGGCCGTTCGGCTTGCTCAGGATTCGAGTTGGTTCGATGGCCGCCTCGTATTCACGGACGCGAGCACGAAAAAGGCCGGTAGGTGCACTTATGGCCAACCTCAGCGGGTCTTGGAGATCCTCGGCTTTGCTTCCGGGGAGTACCTCGACGCGATTCGCTCCGGAGCAACGGGGGCTACGCTCACGACCCTGGCAGAACAGAGCGGCTTTCAGCTCGCCCCCGTCGAGAAGGGAACGACTCGCAAGAACGAGAGCATGATGCGGCAGCGAGACGTCGTGGTGGACGGCGAGACGGTCCGATGCGAGGCCCACTTCAAGGAAGGGCGTGGCGTCGACGACGAACTCCTGAGGATCCACTTCTGTATTCGCGGGCAGGAGGGGCGGCAGAACCTCGTGATCGGCCACGTGGGCGGCCACCTCGAGACCGCGGGAACGCGACGGGTCTAGGCTCGCAACCGCTCAGCCGATGCGCAGGCCGACCAGGGACAGGGGGGTCGCGCGGGAGGCGACCTGTTCCTGGCGCTCGGCGGCGGCGCGGGCGTAGGCGACGCGGAGGCGGTCGCGCAGCTGGCGGACCCGCTCGGTCGGGGTCTCGGCCGGCGGCGGCGCGTCGGGCGGCGGGGGCGGCGTCCCGGGGACGGCTTCGTGGGGCGTGTCGCTCATCGCGGGCCCCGCGGGGCGGGGCGCTAGACGAAAACGTAGAACACGAAGGCGGCCACCAGGAAGAGGATCCCCGCCAGCAACCACTCGAGCGCGCGCTGCAGCGCCTCGGAGAGGGCCTGGTTGACCTCCCGCAGGCGGCCGGCGGCCGCGAACAGGCGCACGGCGGCCTCGAGGCGCACCTCGTCCTGGTCCGCGGCCACCAGGTGGGCGAGGTCCTCGTCGTCCACCGGGTGCAGGCCGATCGTGGCGGCGGGCTCGGCCGGGGTGCCCGCGGGCCGCACGCCGAGGGCGCGGAACACCGAGCGGACCAGGCTGAAGAGCCCCAGGGCGAAGAACAGCGCGGACAGCCAGGCCGGCAGCGACGTGCCGGCCATGGCGGCGACGACCGCGCGCCCCTGGTCCCCGGTCAGGCCGACGATGGCGAGGATGCCGCCGGGCAGGCCGGCGACGAGCGCCTTCTTCGACGCGAGGCGGCGCGCGTTCTCCTCCTCGCACTTCCAGACTTCCAGCGCGTAGGCGTAGGAGACCTCCGCCATGCGCCCTCAGCCCGCGTAGTTCTCCGGGAAGACCCGGCGCTCCACCGCCTCGATGGCGATGTGGATCACCTTGATGTGGACCTCCTGGATGCGGTCGGAGGTCGTGGCCAGGGGCACGACGATGGGGACGTCGACGCGCTCGCGCAGCTTCCCGCCGCCCTTCCCCAGCAAGCCCACGGTGACGATCCCGCGCTCGCGGGCGACCTCGACGGCGCGCAGGACGTTGGGCGAGTTGCCGCTGGTCGAGATCGCGAGCAGCAGGTCGCCCTCCCGCCCGACCGCCTCGACCTGGCGCGCGAACACCTCGTCGTAGCCGAAGTCGTTGGCGATGCAGGAGAGCTGGCTGGGGTCGGAGAACGCCACGGCCGGCAGCGCGGCGCGGTCGCCGCGGAAGCGCCCGGTCCACTCCTCGACGAAGTGCATGGCGTCGCACATGCTCCCGCCGTTGCCGCAGGCGAGCATCTTGCCCCCGCGCCCGAAGGCCTCGGCGGCGGCCTCGACGAAGCGCTGGACGGCGGGCAGGCCGTCGGGGGACTGGCGGAAGGCCTCGAGGGTGCGGGCGGCCTCCTCGAAGGAGGCGGCGACGGGGTCGGGCGGCGTCATGGGGGCGGGGATTGTCCGTCCGCCGGTCCGGAGGGGCAAGCGGCGGGGAAGTCCCCCCGTGGCGCCCCCTGACCATAAGCTCTTGCGATATCAAGACTTGGGTCAGCCTGTCCCAAGTCCGCGCGGTTTCGGCGCCCCGGATTGCGACGGTTGGCGTTCCTGATCCGGGGTGAGAACAACCATGCGTCGATTCGGAGAACTGCTCCTCGAGAAGCGTGGAGGACGGAGCCGCGCCGAGTTCGCGCGCGAGCTGGGCCTTTCCTACACGTTCGTGCGTGAGATGGAGGCGGGCAACCGCTTCCCGTCCGAGGGGACCATCCCCGATCTGGCGGCCAAATTGGGCGTGGATGGGGGTTATCTGGCGCTGCTGGTGCACTGCGACCGCTCGCCGCTGCTGACCGACCACCTGGTCAACCAGGGCGTCCGGCTCCCGACCGCGGAGGCGGAGGAGCCCACCCGGGAGCCGAGCGGCGACGGCCGGATCCTCCCCGACCGGAACGGCCGCCCGACGCCCATCGAGCCCCTCTCCAGGCCCGACGGCACCGGCACCAGCGGCTAGGACGCCCGCCCGGTCCCGTCCCGGCCGCTTGCCCGGCCCACGGGACGGTTCCACCGGCCGGATCCACCGGAGGGGCTCGTCGGTCCGGCTGCCCGCGGCCGGTGGCCCCGTGGAGGTCCCGGAGGGCGGCCCGGCTCGTGCCCACCCCGCCCACGGGCCGGGTGGAGGCCCGCCGGGCCCGGGCTAGGATGCCGGCGTGAAGCCCTTCCTGCTGCTCCTCGTGCTCGTGGCCGCGGCCGGCGCCCTCTGGGTGGCCCGCCGCACCGACGACCCCACCTACGAGCCCCCGACCGAGCCCGAGGTCGTCCACACCGTGATCCCCGAGGTGCTGGGCTCCGCCCCGGCCGACGGCGAGGTGGTCCACGCCTTCGACGTCGAGGGCATGTGCTGCAACGGCTGCCCGGTCAAGCTGCACGAGCTCCTGATGGACGTGGACGGCGTCCGCGTCGCCGCGGTCAGCTTCGAGGAGGGCCGCGCCAGCGTGATCGCCCGCGCCGACGTCCCGGCGGAGCGCCTCCAGGGCGTGCTGACGTTCGACAAGTACCGCGCCCAGCCGCGCGCCGCGACCGCGCCCTGAGCCGGCGGGGCGCGGCGACGCCGGCCGCGCTTGATCGACCGCCGGGAGCGACGAAACTGGACCCGGCCGGACCGTCCGGCCGGAAGGCATGGATCTCTCGCTCTTCGCCATCGGGGACGTGCACCTCGGCCGGCGGCCGGCGGGGCTCCCCGCGGACCTCGCCGAGCTCGGGGTGCCGCCCGAGGAGCTCACCCCCGCCGCCGCCTGGGGCCGCGCCGTGAACCTCGCGCTCGAGCGGCGCGTCGCCTGCGTCCTGCTGACCGGCGACGTCGTCGAGTCCGACAACCACTGGTTCGAGGCGTACCACCCGCTCGAGAAGGGCGTGCGCCGGCTCGTCGACGCGGGCGTCGGCGTGTATGCGGTGGCCGGCAACCACGACGTCGAGGCGCTCCCCCGGCTCGCGCGCGAGATCGACGGCTTCCACCTGCTCGGGCGCGGCGGGACGTGGGAGACGGCGCGGATCGGCGAGGCGCTCGAGCTGCTCGGCTGGTCCTTCCCCGAGCGCCGCGTCGCGCGCAGCCCGCTGCGCGACCTCGACCTGCCGCCGGCGACCGGCGCCCTGCGCGTCGGTCTGCTGCACGCCGACCTCGACGCCAGCGCGAGCCCCTACGCGCCCGTCGCGCGGACCGAGCTCGCGCGCGCTCCCGTCGACGCCTGGCTGCTCGGCCACGTCCACGCGCCGTCGCTGCAGACGGGTCCCGACGGCCGCCCGCTGGGCTACCTGGGCTCGCTCGCGCCGCTCGACCCCTCCGAGCGCGGCGCCCACGGACCCTGGCTGCTGCGGGCCGCGGACGGCCGCTTCACCTGCGAGCACCTCCCGCTCGCCCCGCTGCGCTGGGAGCGGCTCGACGTCGACGTCGGCAAGTGGACGTCGCCGCACGACCTCGAGGGCGCCCTCACGCGCGCGCTGCTCGGGCTGGCCGAGCGGCTGGGCGGCGAGCTGGAGGAGACGCGCCTGCTGGGGTGCCGGGTGCACCTCGTCGGGCGCACGCGCTTCGCCGCGCAGCTGCGCGAGCACGTGCGCGCCACCGACGCGTCGCTGCGGCGCGA
The DNA here is from genome assembly GCA_030428395.1 of bacterium. Lineage (GTDB taxonomy): Bacteria > Planctomycetota > UBA1135 > UBA1135 > JAUIDW01. The sequence continues at coordinate 1,530 of JAUIDW010000070.1, read as the reverse complement.
GGTGGGGGACACGGTGCTCTTCGTCGAGCGCCTGGTGCCCGCCTGGGGCGTGGACGCCGACCTCGAGGCGCTCGCGCGCGACGACACCGCGCCGGGGCTGCTCGCGCGGCGCCTGCTGGCGCTGCGCGGCGACGCGGGCCGCGCGGACGAGGCCGCCGACCTGCTCGCGGCCGCGCGCGACTCGCTGCGGCGCTGCGAGAACGAGCGGCACTGGCTGGACCTGCGGCCCGGCGAGCTCGGCGACGACGAGCTGCGGGCGACGCTCGCCGCGGCGGCCGAGAAGGCGCTCGAGGAGCTGCTCGTGCAGGCGGAGGCGCGCTCGTGAAGCTCGAGCACGTGCGCCTGCTGCGCTCGCCGGGCATCGACGAGCCCTTCGGCATCGAGCCGGGCCCCGGGCTCACCGTCGTCTCGGGTCCGAACGCCTCGGGGAAGTCGTCGCTGGCCCGCGCCGTGCGCGCGCTGCTGTGGCCGCGGCTCGACCCCGTGCGCCCGCTGTCGGTGCGCGCGCGCTGGTCGCGCGACGACGAGGCGTGGACGGTCGAGCACGACGACGGCCGCGTCGTGTGGCAGCGCGACGGCGCCGAGGCCGAGCCGCCGGCGGTCCCCGGCGAGCACCTGGCGCGCTGCTTCGCGATCGGGGCCGAGGACCTGCTCTCCGTCGAGGACGGGGAGCCGGACGCCAAGGACCGCGAGCTGGCCGAGGCCATCGCGCGCGAGATGCTGGGGGGCTACGACCTCGGCGCGGTGCGCGACGTGTTCCGGTTCGGGGCGCGCCAGGGCCAGGCCGAGGCGCGCGCGCTCCGCGAGGCGCGCGCCGAGCTGCGCAAGCGCCAGGTGGCGCACGCCGCGCTCGCGCGCGAGCTGCGCGACCGGCCGGAGCTCGAGCGCCAGCTCGCGCAGGCGCGCGGGGCGGACCAGGAGCGGCGGCGCGTCTCGAACGCGCTCGACCTCGCCGAGGCGCGCGCGAAGGTGCGCGCCGCCGAGGAGCGCCTCGCGGGCTTCCCGCCGGACATGGAGCGCCTCGCCGGCGGCGAGGTCGAGCGCCTGCGGGACCTCGACGGCCACGTGGCCCGCACCGAGGACGACCTGCGGACGGCGCGCGACCGGGCAGCGGCGCTGCGCGAGGAGCTCGGGGGCGAGGGCCCCGACGGGGACGCCGACGAGCGCGAGCGCGCGCTCGAGGAGCTCTCCGAGCGCGTCGACGACCTGCGCGAGCTGGAGAACCGCGCGGCCGACCTGGCCGGGAAGCGCGAGCAGGCGGAGCGCCGGGCGGAGGCGCTGCGCGAGCGCGCGGGGTTCGCCGCCTCCGCGGCGCCAGCTGGGGCGAGCGACCCGGAGGCCCTGGACCGGCTCGAGCGCTTCGTGCGCGGCGCCGACGAGCTGGCGCGCAGGCGGGCGGAGCTCGACGCGCGCCTCGGCGCGGCGGGCGAGCAGGAGCCGGGCGAGCCGGAGGACCTCGTGCGCCTCGTCTCCGCGCAGACCGCGCTGCTCGACTGGCTGCGCGCGGTGGACGACGCGACGCTGCTGCGC
>JAUIDW010000456.1 GCA_030428395.1 bacterium | reverse complement strand
CCGACTGGGAGCGGCGCACCGTCGTGGTGCAGGGGCTCGGCGACGTGGGCGGGCGCCTCGTGCGCTCGCTCGTCGAGCGCGGCGCGCGCGTCCTGGCGACCGACATCGACGCGGACCGCGCGCAGGCGCTCGCGGCGGAGCTCGACTTCGAGCTGCTGGCGCCCTCGACCGAGTTCGACCCGCCCTGCGACGTCTTCGCCCCCTGCGCGCTCGGGGGGATCCTCCACGACCTGACGGTCCAGCGCCTGCAGTGCCGCGCCATCGCGGGGGCGGCGAACAACCAGCTCGCGCGCCTGGACCAGGCCGAGCGCCTGCGCGAGCGGGGCGTCCTGTACGTTCCCGACTTCGTCATCAACTCGGGGGCTTTGATTCGCGGAGCGACCTTCCATATGCAGGGGGAGCGGATCCCCGTCGAGGCCATCGGGCGCCGCATCGGCGCCGTCACCGACCGGCTGCTGGCGCGGGCCCTCGCGGAGGAGCGCTCGACCGCCGACGTCGCCATCGAGGAAGCCGACCGCCGCATCGCCGCGCGCAGCTCCTCCGCGCCGCTCCAGCCCGCCGGGAACCCCCACACGTCATGACCCCGCTCGCCCTGCTGCTCGCGCTCGCCGTCGCCCCCGCGCCCGGCGACCCTCCGCAGGTGCCCGGCACGCTCTGCGTCGAGCGCGGCGCGCCGGCGCTGTTCGCCTGCATCCCGCGCGCCGAGCGCCTCGAGTTCGAGGTGACCGTCGGCCTCGGCGTGACCGACGCCGCGGTGGGGCGCATGACGCTCGAGGCCGGCGTGGAGCCGCACCGCAAGAGCCCGCTGCTGGCGCAGGGGGCGGGCGAGGCCCAGGGCGAGGTCGCCTGGATCCGCTCGACGGTCGACGGCAGCTACCTCGGCATCCGGGAGCACCACGAGGTGCACACGCGCCACCTGCCCGAGGCGTGGCCCGCGATCGTGACGCGGCTGCGCCAGACGGGCTCGAAGGAACGCCGCCGCGAGCTGCTGCTCGGCGTGCGCGACGGGAAGCCGACGGCGGACTACCGCTCGACCGGCCACTGCAAGGGCTGCGAGCGGCGCGAGCACTTCGTCGCCTCGACGCTGCCCTGGGGCGACGAGCGGCACTGCAAGAAGTGCGACCGCCCCGAGCACCTCGTGTGGAAGGACCCGCGCGTCTTCGAGATCCCCGCGGAGATCGTGGACATGGCGACGTCCCTCTACCTGCCCCGCACGCTGGTGCGCAACGGGCTGGACGAGCTCCAGTTCTCGCTGATCGACAAGCGCGACCTCTGGGCGGTCACGATCCGCCGCGCCGATCGCAAGGTGCTGGACCTGCCCGCCGGCAAGTTCGACGCGGTCAACATCCGCTTCTCCGTGGCGCCCGTCCCCGGCTCGCACAACGCCGAGGACGACTTCGAGGGCCTGTTCGGCGTGGGCGGCCGAATCGACGTCTGGGTCGACGTGAAGACCGGCGTGCTGCTCATGGTCGAGGGCGAGGTGCCCGTCGGGCCGATGAGCCTGACCGCGCGGATCTCCCTCGAGGGTTACGAGGGCACGCCGCCTGGGTTCGTCCCGGTCGGCGGCGACTAGCTAGTCGACGGCCTCCAGGCGCGCGAGCTCCTCGCGGATGGCCTGGAGGTGCCGCGCGTCGGGGACGACGTCCTCGAAGGCGAGGCCGCGGCGGAACTGCTCCTCCGCCTCCTCGCGCTCGCCCAGCGCCAGCTGCGCCCGCCCCATGAGGTAATGGGCGTGGACCTTCATCGGGTCGAAGTTGCTCAGGGGCTCCATGATCGACAGGGCGCGCGCGAGGTCGTCGGCCGCCGCCTCGGGGTCGCCCAGGCGCGTGTGGCACTCCGCGCGCCACAGGTGGCCGCTGGCGGTGTAGATGTCGCCCTCGCCGAAGGAGGCGCGGTACAGCGGGATCAGCTCGTCGTAGACCGCGCGGGCGTCCGCGGGGCGCTCGAGGTCGAGCAGGATCAGGGCCTCGGACGAGCGCACGACGAGCGTGCGGGGGTGCTCCGGCGCGAGGACCTCGCCGAAGCCCTCGACGGCCGCGCGAGTGATCTCCAGCGCCTCCTCGAGCAGCGCGGCGTCGCCGGTCTCGCGCCCGCGGCGCAGCTTCACCGCGCCCAGGTTCGCGCGCGCCGTGACGGCGTTGTGGTTCTGCTCGTCGCCGAACAGCGCGAGGAACATCACCAGGGCCTCCTCGAAGAGCTCCTCCGCCTCCTCGAAGCGCCCCTGGTCCAGGCGCAGGGACCCCAGGTTGGACAGCGTCGAGGCGTACCCAGGGTCGGGGCCGCCGACGTCGCGGCGGAAGATCTCGAGCGACTCGGTCAGGGGCCCGTCGGCGAGCTCCGGCTCCTGGAGCTGCTGGTGGCAGCTGCCCAGCGCGCCCAGGGCGATCGCGAGGTCCTTGGGAGTCGCGCCGGGGTCCGCCCGGACCAGCGCGAGCGCCTCCTCGCGCAGCGGCAGCGCCTCCTCGACGTGGTTGCGCAGCATCAGCGTGTCGGCCAGCGCGCGCAGCGGCCCGAAGAGCCGCGGGTCGTCGGGGCCGAGCGCCGCGCGGCCCAGCTCCAGGGACTCCTCGAGCGTGCGCTCGGCCGCGTCGAGCTCGCCGCTCCACGCGAGCGCGTCGCCGAGGCTCGCCAGCGTCGCGGCGAGGTGCGCCTGCGCGTCGCGGTCGTCGTGGCCGCGCCACATCCCGGCGGCCTCCTCGAGCAGCGGGCGGGCGCGCCCGTACTCCTGCAGCTCGACGTAGACCTGCGCGATGGTCTGCAGCAGGCGCGCGCGCGTCCGCGGGCGGTCGCGCAGCGCCGTGCGCACGCGCCGCGCACCGGCGTCGACCACGTCGCGGGCCGAGCGCTCCTGGCCGCGCGTCGCCTCGGGCGTGGCCGCCTCGAACAGCGAGACCACGAAGGCCAGCACGGCCTCGGTCTCCTCCAGGCGCGCGGTCGCCTCGTCGCGGGCCAGCGCGGCGTCCGCGCGCGCCGCGCGCTCGTCGTCGAGGGCCGCGCGGGTCTCCTCGCGCGCCGTCTGCTCGCGCGCCAGGGCCGCGTTCGCGGCGACCAGCGCGTCCTGCTCGCGCCGCACCAGATCGGCCAGCACGGGGTCGCCGACCGTCGCGCGCGCTTCGGCCTCCGACAGCGCCGTGTCGACGCCGCGCGCACGCGCGGCTTCCGCCACCCGGAAGGCTTCGGCCACCGGATCCAGCCCGCGCGGCGCGCCGCCGGCGCGCTGCAGCCGGCCCAGCACGGCCAGATAGCCTTCCACCGCCAGCCGCTGTGCAACCGGCAGTCCGG
>JAUIDW010000455.1 GCA_030428395.1 bacterium | reverse complement strand
GGCCTCGTACGACCCGGAGCAGGATCCGCTCACCTACCTCTGGGAGGACGACAACCCGAACTCCTGGTTCGACGACCCGACCAGCCCGACGCCGACGCTGTTCGTCGACATGGGTGCGGCCTGCTCGGTCGAGTGCGGCGCCATCCGGCTGACCGTCACCGATCCCAGCGGGCAGACCGACACCGACACGACGGCCGTGGTGTTCCGGGACCAGACGCCGCCGGACATTTTCCGTCCGGGCGACCTGATCCTGGCCTGGGACGGCGGCTGGCCGTTCCAGACCGACCCGGCCCAGACCGGTGAGGCCATCGGGATCGACCTGCGCGACCCCGACCCGCTGGTCACCTACGAAGACGTGGTGACGCCCGGGTACCCGCCGACGGGTATCGAGGAGATCGTCGAGCGCACCTGGTTCGTGGAGGACATGTGCGGCCACATCGTCAGCGACATGCAGACGATCACGCTGGTCGGCCCGTCGTTCTACGACATCGTCACGATGGACATCATGCCGGGCAACTGCCCGAACATGTTCTCCACGCGGAAGCACGGGACGTTCTCCGTCGTGCTCTTCGGTGAGGAAGGCTTCTTCGCCGGCGCCTCCCAGGAGCTCGGCCTGTGCCGCGCCGACGGCGTCGGCCACAACTGCGAGCCCATGTGGGGCACGGTTGCCGACGTCGGACGGCCCGTCGACGGGTCGCCCTGCGGAAGCCTCGACCCCGACGGCTACCAGGACCTCGTCCTCACCTTCGACGTCGACGAGGCCATCGACGTGATGGGCCTGCGGGCGGTCGGTGACACCGCGCCGCTGACCCTCCAGCTGCAGGGGACCAACCCGGACGGCCAGCCCTTCGCCACGCGCGACACGATCGTCGTGGTGAACCTGGCGACGTTCGAGCACCCGCTGCGGAAGGTCCACGACCAGCGGCCTCTCGTCGACCTCTAGCCTCTCGGCGTCCATGCGCCCTCCGCTCTCTCGGGCGCATCCAGGGCCGGGGCCGTCCGCCGACGGTCCCGGCCCGCTCGTTGCCGCGTCAGGGCGCGATGGTGAACTCGATCCCGTCCGACAGGGAGTCGCCGAAGCCCGCGGGGTCGGCGGGGTCGCGGTTGAACCACTGCGCGCGCACGACCTGACCGGGGGTCAGCAGCGGGTCCGAGCCCGACTGGATCGTGTTGTTGAAGTTGCGGCGCAGGACCCACCCGGAGCAGCCGCCGCCGGGGTTCTTCGGGTTCTTGGCGCCGGTGCGCTCGAAGGGGGACTTCACGCAGAGCTTGCCCGCGTGGAAGTTCAGGTTGGCCTTCTTGAAGCTGTAGATGACGAACCCCGCCTCGCCGGGGATCGAGTCGTTCATCGTCAGCTGGAACGGCGCCGTCCCCGTCGCGGTGGCGCCGCCGATGTAGGTCACGAACGGCACGCAGGCCAGCGAGTTCGTCTTGCCCGTGCAGTACGTCGTCACGGTCGGCGGCGTGAAGAAGATCGACAGCGACGGCGAGCTCGAGCCCTCGCGCGTGGCGAAGCCCCGGCCCGTGCCGGTGGTGCTCTCGTCGCCCAGCACGAGCCAGCCCGCGTTGGTCGCCGGGTTGTCGACCCAGCCCTGGACGTCCGCGATCAGCGTCGGGTTGGAGACCCACGTGTAGCCGCCGACGCCGCCGACGCTGGCCGTGGCGCTGGGGAACGGGGCGAAGTCGCCGCCCGGGTTGAGCCAGGTCGAGCCGCTGTAGTACGTGTGGATCCACGTCGCGTCGCCCGGGGTGGAGGGGGCGCCCGAGCCGCCGGGGACGAACGCGTTGGACGTGCCCTCGCCCCAGGGCTGGCCGGCGCGGTGCAGCCCGATGACGCGGAAGTTGCCGGCGTCGTTCAGCCCCTGGCCGGTGCAGAACATCGACAGGCTGACCGACTGCACGGTCGAGCCCGGCGGGATCGCGCTCAGGTCGAAGGCCACCAGGCCGCGCCGGCGCAGGCCGCTGTTCGCGCGCCCGACGTAGAACTCGGGGCCCTTCGCGTTGCTCAGGGCGCCGGTCGCGTTCTCGTACAGGGTGTTGTCGAGCACCGGGCCGACCGTGGTGAGGTCGGCGAGGGCGGGGGCGGAGAGGAGGGCGAGGCCGAGGGCGAGCGCGGGGATCTTCGTCATGGGTCCGGGGGAGGGGGGGAGGAGCGGCGCGACGGACGTGCCGGCCGGCCGGAGGCGAAAGCACGATCGTAGGCGATCCGGCCCGCCCCGTGGTGCGGCGAGGGGACGGCTCCTGGCCCGCCGACCGTCCGGCGCGGGCGCGGCGCGGTTCCGGGGTGGCCCGCGCGCCCCGCGGCGGCATCATGGGAGCGGGCGGCGAGCCGCCGTCCAGGAGGAGCCCGATGCCGCGTCCCAACCTGCCCGGGGTCTACGTCCGCGAGGTCCAGGGAGCGCCGCCGGCCGTCACCGGGGCGCCCACGGCGGTCACCGCCTTCGTCGGCCGCGCCCGGCGCGGCCCCGTGGACCGCCCGGTCCGCGTCACCAGCGCGGCCGAGTTCGAGCGCACCTTCGGCGCGGCCTGGGACGCGAGCTGGCTCGCCCCGGCCGTGGCCGCGTACTTCGCGAACGGCGGGGCGGAGGCGCGCGTGGTCCGCGCGGTGCGCGGGCCCGCCGGGCCCCCCGGGTCCGCCGGCGGGCCCGGGGGCGCGCGGCCGGCCGCGGTGGCGCTCGGCGACGCGGGCGAGCTGCGGCTCGAGGCGTCCTCGCCGGGGGTCTGGGGCGACGCCTTGCGGGTCTCCCTGCTGCAGCACCCCGCGGCCGCGGGCGCGCCGCGCTTCGACCTCCACCTGGTGGACACGGCCACCGCCGAGCAGGAGTCGTTCGCCGACCTCTCGGCCGACCCCTCCGACCTGCGCTGCGCCACCGCGGTGCTCGCGGCGGAGTCCCGCCTGGCGCGCGTGGCCACGCTGTCCGGCGTCCCGACGGGGGGCGACCGCACCGGCGCGCCGTTCAGCGGCGGCTCCGACGGCCCCGCGCCGCTGCCCTCCGACGTGGTGGGCAGCCCCCGCGACCGCCGCGGCCTCCACGCGCTCGAGCGCGACGACCGCTGCGACCTCGTCTGCGTGCCGCCGCTGCTCGACGACGACGGCGCGGAGGTCGAGATGCTGCCCGTCCACGCCCGCGCGGCCGACTTCTGCGGCCGGCGGCGCGCCATGCTTCTGGTCGACCCGCCCGCCGCCTGGGCCGCGCCGGCCGACGCCCTCGCCGGCGTCGCGCGCCTGCGCGCGGCGCTCGGCCGCCCCGAGGACGTCGCGGTGTACTGGCCACGCGTGCGCGCTGCGGAC
>JAUIDW010000454.1 GCA_030428395.1 bacterium | reverse complement strand
TCCGGTGACGGGGACGCCTGCCGCCGCGGGCCGCGGCGCGCCGCCCCTGCGGGTGGCCCACGTGGACGCCGAGACCGGCTTCTCCGGCGGCGAGGTCCAGGTGTTCCTGCTCGTCGAGGGGCTGCGCGCCGCCGGCCACCGGCCCCTGCTGGTCGTGCCCCCGGGCAGCCGGGCGGCCGCGGAGGCGCGCGCGCGCGGCCTCGAGCACGCCGAGGTGCCCATGCGCAACGACCTCGACCTGCGCGCCGTGGGCCGCCTCGCGCGCGTCTTCCGCGAGCGCGGGGTCGAGCTCGTGCACGGCCACACCGGGCGCGCCACGTGGCTCGGCGCGCTGGCCGCGCGCCGCGCCGGGGTGCCCGCCGTCTCGACCCGGCGCATGGACCGCGAGGTCAAGCGCGGGCTGCGCAACCGCTGGCTGTACGGCTCGCTGCTCGCGCGGACCGCGGCGATCTCGCCGGCGGTCGCGGAGTGCCTGCGCGCCGGCGGCGTCGACCCGGCGCGCGTCGAGCTGATCTGGAGCACCGTCGACCCCCGCCGCCTCGAGGCCGCGCGGCCCCGCGGGGACGTGCGCGCGGAGCTGGGCGTGGGCGAGGGGCAGGTGCTCGTGCTCGCCGTCGGCGCGCTGCACGCGCGCAAGGGCTTCGACGTCCTGCTCGCGGCCTGCGGCGGCCTGCCCGCGTTCGCTCCCGCGGACGGCGCGGACCCGCGCGCGGTGCTGCGCATCGCCGGCGACGGGCCCGAGCGCGCCGCGCTCGAGGCGGCGGCGCGCGCGCGCGGCCTCGACCCGGCGGCGGTGCTGCTCGGGAGCCGCGCGGACGTGCCCGACCTGCTGGCCGCCGCCGACGTGTTCGCGATGCCGTCGCGCCGCGAGGGCCTGGGCATCGCCGCGCTCGAGGCGATGGGGCACGGGCGCGCGATCGTCGCCTCGGGCGTCGGCGGGCTGGGCGAGGCGGTGCTCGACGGCGTCACGGGCCTGCTCGTGCCGCCGGCGGCGGTCGAGCCGCTGGCCGCCGCGCTCGCGCGCCTGGTCGACGACGCGGAGCTGCGCGCGCGCCTCGGCGCGGCCGGCCCGCGGCGCGTCGCCGAGGCGTTCCTGCCCGACCGCATGGTGGCCGCGTACACCGACCTCTACCGCCGCGTGCTGGGGCGCGCGACGCCCGCCGGCACCGCCGGTGGGAATCCGGCGGCGGAGGTGGCGGGCGACCCCGGCAGGTAGTACAGACGTGCAGGACGCGATGAGCGCAGCCGCCTCGAACGAAGCCCCGGCGAGCCGCGCGGCGGCCTCCACGGACGCAGGCGCGCGCGAGCTGGCGAGCGACCGGGCCAGCGAGCCCGGGAACGCCCCGGCGAGCGGGCCCGCCGCCCGACGCCGCGCCATGCCCGGCCGCGAGGGCCGCGGCGCGGGGGGCGCCGACGTCGGCCCCGCGCCGATCAGCGCCTGCATCGTGGCGTTCCAGGAGGCGGACCGCATCGGCCGCTGCCTCGAGTCGCTGTCGTTCTGCGACGAGATCGTCGTGGTCGACTCGCACTCGACCGACCGCACGCGCGAGATCGCCGCGGAGCACGGCGCGCGCGTGATCGAGCGCGACTGGCCCGGCCACGTGGCGCAGAAGGAGTTCGCGGTGCGCGCGGCGAGCCACGAGTGGGTGCTCTGCGTCGACGCGGACGAGCGCGTCTCCGACGGCCTGCGCGAGGAGATCCGCGCGCTGCGCGACGCCGGCTTCGTCGGCCACGCCGGCTGGGAGATGCCGCGCTGCTCGCGCTACCTCGGCCGCTGGATCCGCCACGGCACGTGGTACCCCGACCTGTCGCTGCGGCTTTTCGACCGCCGGCGCGGGAGCTGGGGCGGCCACGACCCCCACGACCGGGTCGAGCTGGACTCCGCCCCGGGGCGCCTGCGCAACGAGCTGCTGCACGATCCCTACCGCAGCATGGACGACCACCTGGCCACGATCGCGAGCTACACGACGATCATGGCCGACGGCATGGCCGCCCGCGGGCGGCGCGCCGGGCTGTTCGACCTGCTGGTCCGCCCGACGGCGCGCTTCTTCACCTTCTACGTCTGGAAGCGCGGCTTCCTCGACGGCTGGCGCGGCTTCGTGCTGGCCGTGCTGGCCACGTACTACGTGTTCCTGAAGTACGCGAAGCTGCTCGCGCGGCAGCGCGGCGGAGAGGGCTGAAGCACCCCGTGGACGCGCCTCCGGGGACGCGGCCCGCCCGCCGCGGGACCGCCGCCGTCGCGGGCGTCGCGCTGCTGCTCGCGACGGTCCTGGGCGCCTGCGGCCGCGCCGGCCCGGCGCGCGACGGGTTCGACCTGTACCGCGGGTTGCTGCTCGCGGGCCGCTTCGAGGTGTGCCTGCCCCCGCACGACGCCACCGGGGCGCGGCGGGCCGCGGAGGCGCACCTCGAGCGCCTGGCGGAGGAGGCGGCGGCGCGCCACGGCCTCGACGTCCTCGTCCGGCGCCCGGCCGAGGCGGCCGACGCCGGCGCGGCGCGCGTGTGGATCGGCGACGCCGACACGCCGGGCGCCCGCGAGCTGCTGGAGCGGCTGGGCGTCGAGCGCAACGAGGAGGGCTTCCTCGTGGCCGAGCGCGTCTTCCACCGCCGCGACGACGCGCTGGTGGCGACCTTCGAGGACCCCGAGCGCCCCGGGCTGCCGCTGACGGTCTGGTACGGGAACGACCTGCTCGCGCTCGAGCGCTCGATCGAGGACCTGGCGCCGGGCTGGCGCCCGGTGCTGCGCTGCCTGCGCGGCGGGCGCCCGGAGCTCGAGGTCGACCTGTCCGTGCGCGGCGAGCCGCGCGAGGGCGCCGTGCGCGACCTCGGGACGCCGCGGCGCCGCGCGCGACCGACCGAGCGCACCGAGCGGATCGGCGCCTTCGACGTCGCCGTGCCCGCGGACTTCGACCTCGACGCCTGGCGCGGCCACTACTTCGACCTGCTGCCGGCGGTGCTCGCGCGCGTCGACGCGACGCTCGGCGAGGAGGGCGCGCCGCCGGCGGACCTCGCGCTGCGCGTGCACGCCGGCGTCGAGGAGCTCGTCCTCGCGACGGGCGGCGCCGCGCCGTGGCGGCTGGACCCCGCGCGGCCGGCGGCCGACGTGCTGCTCGTGCCGCGGCTGTTCGGCGGGCGCGGCGACGCCCGCGCCGGCGCCGCGGCCGTCTGGGCGCGCGCGCGGGCGGGCGAGCCGACCGCGCGGGGGCTGCTCGAGGCCGTGGCCGTCGAGGCCAGCGGATTCTGGTGGGGACGCCCGCTGGACGAGTGGGTCGCGCACCTCTGCGCCGGCGACCTCGTCC